>NZ_JBVUBB010000012.1:0-186102 GCF_055791185.1 Bradyrhizobium ingae
ATACTCAGCAATCAGGAACCGCCATTTCTGAAGGTAGTTCCGTTCAATCGTCCGATCGAAGCTATTGTCGCGCATCGAACCCTCCCTGCTGGGCTGGATTCGATCACCGAATTAATGAACTTGCACAGCAACGATGAGTAAGACAAGCGTGTGTGTGAAATACTTCACACGCATCGGAGCCCTAAGGGACAATTGCGACGGCGAAGAGCGATGGGGCTTCGCCAGTCTGCCTATGCTGCAAGCAAGACGCGACGCGGTCTTCTCGCTCGCCTTAGCAACTGATTTGGCCTCGCGGCCGGCGCGGCTTGCGTCCCGAGGACAGAATTCAGACCTGATCGCGCCCAGCTCTGCACCTTCCCCAACTTGGCCAAGTTTCTGCCAATGAAAAGCGCGATACGTTTTGCAATTGCTCCTCATCCTGATACCCCTTGTCGTTCTCCCGGAAAGAAGTGGAGTAAAGTTTGGTGCTGGGCCTTCTTGTCCTCCTGATCCTTCTGTCGATGTCCTTCGCCGCCGGCTATTTCACGCGCGATCATCTCTCGCGTAGACGACGCGAACAGGCGCGCAGGTGGAAGGGCTATGTGGAGCCCGAATGGGTGCGGCCGGCGAACTCGAATGAAGCTATATCTCGCCCGGAAACTTCTCCCGCCGAGCTCGGCGATTTGGGACAAATGCTCGATCGCTGGGAGAGCAGAGCCCGAGCCCGGAAATCAGGGGCCTCTTCTTGACGAGGCGGTGAGACCTGCATCAACCACCGAGCAGGCGCGTTCTGTTCAGCGCGGCTATGACGAGCGACGGCCAATACCCCACGCGCCTTCCTCCCACCTCGCCTACCTGCCATCCCAAAACGCAGCTTGTGCGCCGCAACAGTCCCGCTACATAGGCCTCTGCGAATGCAGAGGTAGCTTCCTTGTCCGACGTCAATGCCGACAGTTGGGTGTCCTCGGGACACCGCCCGATGGGGTTTCCGGAATTCGTCGTCGTGATCGCCGCCATCATGGCGCTGAATCCGCTCGCGATGGACATGATGCTGCCGGCGCTGCCGAACATCGGTGCTGCTTTTCATATTCCCGTCGCCAACCATCTCCAGCTCGTGCTGTCGACATTCCTGATCGGGTTCGGCGCCGGGCAGTTCGTGATGGGGCCGCTATCGGACCGGTTCGGCCGACGGCCGGTGCTGCTCGGCGGCATGACGGTCTATGCGATCGCGAGCGTGCTCGCGGTCGCGGCGCCCTCGTTCGAAACGCTGCTGCTGGCGCGCGCGCTGCAGGGGCTCGGCACCTCGGCGACGCGGGTGATCGCAACCTCGATCGTGCGCGACTGCTATGTCGGCCGGCGCATGGCGAGCGTGATGTCGCTGGCGATGATGGTGTTCATCGCCGTGCCCGTGATCGCACCATCCTTTGGACAAGCCGTGCTGCTGGTGACGCATTGGCGAGGCATCTTCATCGTGCTGATGGCCTATGGCCTGCTCGCGCTCGGCTGGACCGTGCTGCGCCTGCCGGAGACCTTGCCCGAGAGCGAGCGGAAGTCACTGGCGCCGCGCGAGGTGCTCGACGCCTTCCGCCAGACGCTGACCAACCGGCAGACGCTCGGCTACGCGATCGCCGCGGGCTTCGTCATCGGCTCGCTGTTCGCCTTCGTGTTCTGTGCGCAGCAGGTGTTCACCGGCATCTACCATCTGGGCCATTATTTTCCGCTCGCCTTCGCGGCGATCGCTGCCGGCACTGCCATCGCAGGCTTTGCGAATGCGCGGCTCGTCGGCCGCCTCGGCATGCGCGTGATCTCGCACGGTGCGCTGGTCGGCTACGCGCTCGTCGCCGGCCTCATGCTGCTCACCGCGAGCCTGCACGTGCTGCCGCTGTGGCTGTTCATGGCGCTCTCGGCACTGATGATGTTCTCGTTCGGCATGATGATCGCCAATTTCACCGCGCTGGCGATGGAGCCGCAGGGCCACATCGCCGGCACCGCCTCCTCGCTCTACGGCTCGATCACGACGCTGTTCGGCATCGTTGTCGGCATGACGATCGGCCAGAGTTTCAACGGAACATTGCTGCCGTTCTCGGCCGGCTTCTTCCTGTGCACGCTGGCCGCGCTCGCCGTCGTCGCCATCGTGGAGAAGGGCCGGCTGTTCCAGCCGCATTATCGCGCGAACGCTTGAGCCGCGCGCGGGGAACTTCGCCCGCTCCCCCATGTTGTCATGCAGCAATCGGAGTTACGACATGGAACCGAAGACCAAGAACCAACCGGCCAAGAACGCCGAGGAGGTCGAACAGGATAACAGGGAACGGCAAGAGACCACCCTGCCCTTCGCAAGCGAAGGGCTCGAGCAGCTCCGCGACAGCCATTGTTGAGAAAGCGCGCTATCGCTGAGAAACTGCGTTATCGCGGCGCGCGCTTGCTTGCGCTGAAATCATCCGCAGTGCTCGCAGGCGGCTCGGTCACATCATCATGCGGCGGGACGAGCAGCAGGACCAGCTTGCGCGTTACGCCGCCCTGGCCGAGCAGTTGCGCCTGAAGGCTGAATTCGCGCCGAACGAAATCCCCGGCACGCGCAGACGTCTGTTCCATCCAGCGAAGGCAATCGGGCTGGTCGCGGAAGCACAGCGCCGCCCAGCCACGCTCCAGCGTTCTCTTGCGAGGCAGGCCCCATGTATATTGATAGGCGAACGGCCGCGAGTACTGCGGACGATCGGGGCTGTAGAAGGCGGCGGCAAAAGCGAGCGCATCGTCGCCGCTGACGGCTAACAGCGGCACGCCGGTGAGATCGCGCCACTGCCGCGTGAGCTCGGCGGCCGCCTCGTGATAATATTCGCGGCCCTCTTCATAGCCGTGCGCGTTGCGGTAGAGGGCATGGATGGGGGCCACGACCACGAGGGCAACGACGCTGACGCCCGCAACCAACACCGTAGCATTGACGGCATAGAAGCGCTCGATCGGATAGCGCGTGCCGCACACGATCAGCACGACGAACAGGAACAGGCCCTGCAGGGCCCATAGCGACGGCAGGTCGGTGCCCACGGCGAGCGAGGTCAGCATCGGAAAGAGCAACGTGCCGAGCGCGACGTAGAACAGCAGCTTCAATCCCGGATCCATCGCGCCGAAGTCGGCCGGCAGGCGCTTCAAGCGGTCTCCCGCAATCATCACCCAGGTGACCGCTGCCGCGCTCATCGCCGCGACGAGCCCAAGCGCAAACGACTTCACCTCGCCCAATGCCGTGGCGAGGTCGGCATTGGCATGCGCCAAGGCGTAAGAGAAGGTCGGGGCACCCGTGGTCGCGAGCCAGTGAAGATGCGGCGATAGAGCCAGAAGACCCGTGACGGCGGAGATCCAGGGCGAAGCCGAAGCGAAATAGGCTCGCCGCGCCGGATGCGTCGCTGCAGCCAGCACGAAGCTCGCGACCAGGAAAACCGAATAATATTTTCCGACCATCGCCAGCGCCGTCGCAAGACCCACGGCAACGGCCCAGCGCGCCGCGCGCGTCTCGTAGGCACGCAGGAAGCAGAAGGTCGCGAGCGGCCAGGTCGCCAGCAGCACGCTGTTGGCGTTGAAGCGCTGGGCGTGGAATTGATAGGCCGGCGTCAGCATCAACAGCAGCAGCACCAGAATGCGCTTGTGGCCGCTCACGAAGCGGCGCGAGATCAGGTCGACGAACCACAACGCCAGCGCGGCATTCGTCATCGCCATCAACTGCATCGACCAGTCGCTCAAAGGGAAGATCGCGGTCCAGGTGGCCGCTACCCACCCCATCAGCGGCGGATGTTTTGGATAACCCCAGGCAAAATGCCGACCCAGCGTCCAGGCCTCAAGCGTATCGGGATGCAGACCGGCGCCGAAATAGGCGACCACGAGATAGAGCGTCCAGACTGCGGTGAAGGCCGCGAGCAGCAGCGGCACGGCCCAGCCGGCCTCCACACCGTCGAGCCAATGCAGGAAAGGACGGCGCCAGCGCGCAGGCGCGCGGTCCGAGCGTTCGGCCATCGCCTGGAATGCAAAATCTATCGGCACGTCATTTCGAATCGACCGAGGAAAAGAAGCGGCGGAGCGGCGCCATCTATTTCAGCCAACGGAACAAATAGCAACGATCGGAAACTGGAACGGTTAAAGGCGCAGCTCGCCGCACACAAAAAAACTGGCCGGGGCAACTGCCCCGGCCAGTTTCAGCCTCGTCCGCTCGGAAAGGGTCGTGCCCTACTCGGACTTGTCCACGTTCCACCAGACCGGCGTTGCCGGGCCATCCAGCACACCGGTGAGCGACTTGCGCCAGCCGCTCGGCAGCAGATATTGGCCGAGCGGGATGTAGATCACCTGCTCGTAGGCCTCCTGCTGGATGTCGGCAGCGATCTTCTTCTGCTCGTCGAGCGAGCCCGCACGCACAAAGGCATCCTTGAGCTGTTCGATCTTGGCGTCCTCCGCCCAGCCGAACCAGCCGCCCTTCTTGCCCTGACCGCCGATCGAGAGATTGGCGATCGGGTTGGAGACGTCGGCGGCGACCCAGTTGGTGAAGAACATGTTCCAACCGCCCTCTTTCGGCGGCTTCTGGCTGGCACGACGGCTCACCACGGTCTGCCAGTCGGTCGCCTGAAAGTCGACCTTGAATCCGGCTTCACGCAGCAGCTGCGCCACCACGATCGGCTGCGCCTTCAGCGTGGTGACGTCGCCGGGTCCCATGATCACGACCGGCGTGCCGTCATAGCCGGCCTCGGCGAGCAGCTTCTTGGCTTCCGCCATGCCATTGCCCTTGATCAGGGTCTCGGCGCCGGCGTCGGTCGCAAGCGGCGTATCGCACACGAAGAAGGCACCGCAGACCTTCTGGTATTTCGGGTTGCCGACGAGCGCGTCGAGCACGTCCTTCTGGTTCATCGCCAGCAAGGCAGCTCGGCGCAGCTTCACGTTGTCGAACGGCGGATAAAGGAAGTTCATCCGTCCGAGCGTCTGGAAGCCGAACTTGTTCGAGACCTCGATCGTGAGTTCCTTGTTCGCCTCCAGGATCGGCAGCATGTCGTACGGCAGATTTTCGATGAAATCGATGTCGCCCGATTGCAGCGCGTTCACCGCGGTCTGCGAGTCCGGCATCGTGATCCACTCGACGCGGTCGACCTTCACCACCTTAGCCCCGGCGGTCCAGCTCGACGGCTCCTTGCGCGGCACGTAATCGGTGTTCTTCTCGTAGACCGCCTTCACGCCCGGCTGGAACTCAGCCTGCACGAACTTGAAGGGACCGGAGCCGATCTGCTCGGGGATCTGCTTGTCCGGCGGCGTCTCGGCGAGGCGCTTCGGCATCATGAAGGCGACGCGCGAGGACGGCTTGCCGATGGAGTCGAGCACGAGGCCGTAGGGCTCCTTCAGCTTCAGCGTGATGGTCTTGGCATCGGTCGCCTCGAGGCTGGCGGTGAAGTCCATCAGTTTCTGGCCCATGCCGTCGACCTTGGCCCAGCGCTGCAGCGAGGCGACGCAGTCCTCGGCCGTCACGGGCGTGCCGTCATGCCATTTCAAACCGTCGCGCAGCGTGAAGGTGTAGGTGAGCTTGTCGTCGGAGATCTTCCAGTCCGCCATCTGCGGCTGGATCTTGAAATTCGAATCGGTCGCGATCAACGTGTCGTAGACCATGTAGCCATGATCGCGAGTGATGTAGGCCGTGGTGAAGATGGGATCGATGATCCTGAGGT
This sequence comes from Bradyrhizobium ingae, assembly GCF_055791185.1. Classification (NCBI taxonomy): domain Bacteria; kingdom Pseudomonadati; phylum Pseudomonadota; class Alphaproteobacteria; order Hyphomicrobiales; family Nitrobacteraceae; genus Bradyrhizobium; species Bradyrhizobium ingae. The sequence continues at coordinate 5,670 of NZ_JBVUBB010000012.1, forward strand.
CGGAGTGCATCACCGCCGTGATGGTCTTGCCTGCGGCAAGGACCGGCGAGCCCAGTGCGGTGAGCGCGACGGCCGACAGCGCGAGTTTGGAGACGATTGCGCTGCGTCCCCGGCGCAAGAAGTGGAACATCGAAGTTTCTCCTGACGTGAAACTGGTCAAAGGCAGGTTATTGGTTGAGCATTCGGATCGTTCTTTAGGCGAACCAACCTCATGCGATACCTTTTTCTTTTCGAGACTTGCAGAGCGCATCGAGGGCGTCAATCCGCTTTCGCTGCATGCCCATGCAAGCGCGCGTACGGGCTCCGTGTTTACGCGTTTCGCTCTACAACGAGTTTCACCGGTCGTTTCCTGACTGCACTGCAACGCACGTTCCGCGCGTGCGAAGCCTGAAGAGGCCATCCATGAATCCAGCCAACCTTCCGTTCGATTCCGAAGTGATGCTGCAAGGTCTGCGCGCATGGGTCGAGTGCGAAAGCCCGACCTGGGACGCGGCTGCCGTGAACCGCATGCTCGACCTCGCTGCGCGCGACATGGCGATCATGGGTGCGACGATCGAGCGCATCGCCGGACGACAAGGTTTTGGCGGCGCCGTGCGCGCACGCTTTCCCCATCCGAAGCAAGGCGAGCCCGGCATCCTGATCGCCGGGCACATGGACACCGTGCACCCCGTCGGCACCATCGAGAAGCTGAGATGGCGGCGCGAGGGCAACAAGTGCTACGGCCCCGGCATCTTCGACATGAAGGGCGGCAACTACCTCTCGCTCGAAGCCATCAGGCAATTGGCCCGCGCCTCCTTCGTAACGCCGCTGCCGATCACAGTGCTGTTCACGCCCGACGAGGAAGTCGGCACGCCATCGACCCGCGACATCATCGAGGCCGAGGCTGCCCGCAATAAATACGTTCTGGTGCCCGAGCCGGGCCGTCCCGACAACGGCGTCGTCACCGGCCGCTACGCGATCGCGCGCTTCAACCTCGAAGCAACGGGTCGGCCAAGCCACGCCGGCGCGACGCTCTCGTCGGGTCGTTCAGCGATACGGGAAATGGCCAGGCAGATCCTCGCGATCGACGCGATGACCACGGAGGATTGCACCTTCTCGGTTGGCATCGTGCATGGCGGACAGTGGGTCAATTGCGTCGCCACCACCTGCACCGGCGAAGCGCTCTCGATGGCCAAGCGCCAGGCCGACCTCGACCGTGGGGTAGAGAAGATGCTGGCGTTGTCGGGCACAGCCAACGACGTGAGCTTCAACGTGACGCGCGGCGTCACCCGCCCGGTGTGGGAACCGGATGCCGGCACCATGGCACTCTATGAGAAGGCGCGCGGCATCGCACGCGAGCTCGGCGCCGAGCTGCCGCATGCCAGTGCCGGCGGCGGCTCCGATGGCAATTTCACCGGCGCGATGGGCATCCCGACCCTCGACGGCCTCGGCGTGCGTGGCGCCAATGCCCACACGCTCGACGAGCACATCGAGATCGACAGTCTCGCCGAGCGCGGCCGATTGATGGCGGGGCTGCTCGCGACGCTGGCGTGACGGCGCAGCCGTCATTCCGCGGCGCGTCGAAGATGCGAACCCGGAACGACACTGTGGGGTCTCGCAAAGCGAGTTGGCTGCGTCGCACAAAGCGCGACCACAATGGCATGGGAATTGCTGAATTTGGGTCACAGGCAGAACCATGCCATGATGGCGGGCGCTGCCGGTTTGACTCCAATCTGACGGATCCAACTTGCTCGGATATCTCGTTCGTCGCATCCTCGCCGCCGTTCCCGTGATGGGCGTGGTCGCGCTGTTCGTCTTCCTGCTGCTCCGGCTCACCCCGGGCGATCCCGCCGCGATCCTCGCCGGCGACAACGCGACGCCCGAGCGGCTCGAGCGCATTCGCGCCTCGCTCGGCCTCAACGACCCCTTGATCGTGCAGTTCATCACCTGGATCAACAAGCTGCTGCACGGCGATCTCGGGACATCTCTGATCTCCAACCTGCCGGTGCTGAAGATGATCGGCCAGCGCGTCGAGCCGTCGATCTCGATCGCGCTCTCCACCATCATCCTCGCCGTCGTCGTCGCCGTGCCGCTCGGCGTGATCGCGGCCTGGAAGCACGGCACCTGGATCGACCGCTTCGTGATGGGCCTCTCGGTGCTCGGCTTCTCCGTGCCGGTGTTCGTGGTCGGCTATGTCCTGATCGAGATTTTCGCAATCGACCTGCGCTGGGTGCCGGTGCAAGGCTTCAAGAGCATCACGGCCGGCTTCGGACCGTTCTTCGAGCGCATCATCCTGCCGACCTGCGCACTGTCCTTCATCTATATCGCGCTGATCGCGCGCATGACGCGGGCGGCGATGCTCGACGTGCTCGGCGAAGACTATGTGCGTACCGCACGGGCCAAGGGCATTGGCGAGGTCGCGGTGATGATGCGGCATGCGCTGCGCAATGCCGCGGTACCCGTGATCACCGTGATCGGCACCGGCTTTGCGCTCCTGATCTCCGGCGTCGTCGTCACCGAAAGCGTGTTCAACATTCCCGGCATCGGCCGCCTCACGGTGGATGCGGTGCTGGCGCGTGACTATCCGGTGATCCAGGCCATGATCCTGCTGACGTCGCTGATCTATGTCGTCGTCAACCTCCTGATCGACGTCGCCTACACCCTCCTTGATCCGCGGATCAGGTATTGAGGCTCGAGCATGTCGGTTGGTACTCTTCCCCAGTCGTCCATCCCCATCACCTCGCCGCTACGGCCGCGGTTCGGTTTCCTCACGTCGACGCCGATCATCGCGGCTGCGACGATCTGCCTCGCGCTGATCGCACTGATCTCGATCCTTGCGCCGCTGATCGCGCCGCATGATCCGGTCCTGCTCGCGCCCTCGCAGCGGCTGAAGCCGGCCTCGGCGCAATTCCTGCTCGGCACCGACGCCTTCGGCCGCGATCTATTGTCGCGCGTGATCTATGGCGGCCGCGTCTCGCTGCTGATCGGCATCGGCTCCGCGGTTTTGTCGATCGCCATTGGTCTGGCGATCGGCCTCGTTGCAGGCTTCTTCAAGCTGGTCGATTCCATCATGATGCGCGTCATGGACGGTCTGATGGCGATGCCGAGCATCCTGCTCGCGATTGCCGTCGTATCGCTGTCGGGCGCCAGCATCTGGACCGTACTGGTCGCGATCACGATTCCGGAGATTCCGCGCGTGGCGCGCCTGGTGCGCTCCGTCGTCCTGTCGGCGCGCGAAGAGCCTTACGTGGAAGCGGCGATCTCGGTCGGCTCTTCCCTGCCGAAGATCATGTGGCGCCACCTGATGCCGAACACGATCGCGCCGCTGATCGTGCAAGGTACTTATGTCTGCGCCTCCGCGATCCTCACAGAAGCCATCCTCTCCTTCCTCGGCGCCGGCATCTCGCCGGAGACGCCGACCTGGGGCAACATCATGGCCGAGGGACGCCAGTTCTTCCAGATCAAGCCCTCGCTGATCTTCTGGCCGGGCCTGTTGCTGTCGCTCGCGATCCTCAGCATCAATCTGATCGGCGACGCCGCCCGCGATGCACTCGACCCCCGCATGAAGCAGCGGGAGGGCAAGTGATTTGTCTCGCCGCCCCTCCCCTTGTTCCGTCATTGCGAGCCACCGGGTCCGCGCGAAGCGCGGCCCGATGACAAGCTCCGCGAAGCAATCCAGGCTGTATCCGCGGAAAGATTCTGGATTGCTTCGTCGCTCAACGCAAAATTGCCTCGCAATTTTGTCGCGAGTTCCTCGCAATGACGACGGAGTAATTTGATGACCAACACCGTCCTCGACATCAACGACCTCACCGTCTCCATCGGCAAGACGCCGAATGGCCCGAAGATCATCGACGGCATCTCCATCCAGGTGCGCGAGCGCGAGACGCTGTGCCTCGTCGGCGAAAGCGGCTCCGGCAAGTCGGTGACCTCGCTCACCGTGATGGGCCTGTTGCAGAAGGGCTCGCTGAGGCCGACCGGCGGCAGCGTCAAGCTCGTCGGCGAGGAACTCCTCACCGCAACGGACCGCCGCCTGAGGCAGTTGCGCGCCACGCAAATGGCGATGATCTTCCAGGAGCCGATGACCGCGCTCAACCCGGTCGTTCCTGTCGGCCGCCAGATCGACGAGGTGCTGCGCGCCCACACCAGTCTCGACGCCAAAGCCCGGCGCAAGCGCATCCTGGAGATGATGGAGCAGGTCCGGCTGCCGCAGGTCGAGCGCATCTTCGCCTCCTTTCCGCACCGCCTCTCCGGCGGCCAGCGCCAGCGCATCATGATCGCGATGGCGCTGGTGCTGGAGCCGAAACTGCTGATCGCCGATGAGCCGACCACCGCGCTCGACGTCACCACGCAGAAGCAAATCCTCACCTTGATCCGCGACCTCCAGCGCGACCACGGCACTGCCGTGCTGTTCATCACCCACGACATGGGCGTGGTCGCGGAAATTGCCGACCGCGTCGCAGTGATGCGGCAGGGCCGCCTGGTCGAAACCGGCACGCTTGATTCCGTGCTGCGCAATCCCACGATGGAATACACCCGCAACCTGCTCGCCTCGGTGCCGAGCCTGGTGCCGCGCGCGGCGCGGCCCGAAACCAAGGAGCCGGTGGTGCTGGAGGCCAACGACCTCAGCAAGGTCTATCGCGAGCGCACGTTCTTCGGCAAAGGCCGAGAGGTGGTCGCCGCCGACAAGGTCACCCTGACGCTTCGCAAGGGCCGCACCCTCGGCATCGTCGGCGAAAGCGGCTCGGGCAAGTCGACGGTGGCGCGCTGCATCGTCCGCCTGATCGATCCGACCTCCGGCGGCGTGCGCCTCGCGGGCCGCGAAATCTCCGACCTGTCGCGGCGGCTGCTCCAGCCGCATCGCCAAAAGATCCAGATCGTGTTCCAGGATCCCTACCGCTCGCTCAACCCGCGCGTCAGCGTCGGCGAAAGCATCGCTGAGGGGCCGATCAACTACGGCGTCTCGCGGGTCGATGCGCTGAAGCGGGCGCGTGAGCTCTTGGAGCTGGTCGGCCTGCCGGCTGATGCGGTGGCGCGCTATCCGCACCAGTTTTCGGGCGGCCAGCGCCAGCGCATCGCCATTGCACGCGCGCTCGCGCTCGATCCCGACGTGCTGGTTGCGGATGAAGCGGTCTCCGCACTCGACGTCTCCGTGCAGGCACAGGTGCTGGAACTTCTCGACGAGATCCAGAAGCGGCTCGGCATCGCGATCCTGTTCATCACCCACGACCTGCGCGTTGCCGCGCAAATCTGCGACGAGGTCGTCGTGATGCAGCACGGCCGCGTGGTGGAACAGGGCCCGGCAGCAGAAGTGCTGACGCATCCGAAGGAAGCCTACACCAAGTCCCTGCTCGATGCGGCGCCAGGCCGCGGCTGGGATTTCGCCAATTTCCGGCCGGTGGAAGGCGTGGCGGCAACGGCGTAGCCGCCCCCACGCAACGTCGAGAGTGGAGAGGCACCATTCCTCCCCAATGTCGTCCTGCCGAAAGCCAGGACCCGGCCTTCGCCGGGACGACACTGAAGATGTGGCTGCTTGTCGGCCCCAATAAAAGCGACGCGTCGCACACATTCCCAAAACAGCTTGAGGCCATGCGCAGTGCGATGGCCTCGCTTGCTTGCTCTTGCCGCAAAGGTGCGTAACGTCGCTCGCATCCGCATCAAACCGAATGGGCGGTTTTCACACCTCCGTCACGCCAAGAAATCAAGGACAAGATGCCCACCATCGACCGCATCGACGGCTATGCCGACGAACTCACCGCCATCCGCCGCGACCTGCACGCCCATCCCGAGATCGGCTTCGAGGAGGTCCGCACCTCCGGCATCGTCGCAGACAAGCTGAAGAGCTGGGGCATCGAGGTGCATCGCGGCCTTGGCGGCACCGGCGTCATCGGCGTCATCAGGGGCAAGGGCACCGGCAACAAACGCATTGGCCTTCGCGCGGATATGGACGCGCTGCCGATGGAAGAGAACACCAATCTGAAATGGCGCTCCACCATTCCCGGCCGCTTCCACGGCTGCGGCCATGACGGTCACACCACCATGCTGCTCGGCACCGCGCGCTATCTCGCCGAGACCAGGAACTTCGACGGCACCGTGCATCTGATCTTCCAGCCGGCCGAGGAAGGCCTCGGCGGCGCGCGCGCCATGATCAAGGACGGGCTGTTCGAGAAATTTCCCTGCGACGAGCTCTACGGCCTGCACAACGCGCCCGACCTCAACCACGGCGAGATTGCGATCCTGCCGGGTCCGGCCATGGCCAGCGCCGACTTCTTCGATCTTCGCATCACTGGCTATGGTGCACATGGTGCGATGCCCGAGCGCTCAAAGGACGCTGTGATCATCGCAACCACGCTGGCGCAGGCGATCCAGACCGTCGTCAGCCGCAACGTCGAGCCGCTCCAGGCCGCGGTGGTGTCCATCACCCAGATCCATGCGGGGTCGGCCTACAACGTCATCCCCGGCGAGGCGCATCTTTGCGGCACCATCCGCACCTTCTCGAATGACGTCCGCATCCTGATCAGCGAACGCATCCGCACGATCTGCGCCGGCATCGCGGCTGCCTATCAATGCGAGATCGATGTCGACATTCGCGACACCTTCGGCGTCCTGGTCAACCAGGTCGAGCAGTCCAAGGTCGTCGAAGAGGTCGCGCGCACCGTCGTCGACCCCGCCAAGGTGATCACGCGCACCCAGCCGAAGATGGGCAGCGAGGATTTCGCCGACATGCTGCAGACCATCCCTGGCGCCTATTTCTGGGTCGGCCATGACGGCTCCGTGCCGGTGCACAACCCCGGCTTCGTGCTCGACGACAAGATCCTGCCGATCGGCGCCAGCATGTTCGCCCGCATCATCGAGACCCGCATGCCGGTCGGCGGCCATGCATAAGCACCGCGCCGACGAGAAGGTCACCTCGCTGCACGATCTGTCCGCGGTCGATCTGATCGCGGGCTACAAGGCCAGGCAGTTCTCGCCGAGCGAGGTCCTCGACGATTTGATCGCGCATATTGCAACGTGGGAGCCGCACCTCAAGGCGCTCTACGCCTTCGATCCCGACGGCGCGCGCGAGGCCGCAAAGGCCTCGACCGCGCGCTGGTCCGGCGGCGAGCCGTCCGGTCCGCTCGACGGCGTGCCGGTCACGGTAAAGGACAACATCGCGACCAAGGGCGTGCCGGTGCCGCTGGGCGCGGCGAGCGTGAAGCTCGTGCCGGCGGCGAAGGATGCCCCGCCGGCTGCGCGCCTGCGCGAAGCCGGTGCGATCATCTTCGCCAAGACCACCATGCCGGATTACGGCATGCTGTCGTCGGGACTTTCCAGCTTCCACGCGCTGGCGCGCAACCCCTGGGACCTTTCGAAAAATCCCGGCGGCTCGAGTGCGGGTGCCGGCGCCGCTGCCGCGGCCGGTTACGGTCCCCTGCATCTCGGCACCGATATCGGCGGCTCGGTGCGGCTGCCGGCCGGCTGGTGCGGCCTCGTTGGATTGAAGCCGAGCTTCGGCCGCGTGCCGATCGATCCGGCATATGTCGGCCGTGTCGCAGGGCCGATGACCCGCACCGTCGACGATTGCGCGCTGATGATGAGCGTGATCGCAAAGCCGGACCGCCGCGACGGCATGAGCCTGCCCACCGACACAATCAACTGGAAGACTCTGGAAAAATCGGCGCGAAAACTGCGCATCGGGCTGATGCTCGATCTCGGCGTCGGCCTGCCATTGGAAAAGCCGGTGCGAGACGTCGCGGTGAAAGCCGCCAAGGCGTTCGAATCCGCCGGCGCCGTCGTCACCGAGGTCGACGGCATCTTGACGCGCGAGATGCTCGATGGCCTCGACAATTTCTGGCGTGCGCGGATGTGGGACGATCTTTCGAAGCTCGCACCTGCCGAGCAAGCCAAGGTGCTGCCCTACATCTTCAAATGGGGCGAGTCCGGCGCGAGGCTCTCCGGCGTCGAGGTGATCCACGGCTTCAACCAGACCATGGCGATCCGCACGGCCGCGGCAAAGCTGTTCTGCGAGCTAGACTATGTGATCTCGCCGACCGCGCCGAACGTGAATTTCCCAGCGGAGCTCGCCTCGCCCACCAACGATCCCATGAAGCCGTTCGAGCACATCTGCTATACCGTGCCGTGGAATATGTCGGAGAATCCGGCAATTTCCATCAATGGCGGCTTCGACGCCAAGGGTTTTCCGATCGGCGTGCAGATCGTCGGCCGCCGCTTCGACGACATCGGCGTGCTTGGCCTGGCCAAGGCATTCGAGGGCCTGCGCGGTGCTCAAAGGCCCTGGCCGTCGCCGCCGGCGAAATAGCGACGCAGCACAAATTGTCATGCGCGGGCTCGCCCCCCCGCATCCATCCTTCTCGAAAGATGGATTGCCGGGTCAAGCCCGGCAATGACAGAATTGATTCAAGAAGTCCAAAGGGAAGGAAACCACCATGGCGTATGAGACGATCAAATACGAGGTCGCCGACGAGATCCTGACCATCACGCTGAACAGGCCGGAGAAGCTCAACGCATTCAACGCGAAAATGCAGGCGGAGCTGATCGAGGCGTTCGACGCGGCCGACAGGGACGACAACATCCGCGCCATCATCGTCACCGGCGAAGGCCGCGCCTTCTGCGCCGGTGCCGATCTCTCCTCCGGCGCCGACACCTTCGACCGCGACGCGCGGCGCGGTCCCGTGAAGCGGCTCGCGAGCGGCCAGGTCGACTACAGCGATCCGCAGGCGCGCGATGGCGGCGGCCAGGTGACGCTGCGCATCTTCAAGAGCCTGAAGCCGGTGATTGCCGCGGTGAACGGGCCAGCGGTCGGCATCGGCGTCACGATGCAGCTTGCGATGGACATCCGCATTGCCTCGGAGGCGGCGCGCTTCGGCTTCGTATTCTCCCAGCGCGGCATCGTGCCGGAGGCTGCGTCGAGCTGGTTCCTGCCGCGCCTCGTCGGCATCTCGCAGGCGCTCGAATGGTGCTACACCGGCCGCGTCTTCCCGGCGCAGGAGGCACTGGCCGGGCGGCTGGTGAGTAAAGTGGTGCCACCGGATGACCTCCTGCCGACCGCGCGTGCGCTGGCAAAGGAGATCGCGGCCAAGACCGCGCCGGTGTCGATCGCGCTGATCCGGCAGATGATGTGGCGCATGATGGGCGCCGACGATCCGATGGAAGCGCACAAGGTCGACAGCCGCGGCATCTATACCCGCGGCCGCTCCGACGACGTCAAGGAAGGCGTCATGTCGTTCCTGGAGAAGCGTCCCGCGCAGTTCAAGAACAAGGTGTCGAGCGACATGCCGGACTATTTTCCGTGGTGGACGGAGCGCGAGTACAAGTGAGGCTGGAGCCGACGATGCCGCAAGACGGCGTCGTCCTCCTGCACGGGATCAGCCGGACGGCGCGCTCATTTCGCAAAATGGAAATGGCGATCGAACGCGCCGGCTACGCAACGCTCAACCTCGACTACGCCAGCCGTCGCAGGGCGCTTCAAGAGCTCGCGGACGACATTCATCCCGCGATCGTTTCGTTTGCCGGCGCAGTCGGCGGCTCCGTGCATTTCGTCTGCCACTCCATGGGCGGCCTTGTGGCGCGCGCCTATCTTGCGCGGCACCGGATGCAAAACCTCGGGCGCGTCGTGATGCTGGGAACGCCCAATGGCGGCAGCGAGATCGCCGATCGCCTGATGGGCTCCTTCCCCTACCGCGCGTTCCTCGGTCCGGCCGGACAGCAGCTCGGCACCCATCGCGACGTCGCGACTGCGGCCCTGCTGCCGCCAATCGACTATCCGCTCGGTATTATCGCCGGTGACCGCTCGATCTATCCAGTGGCCGGCGCCTTGCTGCCGCGCCCCCACGACGGGCGCGTCGCGGTCTCGAACACCACGGTCGACGGCATGGCGGACCACATGGTGGTGCACGCCTCGCATCCGTGGCTGATACGAAATGAGGAGGCGATCGCTGCCACCATCGCCTTCCTGCAAAACGGATGCTTCCCGACGCGTTCGTGAGCGTAGTTCGGGATCGTAGGATGGGCAAAGCAACGCGTGCCCACCGCTTCTGTCGAAATCGTTGAGAGATGGTGGGCACGGCGCCAGAGCGCCTTTGCCCACCCCACGCTGCCTCAATCCATCACCAGCGCCACGCGGCCGATCGCCTTGCGGTCGATGAGCAGCCGCATCGCCTTCGCGTAATCCTGCAGCGGCAGGCGATGGGAGACGTTGGGCCGCAGCTTGCCCGCCTCGGCCCATGCGAGCAGCGCCTTGAGGCGCACCTCGCCCAGCGCCGGATTCTTCCGCACCGCTTCACCGGCGCGCACACCCAGCACGCTCGCCCCCTTGATCAGCAGCAGATTTGTCTTCGCCGAGCCGATGCCGCCGGTGAAGCCGATCACCAGGAGGCGCGCGCCCCACGCGATGCATCGCATCGAGTTCTCGAAGACCTCGCCGCCGACCGGATCGAACACCACGTCGGCGCCCCGACCGTCGGTGATGCGCTTGACGGCATCACGGAACGGCTCGCGCGCATAGAGCACGAGGTGATCAGCTCCCCTTTCCTTCGCAATCGCAAGCTTCTCGTCCGATGACGCGCAGGCAATCACCGTCGCGCCCAGCATCTTGCCGAGCTCGACCGCTGCTAACCCCACACCGCCGCCGGCGCCGTGCACAAGCAGCACCTCGCCAGGCTCGACCTTGCCGCGATCGATCAGCGCATGATAGGCGGTGCCGTGGCCGGCGAGAAAAGTCGCACCTTCCGCGTAGTCGAACGTCGACGGCATCGGTACGAGCTGTGAGCTGACGACAACCGCTTCGTCGGCATAGGCGCCGTAGCGCATCTTCACGACGACCCTGTCGCCCACCGCAACGCCGCGCGCCGCAGCGGCAACCTCGGTCACATCGCCCGCGGCCTCGACGCCCGGCGTGAACGGCAACTCGGGCTTGAGCTGATATTCGCCGGCCGCCATCAGAATATCCGGAAAGTTGAGGCCGGCGGCGCGGATCGCAACCCGCACCTCGCCGTCCCCGAGCGGTCGCGACGGGAAGGTTTCGAGCCGCAAGCTTTCGGGCGGGCCAAGCTCGCGGCAAACGACAGCCCGCACCATCAAGCCGCACTCGCCTTGCGACGAAGCAGCGCCTCGCGGATCAGAGGCAGCCGGTCATTGCCGAAATACATGTCGGTCTTGTCGAGAAAGATCGTAGGTGAGCCGAAGCCACCACGCGCAACGATCTCTTCCGTGTTGGCCTTGAGCTGGTCCTTGATCGCCTGCTCGGAAATGCCGGCGAAGAATTTTTGCGCGTCGACGCCGAGCCTCTTGCAGATGTCTGCGAGAACGGCGTCCTGCGAGATATCCTTGTCGGCGTCCCAATAGGTTTCGAACACCGCGGTTGCAAATGGCACCATATCCTTGCCGAGCCAGATGCAACCGCGCATCGCCTTCACGCTGTTCACCGGAAACACCGTCGGCGGCATCTTGATCGACAGGCCAGCCGAGCGCGCCCAGTCGTTGAGGTCCTTCAGCATGTAGCGCGCCTTCAACGGCACCGGCTTCTCGCGCTGCGCGTAGACGCTGGGGTTGACGCTGTTGAAGATGCCGCCGACCAGGATCGGCCGCCAAGACACCTCGACGCCGAGCTCCTTTGCCAGCGGCTGGATGTTGTGGAAGGCGAGATAGGTCCAGGGGCTCGAGCAGTCGAAGAAGAACTCGATCATGGGGTTTCCTGTTCGCCGGAATAGAGGGCGACTTTTGTCGTTCTGTACCTCGACGTTAAGACATGGCAGGAAGGTGCGCAATGACATCAGATGCGGAGGGCGCCATGCTGTTTCCAACCACCATCGCCGGCTCCTTGCCGAAACCTGAATGGCTCGCCGAGCCGAACATGCTCTGGGCGCCCTGGAAATCGAAGGACGACGAGCTCCTGCGCGCCAAGCGCGACGCGACGCTGATCTGGCTGAAGGTCCAGGAAGACGCCGGCATCGACATCGTCACCGAGGGCGAGCAGGCGCGGCAGCATTTCGTGCACGGCTTTCTCGAGAAGATCGAGGGCATCGACTTCGCACACAAGGTCGAGATGGGAATCCGCAAGGATCGCTACAAGGCGATGGTGCCGCAGGTGGTCGCGCCGTTGCAGCTCAAAGATCGCGTCCATCACTTCGAAGCGCGCGTGGCGCGGACGCACACCAGGAAGAAGCTGAAATTCACCCTGCCCGGCCCGATGACCATCATCGACACCATCGCCGACCGCTACTACGGCGATCGCGTGAAGATGGCCTTTGCCTTCGCCGATCTTCTGAACGCGGAAGCCAGAGCGCTGCAGGCCGACGGCGTCGATCTCATCCAGTTCGATGAGCCCGCCTTCAACGTCTACATGGACGAGGTCAACGACTGGGGCATCAAGGCTCTGGAGCGTGCCGCTGAGGGCCTCACTTGCGCAACCGCCGTGCACATCTGCTACGGCTACGGCATCAAGGCCAACACCGACTGGAAAGAAACGCTAGGCAACCAATGGCGGCAGTATGAGCAGATCTTTCCCGCGATCGATGCCAGCTCGATCCAGCAGGTTGCAATCGAATGCCGCAATTCCAAGGTGCCGCTCGATCTGCTCGCGCTTTTGAAGGGCAAGATCGTGCAGGCCGGCGTTATCGATGTTGCCAGCGACACGGTCGAGACGGCCGACGACGTCGTGCAGGTGATCGACGCGGTGTCGAAATTCGTACCCAAGAGCAACATCATCGCGACCACCAATTGCGGCATGGCACCGATGCGGCGGGAGATCGCGGAAGCTAAGCTGATGGCACTCGGCGCCGGCGCCGCGCTCGCGCGCGAGAGGCTGGGTTGATGCTCAGCATCGCGCTGCCGGCAGCGGTCGCGCGACCGAGATACGACCCGGGCAACGAAGCTGCGTGAGGCGAGGACACTGCCCGAACTCCCTTCCCCCTTGCGGGGAAGGGGGTGCCACAAGCGCTGACCTCGCCCGCGGCTACCCCCTCCCTAGCCCTCCCCCGCAAGGGGGGAGGGAACAGACTTTGCGCTGGGATGGAGCACGGGTTCATATCCGGCATTGATCGCCCGCAGCGTCGAGGGAGGTGTAAGCAGCATTCCTTCGTCGAGGTCACGCTTCGCCTCCACATACCCCGCCGGCGACCACAAGAGCACCCTGCCCTGCGTCACCAGAAAGCTCTCCTCGCCTTGGCTCACCATCGCACCGACGGGAAGCTGGTCGAGCGGCATCAGCAGCGCGTGCAGTCGTTTCTTACCGTGATCGAGCCGCTCGTGGTGCAGCACCGCGTCGATGTCGTGCATGCGGACATCATGCACGCGATTGCCTTTTTCCCATGCGGCCCGGAAGCGATTGGCGTCGTCTCGCCGGCAATAGAAGCAGGGACGATGTCCGGCAGCGAGCGCGGTGGCCTCATCCAGGAAGAACAGCTCGGTCCAGCTCCGCGTTGCCATCACCTCGCGGCGACGGCCGCGGAATTCGCACGTGCAGGTCAGCCAGGCCGGCGTCGACCAGCGCTTCCTGAGCAGCGTCTTCGTCGCGGGGTCGTGGATGATGCCGCGGTTGCCCGTGAACATGCCGCGATGCGGGGTGGCGATGATCTCGCCCGTCGGCGTGACGCGGTTTTGCAGCGGCACTATTTTGGTGGCGCCGTGGTGACGCGCATTTTCCACAGGTTCCAGACACGGTCGAGAACCTGCAGATTGATCGCATCAGCCTTGGCGCCCTCGGCTTCCGTCAGATAATTCACCTCGCCGCCAAGCGCGATCGCCTGTGATTGCAGCCGCGCATTGACGTCGGTGTAGTAGGCGCGGAAAACCGCGACTTTTACCGACGGGCCGACGGTGGCATCGCCATGGCCGCGCATCAGCACCACCGACTTGTCGGCGAGCGCGAGCGCCAGCCCCTTGCCGATGGCCGAATTGCTGACCAGCATGTTGGTCTCGCCGAATTCTTTGCGGATATCCCAGACCGGCGCGCCAGCGGCGAGGAACGCCGCATTGTGGAAGACGGGGCGCAAGCCGACCTGGCTGATCGTAAAGGGGATCACGCCAGGCGAGTGCGTATGCACGACCGCCATGACGTCCGGCCGGGCCTTGTAGATCTCACTGTGGATGAAGCGCTCCAGGAAGACGCCGCGCCCCTTGGCATCGACGGCATTGCCGTCGAGATCGAACTCCATGATGTCGCCGGCGCTGACGAGCGCCGGCGCCAGCGAGCGCGACATCAGGAAGTGATTGGGATCCTTGGGATCACGGGCGCTGACATGGCCAAAACCATCAAGCACGCCGAGGTCGGCGAGAACGCGGCTGCCGACCACGATGTCCTCGATCACGGCAGGGTCGAGAGCCGAGGCCTGGCGATCCTGGCATCGGGCCTCAGCCGTGAGCAGCGTCGCCGCGAAGGTGACGACGAAGCCGAACCATGCCAACCGAGCGTGTCCAGCCATGGCCGATCAGCCTGCTTGCTTACGCCGCGCCGTCGCGGAGCGGCGGGTGGTAGGACAGTGCAGTGTCCCAGGGGAAGAAGATCCAGGTGTCCTGCGAGACTTCCGTAATGAAGGTGTCGACCAGCGGACGTCCTTTGGGCTTGGCGTAGACCGTAGCAAAATGCGCATCGGGCAGCATCTCGCGGACGAGCTTGCCAGTCTTGCCGGTGTCGACGAGGTCGTCGACGATCAGAAGACCCTTGCCCGTGCCGCCACCGAGCTTCATCGCCGCTTCGGAAATGCCCTTGAGAACCTGCAAATCACCCTGCTTGTCATGGTCGTAGCTGGCAATGCAGACCGTGTCGATGACGCGCACCCCGAGCTCGCGCGCCACGATCGCAGCCGGCACCAGGCCGCCGCGGGTGATCGCGATCACCGCATGGAACGGGCCCACTTCGTTGAGGCGCCAGGTCAGAGCCCGGCAGTCCCGGTGAAACTGGTCCCATGAGACCGGAAAGGCCTTGCCGGCCCGCTCCTGCGCACTCAGTTCCGGCGCCTGGCCCATCGTCGTCTCCATTCGTCTCAAGCGTCTTCTGCTAGCGGCTAATGTTCAATCCCGCCAGCATTTCCTTCACCGCCGCCATCGCCGCCGCCAGCTTCTCAGGATCGCGCGAGCGCACCACCAGGTTGGTATTCGGCTTCTGCTCCTCGTCCATGAACGGATAGCTGCCGATGATGGTGTCGGGATGGGCGCCGGCGATCGTCCGCAAGGGGCCGCCAATGTCGCCTTCCCGCGCATTGGCGCGGACCGACTCGGAGAGCATGCGCACGCCCGACTTCAGCTTGGGCGAAACGATATCCATCATCGCCTGCATGATCGACGGCACGCCCGCCATCACGATGACGTTGCCGATCTTGAAGCCGGGGGCGAGAATGGTCGCACTCTGGATCAGCTCGGCGCCTTCGGGGATGCGGGCCATGCGCAGGCGCGCCTCGTTGAGGTCCTGCTCGCTCCAGCGCTCGCGAAAGCGTGCGACCACCTCGGGGTGATGGTCGATGCCGACGCCGAAGGCCTTTGCCACGCTGTCGGCGGTGATGTCGTCATGGGTCGGCCCGATGCCGCCGGTGGTGAAGACGTAGGTGTAGCGATGCCGCAGTGCATCCAACGCGGCGATGATGTCGGGCTCGTCATCGGAGACGACACGGACCTCCTTCAGGTCGATGCCGATGTTGGTCAGGTATTCGGCGATGAAGCCGATATTCTTGTCCTTGGTCCGGCCGGACAGGATCTCATCCCCAATGACCAGAATGCCCGCCGTGACGATCTCGCTCATAAAACCTGTCCCTCACCTGTCGCGCCGACTTTGCCGAGGTAACGCCTTGAAGTCACGCGGTTTTGCTGCCGAAATAAGCAGTCTTCAGCCATTTTTTCAGGCACCTTTCCGGCCATCCCCAGCAAATGCCCACAGTCCGTGCTTATCGCGCTGGCCCGGCCCTTGCTACTAGCGGGGTAAGTCATGCACTCTCGCAAGCATGGCCACGGAAAACAGTCGGGATCTATGGCAGTCGCGTTTGACGAAATGAACATTCCCGGCGGGGACCTGCGCCCCGCCTATCAGGAGCTGGCACGCTGGCTCAAGGAGACGCCTCCCGAGGCGCTCGAATATCGCCGTCAGGAAGCGGAGCTGCTGTTCCGCCGGATCGGCATCACCTTCGCGGTCTATGGGGATACCGAGTCAACGGAGCGGCTAATTCCCTTCGACGTGATTCCCAGGATCATGTCGGGCAAGGAATGGGCGCTCCTGGAGAGGGGCCTGAAGCAGCGCGTGCGCGCGCTGAACATGTTCCTGCGCGACATCTATCATGGCCGCGATATCCTGCGGGCCGGGGTCGTGCCCGACGACCTGATCTTCCACAACCCGGTGTTCCGGCCCGAGATGAACGGCCAGCAGGTGCCGCACGACGTCTACGTGCACATCGCCGGCATCGACATCGTCCGGGTCGACGCCAACGACTTCATCGTGCTCGAGGACAATGCGCGCACGCCATCCGGCGTGTCCTACATGCTGGAAAACCGCGAGATCATGATGCGGCTGTTTCCGGACCTGTTCGCCCGCCACAAGGTGGCGCCGGTCGAGCGCTATCCGGACGAGTTGCTTGCGGCCTTGCGCTCGGTCGCGCCGCTCAGCGCCTCGGCCGAGCCGACGGTCGCCCTGCTTACGCCCGGCGTCTACAACTCCGCCTATTACGAGCACTCTTTCCTCGCGGACAAGCTCGGCATCGAGCTCGTCGAGGGCAGAGATCTCATCGTCAAGAACAACGAAGTGTTCATGCGCACGACGGAAGGGTTGAAACGGGTCGACGTGATCTATCGCCGCGTCGACGACGACTTCCTCGATCCCCTCACCTTCCGTCCCGATTCCGTACTCGGCGTGCCGGGGCTGATGTCGGCCTATGCCGCCGGCAACATCACGCTAGCCAACGCCGTCGGCACAGGCATCGCCGACGACAAGGCGATCTACTCCTACATGCCGGACATCGTGAAATTCTATCTCGGCGAGGAGCCGATCCTGAAGAACGTGCCGACCTGGCGCTGCCGCGAGCCGAAAGACCTCGCCTATGTGCTCGACAATTTGAGCGAGCTCGTCGTCAAGGAGGTGCACGGCTCCGGCGGTTACGGCATGCTGATCGGCCCCGCAGCGACGAAGGCAACCATCGAAGCCTTCCGCGAGAAGCTGAAGCGCGAGCCCGAAGGGTTCATCGCGCAGCCGACGCTGGCGCTGTCGACCTGCCCGACCTGCACCGCAAGCGGCCTTGCGCCGCGCCATGTGGACTTGCGGCCCTTCGTGCTGACGGGCAGCGAGCGCACCACCGTCGTGCCGGGCGGGCTGACCCGCGTGGCGCTGAAGGAAGGCTCTCTGGTCGTGAATTCGAGCCAGGGCGGCGGCACCAAAGATACCTGGATACTGGACGAGTAGAGAGAATGCTGTCGCGTACCGCCGAAAACCTCTACTGGCTCGCCCGTTATGTCGAGCGCGCCGAGTATCTCGCGCGCACCATCGATGCGACGCTGCGCGTCACCGCCCTGCCGGCGACCTATGTCGGCAAGACCAACGAATGGGACTCGGCGCTGCTGACCGCCGGCGTCGCCGCAAGCTTCTATCAACAGTATCAGGAAGCCAACGAGACCAACGTCATCGAATATCTCTCGTTCTCTTCGGACAACCCGTCCTCGATCAGGAACTGCATCGAGGCGGCGCGGCTGAACTCGCGCTCGGTGCGCACAGCACTGACCAGCGAGATGTGGGACACCATCAACTCGGCCTGGATCGAGCTCCAGGCCGTCTGGAGCAAGGGGACGTCCACGCGCGAAGACCTGGCGAAGTTCCTGCGCTTCGTGCAGGAGACCTCGCTCCGCTTCGACGGTTCGGCCTATCGGACCATGCTGCGCAACGACGCCTATTGGTTCTCGCGGCTCGGCCTTCATCTCGAACGCGCCGACAACACCGCGCGCATTCTCGACGTGAAATACCACGTGCTGCTGCCGGAGGAAGAACACGTCGGCGGCCCGCTTGACTTCTATCAGTGGAGCTCGATCCTGCGCTCGGTGTCGGCGCTCACCGCCTATCACTGGGTCTATCGCGAGACATTGAAACCCTGGCTGATCGCCGATCTCCTCATCCTCAACGACACGCTGCCGCGGTCGCTGGCGAGCTGCTACGGCAATCTGGTACGCAATCTCGACCAGATCGGCGTCGCCTACGGCCGCCAGGGCCCGGCCCAGCGCCACGCCCGCGGCATCCGCAACCGGCTGGAACACTCCAACATGAACGACATTTTCCAGCACGGCGTGCATGAATTCATTCAGGAATTCATCGCGGACAATTCAAGGCTGGGCGAAATCGTCACGAAGCAGTATTTGATCTGATACACGCTGTCATTCCGGGGCGCGCGAAGCGCGAACCCGGAATCTCGAGATTCCGGGTTCGGCTCTTCGAGCCGCCCCGGAATGACGATGCAAAGAAAACCCGGTCCATCATGCGCCTGCGAATCCAGCACACCACGACCTATCGCTACGAGCCGGCGGCAACGAGCGTGATCCAGATCCTGCGCATGACGCCCGGCAGCCATGACGGGCAATATGTGGCGGAATGGCAGATCGACGTCTCCACCGACACCAAGCTCGACATGCACGAGGACGCATTCGGCAACGTCACTCATGTGCTGTCCTGCGGTCCCGTCGCCGACATCAGGATCAGCGCCGAAGGCCTGATCGAGACCCATGACACGGGCGGCGTGCTGCGCGGCGCCGACGAGCGCTTTCCGGCGGCGCTGTTCTTGCGCTCGACCGAGCTCACGGCGGTCAATCCGGCGATGGCAAGCTTTGCCCGTCAATTGCGCAGCGAGGCCGAGAGCGACACGCTCGGCTTCCTGCACGCGCTGATGTCGGAGGTCAGCGAGCACATGACGTTCGACGAGGACCCGACCAACAGCGGCACCTCGGCGGTGGAGGCGTTCACGCTCAAGCGCGGCGTCTGCCAGGACTACGCGCACATCTTCATCGCCTGCGCCCGCACCGCCGGCGTGCCGGCACGGTTCGTCTCCGGCCATTTCCTGCGCTCGGACGGCACTGTCCATCAGGACGCCGGCCATGCCTGGGCGGAGGCTTTCGTGCCGGATCTCGGCTGGGTCGGTTTCGATCCCGCCAACTGCATCTGCTCGACCGATGCCCATGTCCGCGTCGCGATCGGGCTCGACTATCTCGGCGCGGCGCCGGTGCGCGGCACCCGCTATGGCGGCGGCGCGGAGACGCTGACGGTCGCGGTGAAGGTGGATCAGGCCGGACGTTCGGGACAGTCGCAATCGCAGTGGCAGGGGTAAGACCCCGTCATTGCCGAGGTCTAATACTCGCAATTCCTGTAGTCGGACGCCTCGCAGGCCTGCATCATCTCTTTGGCGCGCGCCATGTCTTCCGGCGTCATCGTCGCGGAGACGGTCTTGAGCTCCGTCTTGGCCGTGGCATCGCCGCGGGAGGCAGCAAGACTGAGCCACATGAAGGCGTGCGCCGAGCTCTTCGCCACACCCTGCCCGCGCCGGTACATCGCGCCCAGCATGCCTTGTGCCTTTGCATTGCCGGCCTTCGCCATGCCGCGGAACACCTGGACCGCCGGCACATAGTCGCCGCGGTTATAGGCGGCCATGCCGTCTTCCCACGGGCCGGCCATGGCCGCATGGCTCGTCACGGCCAGCGCAGCCGCGATCAGGCTGCCGATCACCAGCTTTCTCATCTTCCCCTCCCTCGTCCCCTCGCCTTGCCTTCTAATGGGTTGGTACGGCGCCCGCCAAGGAAAGGTTTCACCGGGCCCGCGCTCGGGGAAATGGGGTTGGAGGGCCCCGCGAAATTGGCTACTAGTCTTGCGCAACTTGTTCGCGTTCGGGGACTGAAATGACCTATTGCTGCGGAATCCTGGTTCGGGAAGGTCTGGTCATGATCGCCGACACCCGGACCAATGCGGGGCTGGACAACGTCTCGACCTTCCGCAAGCTGCACATCTTCTCCAAGCCCGGCGAGCGCATCATGGCGATTGCGAGCGCCGGCAACCTCGCGATCAGCCAGTCGGTGCTGTCGACGCTCACCGAGGGTCTCGAGGACCCCGACACCGGCGACATTGAGACGCTGATGAACGCACCGACCATGTTCCAGGCAGCGCAGCGCATTGGCCGCGCCATCCGGGCCGTGCATTCGACCGAGGCGGCGCCGCTCAAGGCCGAGGACATCAATTTCGACGTCTCGTTCCTGTTCGGCGGCCAGATCAAGGGCTCGCGCATGCGGCTGTTCATGGTCTACCCGGCCGGCAACTTCATCGAATGCACCACCGACACGCCTTACCTGCAGATCGGCGAGCACAAATACGGCAAGCCGGTGCTCGACCGCGCCATGCATTACGACGTCGAGCTTTATGAAGCGCTGAAGACCGGCCTGATCTCGATGGACTCGACCATGCGTTCCAACCTCGGCGTGGGACTTCCCATCGACGTTCTGGTCGCACGCACGGATGTCTGCGACGCCGATCTCAACCATCGTATCGAGGCGGGCGAGCCCTATTTCCACGACCTGCGCTCGCGCTGGTCGGCGGCGTTGCGCGCCGCGCATCAGAACATTCCGCGGCCGCCCTACAAGAACGACAAAGAACCCAAAACCTGACAGAGAAGAAAAGGCAGGAAACGATGAGCGAAGCGAAAAAGATCGCAGTGGTGACCGGCGCCGGCACCGGTGTCGGACGCGCAGCCGCACTGGCGCTGATGAACGCCGGCTTCACCGTGGTGCTGGCGGGACGCCGGCTCGACAAGCTCGAGGAGACCGCAAAGCTCGGCCCTGCCGGCAAAAGTCTCAGCGTCTCCGCCGACATGACCAACCCGGGCTCGATCGCAGCGCTGTTCGCCAAGGTGAAGGATGCCTATGGCAGGCTGGACGTGCTCTTCAACAACGCCGGCATGGGCGCCCCTCCAGTGAACTTCGAGGATCTCAGCCTGGAGCAGTGGCAGGCGGTGGTGAATACCAACCTCACCGGACCGTTCCTCTGCACCCAGCACGCCTTCCGCATCATGAAGGACCAGAACCCGCGCGGCGGCCGCATCATCAACAACGGCTCGATCTCCGCACACGCGCCGCGGCCGTTCTCGGCGGCCTACACCTCGACCAAGCACGCGATCACGGGCCTCACCAGGGCTTCCAACCTCGACGGCCGCGCCTATGACATCGCCGTCGGCCAGGTCGACATCGGCAATGCCGCGACCCCGATGACCGAGCGCATGGTCGACGGCCCCGGCGTGATGCAGCCCGATGGCACGATGAAGCACGAGCCGCGCATGGACGCGAAGGCGGTCGGCGATGCCGTCGCCTACATGGCCGGCTTGCCGCTCGATGCCAACGTGCTGTTCATGACGGTCATGGCAACCAAGATGCCGTTCGTGGGACGCGGGTAGCCTAAAAACTGAAAAAACAACCCGATGCACAGTAGGTGTCGAAGGGACTCCGACCGTCGTCGGCAAGCGGGGTGAAGTGGCTCAAACCCGTGAGCTGCCTCCGCAATCGTCATTGCGAGCGAAGCAATCCAGAATCCCTCCGCGGGAAACAGTCTGGATTGCTTCGTCGCTTCGCTCCTCGCAATGACGGAAGAGACAGCGGTATCGAGTCACTCCAGCCGCTCCACGTTCCGCAGGCTCGGAAACAGCTTCATCCACAACAGCGCGACCGCGATGGTGCCAATGCCGCCGAGCACGGCGGCCGGCATGGCGCCGAACAGCGCGGCGGTGAGCCCGCTCTCGAACTGGCCGAGCTGGTTCGAGGCGTTGATGAAGAGGAAGTTGACCGCCCCGACGCGGCCACGCATCTCGTCTGGCGTTGCGAGCTGCACCAGCGAGAAACGGATCACGACGCTGATCGTGTCGGCCGCTCCCAGCACCGCGAGCGCCAGCACCGACAGCCACATCCACTGCGACAGCGCGAACACCACCGTCCCGATGCCGAACACGATTACCGCCTGAAACATCCTGATGCCGACGTGACGTGAAATGGCGTGACGCGCCAGCACCATGGTCATCAAGAGCGCACCGACCGCAGGCGCGGCGCGCAGGACGCCGAGACCAAGAGGCCCAGCCTCGAGAATATCGCGGGCATAGATCGGCAACAGCGCGGTGACGCCGCCGAACAGCACCGCGAAAAGATCGAGCGAAATGGTGCCGAGGATCGCCGGATTGGATCGGATGAAACGGACGCCGGCGTAGATGTCGTCGTCCGCGGCGTCCTTGGCGATCGCCTGCGGGCCCGGCTGGATGAAACCGGTCAGGACCATGCCGAGAATCCAGAACACCACCATCACGGCATAGGCGAAGTGCGGCGCGACCGCATAGGCAAAGCCGCCGAGCGCCGGTCCGGTGATGGTCGCGACCTGCCCCGCGCCGCTGGCAACCGCAGTCGCCCGCTGGAGCGAGCCCTGTGGCGCGATCAACGGCAGCAGCGCCGCGGTGGTCGGACTTTCGAAGGCACCGGCGATACCGAGTGCGAAGGTGGCGACGAAGATCTGCGCCTCGCCGATGGCGCCCAGATATGTGCTCGCGGCGAGATAGAGCGCGGTCGCGGCTTCCGCGAGCTGGCAGAGCTGGACGACGCGCTTGCGCTCAAAACGGTCGGCTGCGTGGCCCGCGACGAATACCAGAAGCGCGGTCGGCAGGAATTGCACCAGCCCGACCATGCCCAGTGCAAAGGCGCTTCCCGTGAGGTCGTAGATCTGCCAGCCGATCGCGACCGCGGCGATCTGGCTGGAGAAGCGCGACAGGCTGCGCGAAAGCAGGAAGAATAGAAATGGCGGATGCTTGAGGAGTTCGCCGGCGCTGACCGGCGGGTTCGCGGACATTGGCTGCTCTTGAGCGAGGCCCGTGGCGCCCCGTGCGGCTGGTGTTGAGATCGACGCGTGACTGAGGCAGGAGGTCTTGTCAACAACCGGTCGGCCTCCTCCCGCTCCGGCATTGCCTTTGCAACGGCCCGGCTGCCATAATCATTGCGGGATTGGGGACGTCATGCTGCGACTGCAATCGGCACTCGGCATTTTCGCATTGCTGGCGATCGCGTGGACGCTGGCGGAGAACCGTCGCGCGGTTTCGCTGCGCCAGGCGGGAATCGGTCTCATTGTCACCTTCATCACCGCGACCGTCCTGCTCAAGCTGCCGTTCGTCGCGCATGCCTTCGGCGCCATCAACGACGCAGTCAGCGCGATCTCGGCGGCCTCGCGCGCCGGTACGTCGTTCGTATTCGGCTATATCGGCGGCGGCCCCCTGCCCTTCGACCTCAAGGCACCTGGCGCGGACTTCATCCTCGCGTTCCAGGCGCTGCCGATCGTGCTCGTGATGAGCGTACTGACAACGCTGCTGTTCTATTGGCGCGTGCTGCCGCCGATCGTGCGCGGCATGGCGTGGCTGCTCGAACGCACGCTAGGGGTCGGCGGCGCAGTCGGGCTGTCGACCGCGGCGAACATCTTCCTCGGCATGGTGGAGGCGCCGCTGTTCGTGCGGCCGTATCTGGCGCAGATGACGCGCAGCGAATTGTTTCTGGTAATGACCGGCGGCATGGCCGGCATCGCCGGCACGGTGCTGGTGCTCTATGCGACGCTGCTTGCGCCGCTGATTCCGGATGCGGCGGCACATTTCGTCATCGCCTCGGTGCTTGGCGCACCGGCCGCGATCCTCGTCAGCCTGATCATGGTGCCGGAGACCTCTGATCGGCTCACCGGCGGCTCGCTGGAAGACCCTGACATGCACGCTTCCGGCACGATGGACGCGATCGTCAAGGGCACCTCCGCAGGGATCGAGCTGCTGCTCAATATCGTAGCCATGCTGATCGTACTGGTGGCGCTGGTGTACCTGGTCAACGCCGTGCTCGGCCTGCTGCCGAATGTCGGCGGCGCTGCGATCTCGCTGCAACGACTGCTCGGGCTCGTGATGGCACCGGTGTGCTGGCTGTTGGGCCTGCCATGGGACCAGGCGGTCACGGCGGGCAGCCTGATGGGCACCAAGACCGTGCTCAATGAGCTGATCGCCTATGTCGACCTGTCAAAACTCGGCCCCGACGCGCTCGATCCGCGCTCGCGCCTGATCATGCTCTATGCGATGTGCGGCTTCGCCAACTTCGGGAGCCTCGGCATCATGATCGGCGGCCTCGGCGTCATGGCCCCGGAGCGGCGCGATGAGATCAACGCGCTCGGGCTGAAGTCGATCGTATCAGGGACGCTGACGACGTGTCTGATGGGCGCGATCGTGGGCGTGTTGACGTAAACTCTATCCCCACGTCATTCCGGGCTCGCGCTGCGCGCGCCGCGGAATGACAAGTGGAGCACAAGGGAAACCGTCATTGCGAGCGAAGCGAAGCAATCCAGAAATGCATCCCCGCAGATAGTCTGGACTGCTTCGTCGCTTCGCTCCTCGCAATGACGACGAAGAGGGTACTAAGCCTTCATCTCCACCGTCTTGAACTCGGCCGGCAGGATGATCTCCAGCAGTTCGACGTCGTCGGAATAGTCGAGGATCATGTGCTTGATCTTCGGCGGCTGGGTCCAGGCGCTGCCTTGCTTCATCAGCGTCTCGCCCTCACCGTCCATGTAGGTCTTCACCCAGCCCTTGAGCACGTAGACCATCTGGAATTCGACGTCGTGATAGTGGAGCTTTGACACCTCGGCCGGATTGCACGGCGGCAGCAGGCGGATGACATGGGCTTGCGCGAGACCATGCGTTGCCGCAGCGATACCGAGATCGCGATACTGCGCGTAGGCGCGCAGGCCGTCGGCTTTGAAATCTTCTTCGCGGTGATGACTGACGGCGATGCGCTGCTTGGGACGCTGGCGCGCTTTCGCCGGTGTCGTGCGAGCTTTCGCCTTCACCGCCTTGCGGGCTGAAGATCGCGTGGCGACCTTGTTGCCGTGCCACTTCTTCTTCACCGCCGATTGTGCCGCGCTGCGCGATATCACCTTCCGCTTGGCCATTGTCTCCTCCCGTTCTTGTTCTGATGGAGAGAGGCTAGCATACAATTCGAAATCGTAGGTTGGGTTAGCCGAAGGCGTAACCCACCGCTTCTCTCGATGCGTGGAGAGCAAAGAGGTGGGTTACGCTTCCGCCTTCGCTCTGCGAGCTACGGCGGACAAGTCGCCAACCCACCCTGCACGTCCGATCGTCAGTGCAGCCTGAACACGCCATCGACCGCGCGCAGCTCGGCAGGCTTGATCAGCTTGGAATGCGCCACCGTCACCGAATAGAGCGGACCGTCGAGCTTCTCTTCCCAGAAGGCGAGGAAATCCGTCAGCGCCGGGAATTTCGGAAACAGATCGTAGTTCTGCCAGATGTAGGTCTGGAGCAGCGAGGGATGATCCGGCATCCGATAAAGAATTTGCGCCGTCGTCAGCCCGTAACCCAGCAATTGTTTCCGGAAGTCGTCGGAAACACCCCCAACCCGCAAGCCCATGCCAGCCTCCTTTGCAGGAGCGCATTTTCAAGGGGTGGCTTACTCGGACTGCCCCAAAGAGCCACCCGGAAACGATGCGCTCACATGAGAGAAATGTGACGCACACTACCAACCCATCTCAAGCCCAAAAGTTTAACAAGTTGTTGAAATTCAATGCTTTAGCAGCAGATCGCGGCGCCTGCTAATAGCCCGGCGGGGTCCGGTTAACGATGGAAAATGTTTTTGGCAGACGAGACTTCTGAGTGCTGATTTTTCTGCTAGAAGCCCTTGCTCCCGTAAAAAACCTGTCCTATCTCATCCTCGCCCGCGCTAGCACTCGCGGGCAGCGACTGCTAACATCCAAAAATCTCCATCTCGTGCAAATGCTTAGGAGGACTGCATGAAATTCCGTCCGCTTCACGACCGCGTCGTGGTCAAGCGCATCGACGCAGAAGAGAAGACCGCTGGCGGCATCATCATTCCCGATACGGCCAAGGAAAAGCCCTCTCAGGGCGAAGTCATCGCCGTCGGCCCCGGTGGCCGCGACGAAAGCGGCAAGCTGATCCCGATCGACGTCCAGGTCGGCGACCGCGTGCTGTTCGGCAAGTGGTCGGGCACCGAGGTCAAGATCGACGGCCAGGACCTGTTGATCATGAAGGAAAGCGACATCATGGGCGTGCTCGAAGCTCCCGCTTCGAAGAAGAAGGCCGCCTAACTCAACTGCTCGCACCGCTCACCCCTGAGGAGCGCCTGCCGGGCGCCTCGCCAAGGGTGAGATGAGACCAAGACAACTCAGGGAAACCAATATGTCAGCCAAAGAAGTGAAATTCGGCGTCGACGCCCGCGACCGCATGCTGCGCGGCGTCGAGATCCTCGCCAACGCGGTGAAGGTCACGCTCGGTCCGAAGGGCCGCAACGTCGTCCTCGACAAGTCGTTCGGCGCTCCCCGCATCACCAAGGACGGCGTCACCGTCGCCAAGGAGATCGAGCTCGACGACAAGTTCGAGAACATGGGCGCGCAGATGGTGCGCGAAGTCGCCTCCAAGTCCGCTGACGCGGCCGGCGACGGCACCACCACCGCGACCGTGCTCGCGGCTGCGATCGTCCGTGAAGGCGCCAAGGCGGTTGCCGCCGGCATGAACCCGATGGACCTCAAGCGCGGGATCGACCTCGCCGTCGACGCCGTCGTCGCGGACCTCCAGAAGAACTCCAAGAAGGTCACCTCGAACGAGGAGATTGCCCAGGTCGGCACCATCTCGGCCAACGGCGACCAGGAGATCGGCAAGTTCCTCTCCGACGCCATGAAGAAGGTCGGCAACGAGGGTGTCATCACCGTCGAGGAAGCCAAGTCGCTCGAGACCGAGCTCGACGTGGTCGAGGGCATGCAGTTCGACCGCGGCTACATCTCGCCCTACTTCGTCACCAACGCCGACAAGATGCGCGTTGAGATGGACGACGCCTACATCCTCATCAACGAGAAGAAGCTCTCCTCGCTGAACGAGCTGCTGCCGCTGCTCGAGGCCGTGGTGCAGACCGGCAAGCCGCTGGTCATCGTTGCCGAGGACGTCGAAGGCGAAGCGCTCGCGACCCTGGTCGTGAACCGCCTGCGGGGCGGCCTGAAGGTCGCGGCCGTCAAGGCTCCGGGCTTCGGCGATCGCCGCAAGGCCATGCTGCAGGACATCGCGATCCTGACCGGCGGCCAGGCGATCTCGGAAGATCTCGGCATTAAGCTCGAGAACGTCACGCTCAACATGCTCGGTCGCGCCAAGAAGGTGATGATCGACAAGGAGAACACCACGATCGTGAACGGCGCCGGCAAGAAGGCCGACATCGAGGCGCGCGTGGCCCAGATCAAGGCGCAGATCGAGGAAACCACCTCGGACTACGACCGCGAGAAGCTCCAGGAGCGTCTTGCCAAGCTCGCGGGCGGCGTCGCGGTGATCCGCGTCGGCGGCGCGACCGAGGTCGAGGTCAAGGAACGCAAGGATCGCGTTGATGACGCGATGCATGCGACCCGCGCTGCGGTCGAGGAAGGCATTGTCCCGGGCGGCGGCGTCGCCCTGCTCCGTGCCTCCGAGCAGCTCAAGGGTCTGCGCACCAAGAACGACGACCAGAAGACCGGCGTCGAGATCGTGCGCAAGGCGCTGTCCGCGCCGGCCCGCCAGATCGCGATCAACGCCGGTGAAGACGGCTCAGTGATCGTCGGCAAGATCCTCGAGAAGGATCAGTATGCCTACGGCTTCGACTCCCAGACCGGCGAGTACGGCAACCTGGTGTCGAAGGGCATCATCGACCCGACCAAGGTCGTGCGCACCGCGATCCAGAACGCCTCCTCCGTGGCGGCGCTGCTGATCACCACCGAGGCCATGGTCGCCGAGCTGCCGAAGAAGGCCGCTGCCGGCCCCGCCATGCCCCCGGGCGGCGGCATGGGCGGCATGGACTTCTGATCCAGCCGTTCCGGCAAATCCAAGAAATGCGAAACCCCGGCATCGATGCCGGGGTTTTTGTTTTGCTTCGGCATCTCTCCCCTCGTCATTCCGGCGCACGACGAAGTCGCGAGCCCGGAATGACAGCTGAGAGATCCAGCATCCCTCACTTCACCGCACGATCGTGCCGATCCGCTCGTATCGGATGCTGGACGGCTCGCTCGGCCCGCCCGCCTCCCGCGAGAAGAAGATCATACCCACGCGGCCAACGACGTTCTCGATCGGGATGTAGCCCACGGCCGACTGCGTGCGGCTATCGGTCGAGTTGTCCCGGTTGTCGCCAAGCATGAACAGATGCCCGGCTGGCACCGTGAAGACGTTGGTATTGTCGTAGTAGCCGTTGTCGATGCAGTCGAACGTCTCGTAGCTCACGCCGTTCGGCAACGTCTCGCGCCAACGCTTGGCGTAACCCAGCTCCCCGCCGCACGCGCCCTCTCCAAGGACGTCGCTCAAGCGCTCGCGTTTCACCGCCACCCCGTTGATCAAGAGCTGGCCATTCTGCATCTGAATGCGATCGCCGGATAATCCAACGACGCGCTTGACGTAGTCGGTCCTTTCATCCCTCGGCAACCGAAAGACGACCATGTCCCCTAGCGCGGGCGCGGAGCCGAACACGCGGCCCGAGAACGACGGTTGCCCGAATGGCATCGAAAAGCGGGCGTATCCATATGCAAACTTGTTTGCGAAGAAATAGTCGCCGGGCAGCAAGGTGGGAATGTTCGACCCCGACGGAATGCTGAACGGCTGGAACAGAAACGTCCTGATCAAGAGCGCGACGACCGCGGGCAAGCAGAGCGCGGCAATCCCGTAGGCTACGACGCTGCGAAGGACGCCGAAGCGCTCCAAGCGACCCAGCATCAATACGGTCATCACAAGCGACCACAGACTGCAAAGAACACTTGTGAGCACAAGAACTGCCGTCAGCCCCGATGAAGCCCCCCTCACGCCGAGCATGAGCAAGCCCGCAGATACCGCGATGGCCAATACCGCCCCGGCGATTAACGGTAGCATTCCCCACGCCAACGCGGCACGTAGTCCTGCAGCCGATGCCGTCCCTCCCATGACGCGTCCGACACCGCTGGCGACCCAAGCGGAGAGGTACAGATTCAAGATGCTGAGAGCGCCACCTACGACAAGGCTAGTCAGCAGGACACGCCAGTCGGTCAACGTCTGATAGACCCCTAGGCTCAGCAAATAGCTGACGCCGGAGGCTAGCCCTCCAAGTGCTGCCAGCACAAGCACCATCGGGCTAGACGTCCTGTCGACGACACCCTCGATGGTTTGCCGCGGTCTCCACCAGATCGTTAGAAACGGAGACCGTTCTCTCGTCAAATCGTTCAGGGCCGTCTCCGGCATTTTCAAATCCCCGCCACCAAGCTTCGCCAACCGTCGGCCTTTGACCAACAACTTCTCCGACGGAGCGCTACTCTCCCCTCGTCATTCCGGGGCGCGCGAAGCGCGAGCCCGGGATGACGATGTGGATAGTACGCTACCTCACCGCTTTCCAGAACGGCTCCATGCGCGGGTCTCGTAGCTGAGTCGTTGGCCTGCGGCCGGATGGTCTCCTGAAGCGTCGTCATCGCCTGCACTGCCCGAGATTGTCCTCGCCGCAGGATGACGCAACCTGTGCGCGCGCAATCCTGAGCCTGCCTGATTCGGTCGTCTGGCCGTCGGGCTGCGTTCAACGTATCCGCTCGGCGGCGGCCTCCCGACTCAGCCGCTGCGAAAGTCATTCGGCGCGCCGGCGAAGCGGCGGCGGAAGCTACGGTTGAAATAGGAGATGTCGTTGAAGCCACAGGCGAGCGCGATGTCACTGACCCTGAGGGCGTCGTTGCGTCGATCCGACAGCATGGCGCGGGCTTTCCCCAGCCGGAGTTCGAGCACGCGCTCGGTAAAACTCTGGCCGCTCTCGTGCAATAGCTTCTGGATGTAGCTCGGCGAAACGCCGATCAAGGTGGCGAGGCGTTGCACCGAGAAGGCAGGATCGGCAAAGCTTTTGGCGATCATGGCGGTAATCTCGGCATGGCGCGCCGATCGCACGCCGCGCATCTGCGCCATCGCCTCCGCATCGCCGGACGCACCTAGCGCGAGCACCACGAGATCCTCGATCGTGTCGAGCACGTGCCTGGCCAGTGCCGGATCGTCAGTGGCCATATCGGGCTCGTCCAGGAGGCAGAGATAGCGACGCAGATGCCGAAGCGCCGGCAGGTCCCCGTCGAGCGAGTTGCCGACGAGCACCTCAGCGCGGGCGCCAAGCGCACCGAGCATGCGCCGGGGAAACGCCATCACGACATAATCGCTGGCGCCGATATAGCCGTAGGCCTCGTCGGCACGGTAGAATAGCGGCTGCGCGTCCAGCACGAGGGACTCTGTGCCGCGCTGGACAAAACGATGCTGGGTCTTGGCGAGGTTGAAGCCGATGCTGAGCTTCTCGTCGCCCGTCGTCGCGATCTGGTGGGTTTCGCGCTGGCCCGCATGCGGCGTGCCGCGAAACCGGCACATGCCGAAATCACCGATGCGGGTAAAACTCCAGCGGCCGGTGAACGGATCGCTCGACAGCCGCTTGAGGTCATCGATCCGACCGCAATAAGTCTCCTGCCAGAGCCGGAAACGAGTGTCCTCGTCGGATTCGGCCGAAACGCCGCCCGTCGCAATCGTGAATTTCTGAATCGCCAAGCCTTGCCCCAAAAAGCCTTGCCCCAAAAAGCCTTGCCCCAAAAAGCCTTGCCCAAAAAGTCTCGCCCCGATCGCCCTTTCACGCCCTCACATTGGTGCGGTCCGTAACAAAAGGGTTCAAGCCATAACTTCCCGTCGCCTTCAAGCCCCTGCGGGGCGCCGAGCCCGGCGTGGCAGAACGGCGACAAACCGGCGAAATCGGCCCCAGGAGGCTCTAGTCCAAATCCAGTCCGGCCCAGAACAAGACAGCCCCGGTGGCCCATGCAAGTTGACCAAGCCACTTGATTCATTTGCAAATTCTGGGTGCGATGTGAAACTCCTGTCTGCCTCTCGATCCGCGCGCAAGAACGCGCTGCTGGCCTCATCGGCTCTTCTCACCGTCCCGTTCATGGGCGCTCCGCAGGCGATGGCCTGCGTTGCCGATGGCACGACCACAGTCACCATCGACTGTGCCGCCAACGCCGCAACGACGAACACCACCAACACGACCAGCACGAACACAACGACCAACGATCGCATCCAGTCGTTCGATGCCAACCTCGTCGGGACCGTCCGGTCGGGGGTGTCCATGTCAGGAGCAGGGCTCCAACTGACGGCAACGGGCACGACGCCTCACAGCATCGACATGACGAACAGCGGCGCGGTCAGCGTCGGCATCGCCGGCGTCACGACGGGCGCCCTGCAACTCGACGGCAATGGTGGCGCGATCACCTATGGCGGCGCAGGGACGGTGAACGGCGGCAACAGCAATATCGGCGTGTACATCGCCAATGTCGGCGGCAACATCACCTTCAACGGCACCGGCGCGATCTCGTCCGGCTTTTCGTCCGGCATCTATACGCAAACCACACTCAGCGGCGTCACCGCGCTGAACATCGCGAACGACGTGACCGGTACGGGTGTCTTCTTCGGCGCGATCGCAGCTACCGGCGTCAACGGCGCGACCACCGTCAACATGACCGCCGGGACCGTGGCCGGAAACACCGCCGCCATCGAAGCCTCCTCGTTCGGCACCGGCGGCGTGCGCGTCAACATGACGGGCGGCTCGATCGGCACGTCGGCAGGCGCGACCGGCGGCGACAGCGGCATCTACGCGCGAAGCACCGGCACCGCCGGCGACGTCCATGTCACCAGCGGGCAGATCTTCGCAAACTACACCGGCGTCTATGCGGGGATCTCCAACGCCGCGAGCACTGGCAACGTGCGGGTCGACGCCAACGGTGCGATCCTCGTCACCACCACGCCTGCCACCATCGACCAGGGCGCGATCTTCGCCACCAACGCCGGCAGCGGTACGACCACCATCAACGTCAACGCTGCCGTCGTGGCGCAGGGCAACGATGCCGTCGGCGTCAGCGCAAGCGGCAATGGAAGTGGCGCAGTCACCGTGAATATCGGTGCCGATATCAGTGCCGGCCCCACCATCGATAGCCGCGCCGTAACTGCCGGTGGAACCAATGGCACCACCACGATCAACATGACATCAGGCACGATCCTGACCGGCGGCGACGCCTTGCGAGCAACCTCGCTCGGCACCGGCAACGTTGTGGTCAACATGACGGGCGGACAGATCGGAGGACAGGGCTTCTTCACCGTTGGCGGCGTCGGCATTGCGGCGTCGAACCCGACGGGAGCGAGCGGCGGTATCAATGTCACGGCAGGAGCCATCCATACCAACTCGGACGGCATCCAGACCACGATCGGCAATGCCGCGAACAATTCCGACACCGTCATCATCGCGAACGGCGCGATCAGGGCCGAATTGCGCGGCATCTCAGCCACCAGCGGCGCGTTCGGCATCTATGCCAAAACGGCCGGCACGGGCTCGATCAGCATCACCACCAACGCCAGCGTTGTCGGCGCCCAAGGCGTTGGATTCAGCGGCGGCTCCAACAACAGCCTGACCAACTCGGTGACCGGCAACATCTCCACGCTCGCCGGGGTCAACGGCTATGCCGTGCTCGGCAGCACCGGCAACGAGACCGTCAGCAATTTCGGCACGATCAGTGGCATCGTCGACCTCGGTGGCGGCGCCAACAGCCTCACCAACCAGAGCTCCGGACTCTACAATGCGGGCGCTTTCGTCGTGGTCGGAGCCGGCAATAGCTTCACGAATAGCGGCCGCTACGCGCCCGGTGGCGCGGGCACGGTGGCGTACACCAGTGTCACCGGGAACTTCGTCCAGACCAGCAGCGGCATCTATATGGTCGACGTCTCACCGGTTGCGTCCGACAAGACGGGCGTAAGCGGCACCGCAAGCCTTGCCGGCACCGTGCAGGCGACTTTCACGCCGGGCAGCTATATCGCAAAGTCCTACACGATACTGTCGTCGAGCGGGCGCACCGGCACGTTTGCCAATTTGAGCACGATCGGCCTGCCATCGGGCTTCACGGCGAGCCTGTCCTACAACGCGACCGATGCGAAGCTCGACCTCACCGCGGCGCTTGGCAGCACGGGTGGTGGCGGCACCGGTGGCAGCAGCATCAGCATCCCCCTCACCCAAAACCAGTCCGCCGTTGCCACGACGCTGAACAACTATTTCAACGCCGGCAACGCGCTGCCGGCGCAATTCGTGACGCTGTTCGGCCTGAGCGGCACGTCGCTGGCGAACGGCCTCGACCAGATCTCGGGGGAAGTCGCGACCGGTGCGCCGACCGCGGGTTTTCGCGCAACCGATTCATTCCTCAACATGATGCTCGATCCGTTCCTGGAAACCCAGTTCGGCGAAGGACCATCGCGGCGGCGCGCGATCGGCTATGCATCGGAGCCGGCGCTTCCGCCGGCGGTTGCCGCGGCCAACAATGCGGTCGGCGCCACACCGGCGCCGGCCCTTGGCACCATCGAGCAACGCTGGGGCACATGGGCTGCGGCCTATGGCGCGCAAGCCAGGCGCAACGTGGACACGGTAGTCGGCAGCCACGCGCTCGACGCGCGCAATGGCGGCGGCGCGGCCGGTGTCGACTACCGCGTCTCCCCGAGCACGATCATCGGCGCCGCGATATCGGGCGGCTTCACCAATTGGGGCGTGGACACGCTCGGCTCGGGCCGCGGCGAGACATTCCAGGCCGGGCTCTACTCCTCGACCCAGCTCGGCAACGCTTACCTGTCGGCGGCGGCGGCCTATGGTTGGCACGACCTCAGCACAAATCGCACCGTGATGCTGCCGGGCGCGTTCGACCGGCTGGACGCCAGCTTCAAGGCGCAAAATTACGGCGGCCGCATCGAGGCCGGCTATCGCATCGCGCTGATGAATTTCGGTATTACGCCCTATGTCGCCGGACAGGCCCAGAGTTTTCACACGCCCGCCTACGCCGAGAGCGGCGTCGCCGGCGCCGGCGGCTTTGCCCTCGCCTACGCGGCGCAAACCTCGACCCAGATCCGCAGCGAGATCGGATCCCGCTTCGACAGCCAGTTCAGGCTGGACGGCGGTACGGAGCTGATCCTGCGCGGGCGTGCCGCCTGGCTGCACGATTTCTCCGAGCGGATCACCGCAAACGCCGCCTTCCAAGCGCTGCCGGGAACGGAGCTCACGGTGACTGGCGCAGCGCCAGTGCGCGACGCGGCACTCGTGTCACTCGGCAGCGAACTCCGTTTCGCACGCGGCTTCTCGCTCGCCTCGAAAGTGGATGCCGAGCTGTTTGGCCGCGGCAATGCCTATTCGGGAACGGCGACGTTGCGCTACGGCTGGTAGATCATGAAGGGCCGCCCGTGGGCGGCCCTTCAGTTTCACGCGCTCTCGGGAGCCCTCAGACGCACGAGCCGGATCAGGAAGGCATCGAGACCTTCGCCGCTAGCGGCATGGAGATCGATGCGGCCGACCTTCTCGACCAGCGGCTCCAGCTCCTTGAGCCGAAGCGGCAGTCTTCCGCGCGACGTCAAACCGGATTTGCGCGCCGTGGCAGAACTACAACACGGCGCGGGAATTGGCCGGAGCGACAGCCCAGTCCAAGAGCAGTCCTCCCGACGACAAGACAGCGGCCGGCACCCGACACATAAGTCACGCCAGTCGAACGGCGCGTCACCCATGACGAGCGAAACTTCGCGTCGGGCATGCGCCATATTGAACCGGGAATCATGATGAACAAGCCTGCCCTTGGACTGCTCGCCTTCCTTGCCTCGATGACCGCGGCGGCCGCTGCCGACCTGCCGGCGCGCAGCTATACGAAGGCGCCGGTGGCCGAAGCGTCCTACAACTGGACGGGATTCTACGCCGGCCTGAACGCGGGATATGCCTGGGGCACGTCCGATCCGTCGACCACGACAGAACTTACTGCCAGCAACTACTGGAATTCCACCGCCGTTCCGCAAGTCAACGCTTCGGGTGTCGGGAAGGTCAATCCGAAGGGCTTCGTTGGCGGCGGGCAGATCGGCTACAATGTCCAGGCCGGTTACTTCGTCAGCGGTGTCGAAGTCGACTTCGACGCCTTCAAACTCCGTGCCTCGCACACCTCGAGCAGCGTCTTCACCTGCTGCATCCTTCCCTACAGCATGACCCAGCGTGTCGGCACCGATTGGCTGGGCACGGTGCGGGGACGCTTCGGACTGGCCGCCAACAATTGGCTGTTCTACGGCACCGCCGGCGTCGCCTTCACCAATCTCAGCAACAACAGCTCCTATGTCGACAACGCCGCCGCGAGCGAGAACGTGACGCTGTCCGGCGTCAAGACCGGATGGGCAGCAGGCGCCGGCGTCGAGGTCGGTGTTGCGCGCAACTGGACGGTGCGGGCCGAATATCTGCATGTCGACTTCGCCAGCATCTCCAACACGACCCTGCTGGCGATCCCGAGGGACCGCTGCAACTGCACCAACATGTTCCACAGCGTCAACCTGACCGCCGACATGGTTCGCGCCGGGCTGAACTACAAGTTCGACTGACAACCGTGAGCACGGCCGCGGCAACCCGCAGCCGTGCTTAGCCGCTGCGACAATCGTTCGGGGCAGCCCCGAAGCGGCGGCGGAAACACCGGTTGAAATAGGAGATGTCGTTGAAGCCGCAGGTTAGCGCGATCGCGCTGACCTTGAGCCTGTCGTTGCGGCGGTCCGTCAACATGGCGCGGACCTTGGTCAACCTGAGCTCGAGCACCCGCTCGGTAAAGCTCTGGCCGCTCTCGTGCAAGAGCTTCTGGACGTAGTTCGGCGACACGCCGGTCATCGCCGCGACGCGCTGCACCGAGAAGCCCGGATCGGTAAACCCATTGGCGATCAGTGCTGTGATCTCGGCGTAGCGCGCCGAGCGCAGGCCGCGCATCTTCGCCATCGCCTCCGCGTCGCGGGAGGCGCCGA
The DNA here is from genome assembly GCF_055791185.1 of Bradyrhizobium ingae. NCBI lineage: Bacteria > Pseudomonadati > Pseudomonadota > Alphaproteobacteria > Hyphomicrobiales > Nitrobacteraceae > Bradyrhizobium > Bradyrhizobium ingae. The sequence continues at coordinate 41,483 of NZ_JBVUBB010000012.1, forward strand.
GCGCAAGCACGATCAGATCCTCAACCGTGTCGAGGACGTGATCGGCCAATGACTGATCGGAGGTCGCAAGGTCCGGCTCGTCGAGCAGGCAGAGATAGCGGCGCAGATGCCGCAGCGCCGGCAGCTCTCCATCGAGCGACCGGCCCAGCAGCGCCTCCGCCTTCGAACCCAACCCGCCAAGCATGCGCTTCGGAAACGCCGTCACGACATAGTCGCTGGCGCCCACATACGCGTAGGCCTCGTCCGCGCGATAGAACAGCGGCTGCGTGTCCGGGACGATGTGCTCCTTGCCGAGCTGGGAGAACCGGTGCGGGGTTCGCGCGAGGTTGAAGCCGAGACTGAGCTTCTCGTCGCCGACGGTTTCGATCTGGTGCGCCTCGCGCTGGCCGGCGTGAGGCGTGCCGCGAAACCTGCACATGCCGAAATCCCCGATACGGGTAAAGCTCCAGCTCCCTGCGAACGGATCGTTCGTCACTCGCTTCAGATCGTCGATGCGCCCGCAATAGGTGTCCTGCCAGAGACGGAGGCGCGTGTCCTCATCGAGCTGAGCCGAATGGCCGCCCGTCGAGATCGTGAATTTCTGTATCGCCAAGCCTGCGCCCCGATGCCCTTCTCAACCCCTGAACCATTTGGTCCGTCGAGGCGCGAAAGGGTTCAATGGACTGATCGAACTCGGGAAAAGCCCTTTGAAACAACGACGGGCCGCGCGCAGACGCGGCGCGTCGGGAGAGGCGATCGCAACGGAGATGACGCAGGACGATGGCGCCTTAAGCGTCACTCCACCCGCGCGAGCACGGCGAGCTTTCGGATGCCCTTGTTGCGATAGGCGTCGAGGAAGGCGGAGTAGTCGCGGAACGACACGCAGCCGTTGGAATCGCCGTTCGGTCCGAGCATGAAGGTGTGCGCGAGCAGACCGTCGCGGCCATAGATCGCGTTCTCTCCGCCGATCGGCGTCAGCCGCAACGCGGGCACGCCGTGAAACAGCGCCTCGCGCGGCTTGAGCATATAGATGTGCGGCGGCGTCACGCCGCGCATGCGGACGCGCGAGGAGCGCGGGTCGTCGAGATTGGAGCCGAGGCCGGAATGCGCCTCGAGCTTGGTGCCATCGGGCAGATACACAGTCTTGGCGGTGATGTCGTAGACCGCCGTGTCGCGGTCATAGGGCGGCGCACCGCCGAGCATCGGGTTCTGCTCCTTCGGCGCGATGCTGGCGGTCACGCTGGCGTCAGCCGACGCATAAGCCAGCAAGCCGCCTGACGGCTCGCGCTTGCCCCAGAGCTTCTCGACCATCGACTGCCGCGGTCCGGTGATCGCCATCACCGCCGCCTTCGCGCGATCGGCGAAAGACTTGGACTTCGCCTCCGGCACGCGCGCGGTCTCGGCCGGCTCGGCCGAAGCAACCTGGACCGGCGCATCTGCGCCACGCTTGGCCTTCGCGGCGTCTGCGATCTTGGCGGGGCCTTGCGCCTTGGGCGCTTCCGCAACCTTCACAGGCGCGGCGGGCCTCGTGGTCTCTTTGGCGTCCGCCACCTTGGTCGCCGGAGCCTGGAGCGCTGCGCTTGCCGCGTTGGATTCCACACCCTGCGGGGCGGCGGCGGCAAAACGCTCGTTGAACATTTCGCGGGTCATCGGCGTGACCACCTGCCCGCGATCGGGCAGCATCGCGAAGACTTCCTTCACCGCGGCGCCGGCCTCGCGTAGCGCGACCTTCGGCGCGCGCTTGATCACGGGCTCGTCATAGCCGGCGGTGCCAACGGTCGGATAGACGTTCGCGCCGAAGACATTGTTGTAGACGGTCCAGCCGGCACCCAGCACGAGGCAGCCGATCGCGGCGGCGCCGACGATGGTCTGGGGGGTCACTTTCCGGGAAGACTTCCGAGAAGGTTTCCGAGAAGAATTTTTGGACTTCCGTGCCGCGTTGCTTTGCGCAGCGATACTCGTACTCATTCGCCTTGCGTCCAGGACGGTGTCACTCAGTCCCCCTTCGAAGTGCCGCTGCTGGTCACGGTCCGAGTGCTGCATCTCGCAGAGGGTCGGAGCGTCATTAAGGCGACTTTTAGTTAAATGCGGATTAAGTTCGGGCAGATATGGGGCAACTCGTTCGGGTTGTCCCGTTTCGGGAAAAAGCCCGCAGAATTACGGACTTAGCAAAAACCGTTAACCATATTTCTCGGCCGGTTCAGCCGCATCTCATGACGCACCCAACCGCGGCCTTTTCGTGATCTTCGAGGCCGCCGGATCATAACGACGAAGCGTTGCGCGAGGCTGGCGCACACAACTCCGACGCGACGCGCAATGCGCCCGGTCCCCATCGAGGCGTACCGCGCGTCACGGCGCGCTGACCCAGAGTTGATTGCGCATGATCTGGAAAAGATCCCAGCGACAAATAGGTGCCACCTCGGCACTTTTCGGCAGCCTCCCCGTGTGATACGGTACCGTATCAACATCGCCTTGAAATCTGCCGAGCACGCCGATGGAGGCTGGCATGAGAAGGGTCGTACACGCCGGTTTTTGGACTCTGGCGTCGTGGTTCTTGTTGATCGGACAGGCTGTCGCGCAGCCTGCCGGCACGGGTTGCACGTCATCGCCGTCGGCCGCGGGAACGCAGATATGGCGCTGCGACAACGGCATCACGATCGTCGCGGAAAGTGGCGCCAGATTTGAACTTAAGGACGCCAACCGCGACGGACATATCGACTCGGTCGAATTGAGCAGCAAGGCGCTGCTGGTCGAAGTTCCCAAGAAGCCCGGCGGCAATCCCTTCAAGGTGCTGACGCCGCAGGCGATCGCAGCGGTGCGCGGCACGAAATGGGCCGTCGATGCCGCCGACGGCAGCAAGACGGCCGTGTTCGTTGCCGACGGACGTGTCGGCGTCAGCCGCAGGGCCCGCGGACGGGCCGTCGTGCTGGGACCGGGCGAAGGTGTCGACGTCGATGCGACCAGCATGGCGGAGGTCAAGCGCTGGGGCCAGCCACGCATCGACGCCCTGATGGCAAGGCTAGGACAATAGGACTCGGACAATAGAGGCTCGACAATAGGTGACAACAGAACGACGGGTATGAGTAGCCGACGCCTTCAGATCCTGGTTGCACTCGTCCTCACCGCGCTGTGGGGCGCCGCCATTTACGTCGCTCACGCGAACGGCCATCTGCGATTTCTCGATCGTCTCGAGGCGACGCTGACGGACTTGCGGACGCTGGCGCGCGGCGCGCAGCCTTCCCCCGATCTCGTCACCATCATTGCGATCGACGACACCGTCGTGAAGCGCGGCGGCCGCTATCCGCTTCCCCGCGCCGACCTCGCGCGCGTCGTCGATGCCGTCGCGCAGTTCAAGCCGAAGGTGATCGCCGTCGACCTCCTGCTGGTCGATCGTAGCGGCGAACTCGGCGATGCCGTGCTAGCGCGTTCGCTCGCCGCCGGCCCAATAGTGCTTGCCGCCGCGGCGATCTTTCCAACCGCCAGCGACAGCGTTGCGACGAGCAGCGAAGGCCCGCTCGCCGCCTTGCCGCAGGCTGAACGTTTCCTGCTGCCGCTACCGGCCTTCGCCGATCACGCCGAGGTCGGCATCGTCAACGTTGCGACGGGGCAGTCCGGCTCCCCGCTCTCGGTCCCGATGCTGTTCAGGACGGGCGACAAGGTCGAGCTGTCGTTTCCGCTGCGGGTGGCGAGCCGCGCGCTCGGCCAGCCGCTGACGATTGCGCCTGATCACCTCATGCTCGGCGAGCGCACGATCCCGACCGATACCGACTTTTCGCTGCCGATCACCTATTACGGCCCGCGCCGCACGATCCGCACGTTGAGCGCGCAGAACGTATTCGACGGCACGCTCGATCGCGAGGCGATCGCGAACCGGATCGTCGTGATCGGCGCATCGGTCGCCGGTGGCGGCGATTTCTTCCCGACGCCGTTCGATACCCTGATGCCCGGCGTCGAGGTCGTCTCGACCGCGATCACGCATCTCGTCGCCGGGGACGGTATCGTGCGCGACCGCAAGGTTCATATTGCAGACGCATTCGCCGCGATCCTGCTGCCAATGGTCCTGGTGGGCCTGCTTGCCTGGCGGCGAAGCGCGATCGGCCTCATTGCGGCGACCATGGTGGTGATGGCCTGGGCCGCTCTCAACCTGTTCGCGTTCACGCACGGCATCTGGCTCAACGCCGCAACCACGCTCGCGGCCGCAGTGCCGCCGGTTGCGATCTTCACCGCCGTGCAATTGTGGGCGGGCGGGCGCAGGACGCAGTACCTGACGGCAAGGAGCAGATCGCTGGCGCAATTCCAGGCGCCCGCCGTGCAGGAGTGGCTCGCGCGCGATCCCGATTTCCTCAGCGAGCCGGTCCACCAGAATGCCGCCATCGTCTTCATCGACCTCTCCGGCTTCACTGCGCTGAGCGAACGGCTCGATCCGGACACGCTGCGCGACCTGCTCAAGGCATTTCATGCGCTGGTCGACAGGACCGCGATCTCATCCGGTGGCATGATCACCGGATTTCTCGGCGATGGCGCCATGATCCTGTTCGGCCTGCCGCGCGCAACGCCTGACGACGCAGCCCGTGCCGTCAAATGCTCGATCGACCTGCACCGCATTGTGGAAGACTGGAGGGCATCGCTGCCCGCACCATACAGGGATCAGCTCGGTTTCAAGATCGGCGCGCATTTCGGCCCGATCGTCGCCTCGCGTCTCGGCGGAAGTCACCAGCACATCACCGCGACAGGCGACAACGTCAACGTGGCGAACCGGTTGATGGAGGTCGCCGCCCTGCATCATGCGCGGCTCGCATTCAGCGATACCCTGCTGGACGCGGCCGGCTTCCACGGCGATTCGCACGGCACTCTGACGGGACCGCTGCAGACGCAGGTGCGCGGCCGCGCCAGTGCGGTCACCGTCTGGTTCTGGCACGAAGAGCGGCAGCCGGGACAGGCTGCGGCTGAGGCCGACGTGGCCGGCTGAAAGCCCGACCCCCGTTACCGGGCCTCCGGCGGCGGCGACCGATCGAGAACCTCGCCCTTGGCGCCTTCCAGCAAATCAATCCCGTAGGTCTCGACGACAAGCGGCCCCCGCTTGCGCTGCAATTCCGCAACGCGCGTCACCTGCGAAAAGCTGTCATTGAGGAAGGGGTGACCGTCGGCGCGGATCTCGTCGACGTAGAGCAGCTTGCCGGCCAGGAGTTTCGGATCGGGCTCACCCATATTGACCCAGCGGATGCGCTGGTCCCGCTGCACCACGCAGGTGCCGCGCGGCAGATAGAAGGCCAGCCAGGCCGTAGTGCCATAGTCCGGCGCGAGGATGCAGGTCGCGCCGGTCTTTGCGCGGACCGCCTCGATATCGGATGCGAGCGCGCGCCAGCCGACGCCGACGCTGCGCACGGTGGCGTCGCGGCGATATCCGGAGAGCCAGCCGGTGTTGGCCTGCACGATGAGGGCCACAAACATCACGATGCCCGCGGGCGCTGCCCATTTCAGGCAGAACGCGACGAGGTCCTGCTGCCGCGGCTTCCATTGCCCGATGTGGGCAGCGACCGCGGCTGCGATCGCGAAGGCTGGATAGACCGGCGCGAACCAGTTGGCCTCGACGCGGGCATGCAGCGAATGCCAGACGAAATAGACGACGATGGTCCAGAACATCGTCTCGACCAGAATGCGCGAGGCCGACGCGCCGATCCGCCGCCAGGTCAGCACGTGCAGACCCATCGCACCGAGGATGAAGACGAGCGGCGTTGCGAATGCGAATTGCGTCGGAATGAGCTCGGCGATGAAGACGGGACGGAAATCCTCGACCCGCGCGCGGCCGAACTGCTTGAGGAACGACACCCATTGGTGATCGGCATTCCAGAGCACCACGGGCGAGAAGATCGCGAACGCGACGATGCCGCCGAGATAGGGCCACGGCGAGAGGAACCAGTGCCGAAGCTTCGGCACGGCCGCGAGCCAGATCAGGATCGCAACACCGAAGAACAGCGCGGTGTATTTCGACAGCAGCGCGGCGCCGACCGCAGCACCCACGGCGAGCCACCATACGCCGCGGCCGGTCTCCAGCACCTTTGCGAGGAAGAACAGCACGAAGCTGGAGGCGACCAGCAGCGGCGCATCGGGCGTGACGATCAGCGTGCCGACCGCGGCCATCAGCGTCGCGTTGAGCAGGATCGCGCTGGTTGCGGCAACGCGCGCGCCGCCGAACAGGATCGCGGCGGCGCCATACACCGCATAGCTCATGGGCAGCGCGAGCAGGATCGAGACCACCCGCACGCCGAGCTCGGTGTCTCCAGCGATCATGGTGCCGGCGCGGATGACGTAGGCGACCATCGGCGGGTGGTCGTAATAGCCGCCCGCCAGACTCTTCGACCACATCCAGTAATAGGCTTCGTCGAAGGTGATCGGCGTGAAGGCGGCGGCGACCAGCCGCAGCACGACGAGCCCAGCGATGATGAGCGCGGTGTTACGGACAATCCGCGCGTCGGCCCCGCCCATGATGCGCTATTTCTTGCGCCAGACGAACAGTCCGGACATCGCGTAGTTCCACACCACGCCCATCAGCGCACCGGCCATGCCGGCAAGCCACCAGATCGGTTCCTGGTCGTAGACCGAGAAGGCGACACCGACATTGGCGAACAGGCCGACGCTACAGACGATGTAGAAGGCGATCAGGCCGCGCAGGATCGCAAGGCCCTTCAGCCGCTGGTCGCGATAGGTGAGGAAGTTGTTGAGGACGAAGTTGCTGGTCATGGCGACGAGAGCGCCGGAGGCCTGCGCCTCCGCGAACGGCGCCTTGAAGATCTCGAGCGCGATGAACAGCGTCGCGAGATGCACGACGAGGCCGATGCCGCCGACCATCGCGAACAAGAGGAAGCGCAGCGACACCGCGTCGTTGGTGAGCTTCGCCAGCACCAGGCCCAGGAAGTCGAGCGCGACCATGGAATCGAGCTTGCTCTCGCCATGCTGGCGCGCGCCGAAGGTGTAGGGAATTTCGACTGTGCGCAGGCCACCGCGGGCGGAGGCGACGACATCGAGCAGTATCTTGAAGCCGTGCACCGAGAGCTTTGGCGCCAGTTCCTCGAATCGGTCGGTGCGGATCATGAAGAAGCCGCTCATGGGGTCGGCGACCTCGACCTTGAGCACCTGTTTTGCGACCTCGGTCGCAAGCGCGCTGGCGCCGGCGCGCTGCTTGTTGAAGCCTTCGCTCTTGTAGCCCTCGATATAGCGGCTACCGACCACGAGCTCGGCCTCTCCGCTCGCCAGCAGCGAGAGCATCTTCGGCAGTTGCGTCTCATCATGCTGGAGATCGGCGTCGATCACGGCCGCGTAAGCAGCGCTCGAAGCCAGAATGCCTTCGATGCAGGCGCCCGACAGGCCGCGGCGACCGATGCGGCGAATGCAGCGCACGCGGCTGTCGCGCCTTGCGAGCGAGCGCACCACGTCCCAGGTTCCGTCAGGCGAATTGTCGTCGACGAACACGACTTCCCAGGCGATGCCGGCCAGAGTCGCCTCCAGCCGCCGGTACAGGACCGTGACATTGTCGCGCTCGTTGAAGGTGGGGACGACGACGGAAAGTTCTGGCGACCGCGGCCCCGATTGCGGGGCTTGCGGCGGGGAATCGGGGCCCGGTCTGATCGCTTCATTCATGACGGGCAGCGTATATCCGCCGCGTCCCGCGATGCCAAGCCGGGGTTTTGAGGGTAAAGCACCCCAAAAGGGGCCCAAAAATGCCAACGACCCCAGAATAACGGACAGCGCGTACATCCGGCGCGGCCGAGCTATTCCAAGGTCGTTCCGGCGCCGGAGCGATGGGCTGCAACGTCGCCGTTACAGGGTAGATGGGAACGACAATGCCAGTCCGCAAGAGGGGCTTGGCTTATTGGTTCGGCACTTCTCGAATAACCGGCCCGCGCGGGGCGGGCGCGACCGGAGCTGCGGGTGCCGCGACCGCAGGCTGGGCCGCCGCCTTCGGCTTCGGCGGCTTGCCGTATTGTCCGATCGGACCGAACACGACGGCGACCGCCAGCACGATAGCTGCGACGATCGCGCCAAAAATGCCTCCGATCGACTCAGACGCCATGCCTGCCCATCCCCGTTGCAATGTATCGAAACAATATCATGGAAGCCCCAGCCGCCGGAAGAGGCCAGGTTCCAGCGGTTAATGCTCGAACGGCTAACGCTGAGGCGCCCTGTGCTTGGCGAAGGCCGTCACGATGTCCTTCTGCGCCGATTCTACCGCCCTGTTCGCGGTCGCGAGATGAGCGCCTGCATCGATGTTGGGATATTGCGTCGTCAGGTAGTCGAGCAACGCGACCCGATAATACTGCCGCTCGGAAGGACAGGCGCCCGCGACCGAGCGGGAAAAATCCTGTTCCGAAAGGCCCTGATTGCTGTCGCGTGAATATTCCCGCGCCAGGCAATGCCAATAGTCATCGCGGCCCTGGATCGCCAGCTTGTGCGCGCCTCCCGCATCATCGTCATCGGCAATGGCAGCAGACGTCATCATGACCATCGCCAGCGCGATCAGCATCCGCATCTTGTTCTCCTGTTATCGCAGATCCCGAGAGCGACCTTAGACGGGACGCCGCAACTGGCCAATCACATCTGGTTTGACTAGGATGCTGGCCCTCCCCCCATCCGCGCGAGATCCTCCGGTGGCCAAAGCAAAAACCGCGTCGCAAAAATCGGGCAACATCTTCATCGGCATCGGCGGCTGGACCTTCGAGCCCTGGCGCGGCGTGTTCTATCCCGAGAAGCTCACGCAGGCGAAGGAGCTGTCCTATGCCGCATCGAAGCTGACCTCGATCGAAATCAACGGCACCTATTACGGCTCGCAGAAGCCGGAAAGCTTTCGCAAATGGGCCTCCGAGGTGCCGGACGGATTCGTCTTCTCGGTCAAGGGACCGCGCTTTGCTACCAACCGCAGGGTGCTGGCGGAGGCCGGCGACTCCATCAAGCGATTCTACGATTCCGGCGTGCTGGAGCTGCGCGACCGCCTTGGCCCCGTACTCTGGCAGTTCGCGCCGACCAAGAAGTTCGACGGTGCTGATTTCGGCAAGTTCCTCGAACTGCTGCCGCGCAAGCTCGATGGCCGCGCGCTGCGCCATGTGGTCGAGGTCCGGCACGACAGCTTCTGCACGCCCGACTTCGTCGCGCTGCTGCGCGAGTTCGAGACGCCGGTTGTGTTCGCCGAGCACGGCAAATATCCGGCGATTGCGGATGTCGTCAGCGACTTCGTCTATGCGCGGCTTCAGAAGGGCAATGACGAGCTGAAGACCTGCTATCCGCCCAGGGATCTCGATGCCTGGGGCAAACGGTTTCAGGCCTGGGCTGAGGGAAGTGAACCGGATGACCTGCCGAAAGTTGACAAGGCGAAGCCCAAAAAGGAGCCGCGCGACGTGTTCGCCTATGTCATCCACGAGGGCAAGGTGCGCGCACCGGCCGGCGCCATGGAACTGATCGCGCGAGTCGCCTGAGATCTGGCATGGCCAAAGCGAAAAAGCTCTTCACCATCGGCTATGAGCAGACGCCGCCCAAGGCGGTGCTGGACGAGTTGGAGCAGGCCGGCGTCAAGTTGCTCGTCGACGTGCGCGCGGTGACGTCGTCGCGCCGGCCGGGCTTTTCCAAGAAGCAGCTCGCGGCCGGGCTCGACGAACGCGGCATCGCCTATGTCCATCTCGCAGCCCTGGGCACGCCGAAGGAAGGGCGCCTCGCCGCGCGCAGCGGCGAATACCAGCAGCTCGAGAAGATCTACTCGAAGCATCTCAAGACATCGCAGGCCAAGGAACAGCTCGACGAATTGTCGGCGCTGGTGACGAAGGCCGGTCCAGTCTGCCTGCTCTGCTACGAGCGCGACCACACCCACTGCCACCGCCAGATGATCGCGGAGATCATCGAGGAGCGCGATGGAGTGAAGGTGGAGAATTTGGTGGGGCGGCAGGTTTAGTCGGTTGACAAATGGATTCCGGGCTCAGCGCTTTCGCACTGCCCCGGAATGGCGAATTGTGTGAGATCTTACGCCTCACCCGCGAGCCGGAACGTCCCTTCCATCATCTGCACGCACTGGCCGCCCACGTGGGCCGAGACGATCTTGCCATCCTGCTTCACCACGCGCGTCAGCAGGAGGCTCGGCCGGCCCATGTCAAAACCCTGGCCGACCGTCAGCTTCAACTCGCTATCGCGTGCGGGATCGAGATCAGCGAACAGCGCGGCGGCCGCGACCGTGGCACTGCCGGTGGCGGGATCCTCGACGAGGCCGCTGGCGCCGCGCATGAACATCCGCGCCTGCCGCTCGCAAGGCGCCTCCGCCGCCGGCACGTCTCGGGTGTAGAACCACACCGAGCGGGCGCCGTCGCGCGGCAAGACCTTGCCGAAGGCCGCCGCGTCGGGCCGGGCCCGCTTGAGCGCCTCGCGCGAATGCAGCTCCATCACCAGAAACGCGTTTCCAACGCTGACGACCTGCGGCGCGTGGCTGTCGGTCTTGATGTCATCCGCACCGAGCGAGATGCAGCTCGCGGCTTCGGCAGCCGACAGCTGCGCAAGCCGCGCGAGCGGCTGCGGCGCAGTGAGCTCGGTTCTGGTCACCCGGCCCTCCTCCCTCACGATCTCGACCGGCACCAGCCCGGCCTTCTCCTCGAACAGCAGGCGCGACTTCGGCTCCTTTGCCATCGAGGCAAGCACGAAGGCGGTGCCGACATTGGGATGACCCGCAAAGGCGATCTCCAGCACCGGCGTGAAGATGCGCACCTCGGCATCGTTCGTCTTGTCGCGCGGCGGCAGCACGAAGGTGGTCTCGGAAAAGTTGAACTCGGTCGCGATCGCCTGCATCTGCTGCGTCGACAGCCCGCCGGCATCGAGCACGACGGCGAGCTGGTTGCCGCCAAAGGCGCGGTTGGTGAACACGTCGACGGTGATGTAGCGGCGCTGCATTTCTCTTCCCTCACACAAAGTGCAGCCACGACCAGCCGCATCGGCAGCATGTTACAGGCCGGCGATAGCAGCCGTCATGCCCCAAAATTCGGAGCACTCGGTGCAATCCGCGTGAGAGAAATTAGAAGAAGAGCTGATGCGGCGAGGCCAGCACCTGCGCGCGCTCGCCCTGATCCGGCACGAGTTCGTCGAGGAAGCGGCGGTTCTTCTCGTAAGTCTGCGTCGCCTCGAACTGCGTGTGCGGCCAGTCGCTGCCCCACAACAGGCGGTCGAGACCGTAAGCTGCGCGCAGCAGCGGGTAGGCTTCCTTCGCAAAGCTCTCGCCGGCGACGCCGTTGCGGTACGGCGCGGAGATCTTGAGCCAGACATTTCTGGTGGCACCCAGCTTCAGCACCGACTGGAAGCCGGGATCGGCGACCCCGAGTTTTGGATCGGGCAGCGCGAAGTGGTCGAGCACGACGGTGATGCCGCGATCGAGCAGCTGCGGCGCGAGTATTGCGAGATCGGTGGCGTTGCGCTGGATCTCGACCTGCCAGCTCAGCGACTTGACCGATGCAAGCAGCGCCTTCCATTCGGGCGCGCTGAGATCCGGCAAGGGCTGGCCGACGAGATTGAGACGGATGCCGACGACACCGGCGCGGTCGAGCGCGGCAAGCTCCTCCGAAGGCACCGCGGGATCGACGACGGCGATGCCGCGCAGCCGGCTGCCCGCCGCCTTCAGACATTCGACGAGATAGGAATTGTCGGTGCCGAGAAAGCTCGGCTGCACCAGCACGCCGTTGGTCGTGCCATTGCGATCGAGCTGCCGCAGATAGAGATCGAGCGGCGCGTCATAGTCCGGCGCGTAGCGCCGTCCGGGCGCAAGCTTCAGGCCGCGATGAAAGACGTGGGCATGGGTATCGATCGCAGGCATCATCACCTCACTCACCGCCTTGCCCGCACAGGCTATCACCGAGGCAAGGGCAGCAGCGCCCGCGCCGAATTGACGGCGCGTGAGGCCGCGTTGGCTTGTCGTCATGTTTGCTGCTCCACATTCGAAGGTCAGGCGCGTGAGCCGGCTGCGGCCTGCTCGAACACCTTGCCGCGGGTCTCGGGCAGCAGCAGCACAGCGATCAGCACCAGCGAATAGGCAAAGGCCGCGTCGATGCCGATCGCCGGCCCGAGGCCGATATGATCACTGAGATAGCCGACGAGGAACGGAAAGGCGGCGGAGACGACGCGGCCGAAATTGTAGCAGAAGCCGACGCCGGTACCGCGCACGCCGGCCGGATAGAGTTCGCTGAACAGCGCGGCCATGCTCGCCGGAATGCCCGCAGAGAAGAAGCCGAGGGGAAAGCCCAGCACCAGCATCTGTGAATTGGTCAGCGGCGCGAAGATGTAGACGAGCACGGTGACGATGCAGGCCGAGGCGAACAACGCGACATTCACGCGCCGGCCGATGCGGTCGCTGATGATGCCGCTCATCACGCAGCCGCAGAAGAAGGCGATGATGATGACGGCGAGATAGCCGCTCGAGCCCAGCACCGACAGATGCCGCACCTCGCGCAGGTATGTCGGCAGGAACGTCGTCAGCGCGGCGTAACCGCCATGCGCACCGATACCGAAGAGACCGCCGATCAAGGTCGCGCGCAGCACGTCACGATGGAAGATGCCGGCGAGCGTGGCGAAGAACGGCGGCTGGGTTGCACTCGCTCCCGCCCGCTGCGGCTCCTTCAGGCCACGGCGGATAAAGATGATGAGCAGCGCAGGCAACAGTCCGATCGCGAACAGGATCCGCCAGGCGATATCCGCCGGCGCATAGGTGAAGACCAGCGCGGACAGCAGCACGGCAGCGCCCCAGCCGACCGCCCAGGCGCTCTGCACCGAGCCAAGCGCCTTGCCGCGATGCTCGGGACGGATGATCTCGGCCATCAGCACCGCGCCGCAGGCCCATTCGGCACCGAAGCCGAGGCCCTGAATGGCCTTCAGGACCAGGAGTTGCGCAAAGCTCATCGCGAAAGCGCTGGCAAAGGTCGCAAGCGCGAAGGCAGCGACCGTGATCTGCAACGCCTTGACGCGCCCGAAGCGGTCACCGAGCGCACCGCCAAGCCAGCCGCCGAAGGCGCCGAAGAACAGCGTGACCGAGCCAAGCAGGCCGGCATCGGCCTTGCTGATGCCGAACGCCGCGATCAGCGCGGGGATCGCAAGGCCGAACATCTGCACGTCGAGCGCGTCGAGTGCCCAGCCGCCGAAGCTTGCCCAGAAGGTGCGCCGCTCGAGCGGCGAGCTTTCGCTGTACCAGTTTGCCATCGTCTCTTCCCTGAAATCGTTATTGCTTGGTGTCGTTGACGTCCGCGCTCACCGGATCTCGGCGTGGTAGCGGAAGCGATTGGCCGGCCCGCGCGAGCGGCGCCATTCGATCGGACGGCGTTCGAGATCGAGCGCGAGACGCTCGATGACGATCAGCGGTGCGTGGGCCTCGAGCCGCAACAGACGAGCCTGCATCTCGCTCGCGGTCTCGACCGTCAGGATTTCCTCGGCCGATACCACCACCTCGCCACAGCGCTCTTCATAGAGCGGATAAAGCAGGTCGCCGAACTCGGAGGGGTCGATGTCGAGGATCGCAGCGAAGCGCGACTTTTGCAGCCATATCTCCTCGGCAAGCAGCGGTACGTCGTCGATCAGGCGCAGGCGCGACAGGCTGATCACGGGTTCGCCCGTGGGGATACGCAGCGCGGATGCGACGGCGGAGGTTGCCGGCACGCATTTCCGCCTGAGGATGCGGCTCTGCGGCACGCGGCGCTCGCCGCTCTCGGACTGGAAACGGAAGAAACGGAACAGCGAAGAGTTGAAGCGCGCGCGGCGGACGAAGGTGCCGCGGCCCTGCTGGCGCTCCAGCACGGCATCGCTGACGAGCTGATCGATCGCCTTGCGTACCGTGCCGATCGCGACGCCGAAATGCGCGCCAAGTTCCGCTTCAGACGGGATCGGCTCGCCCGGCCGCCATTCATTCCGATTGATCCGCGCGGCGAGATCGTCGCGCAGGCGCTGATAGCGTGGCAGCCGGTCGTCGAGCGGTACTGAATTCATATAGTCATATAGATGACTAGATGAGAAATGAGTCAATGACTACCATATTACCTTAAACGTACGCCGTTATTCCAAGGCGCGCGAAGGGCGAATCCGGAATCTCGAGATTCCGGGTTCGGTGCTGCGCACCGCCCCGGAATGACGGGTAAGCAGGCTGCAATTCTGACAATTGGAGGATGCACCCTCACCCCAGCTGAAACACCGCCATGGGCCGCTCGTAGCCGCGCACCTCGACCTCTCCAAGCGCAACGGCATCGTCGCCGTCATCGCCGAGCACATCGCGCACCGCGGACGAAATCAGAAGCTGCGAGCCGAAATCCTTGTTCAGCGTCTCCAGTCGCGAGGCGAAGTTCACGGTGTCGCCGATCACGGTGTACTCCTTGCGCCGTGGCGAGCCGATGTTGCCGGCGACCACCTCGCCGAAATGAATGCCGATGCCGATCCGCAGCGGCCAGCTTGATTGCGCGTTGATGTGGTCCATCGCGGCAAGCATCTCGCGGCCGGCAGCCACGGCCCGGTGCGCTGCGTCGGATGCGGCGAGCGGCGCGCCGAACAGCGCGAGAAAGCCATCGCCCAGGAACTTGTTCACGATGCCGCCGTGGCGGTCGAGGATGTCGACCAGCACGGCGAAGGCGCCATCGAGCCGGTCGACCACGTCCTGCGGCGAGCGCGAGCGTGCACCTGCGGTGAAGCCGCGGAAGTCGACGAACATCACCGCGACACGCCTGATATCACCCGCAGTCGTGGTGCCCTCCGCCATCAGCCGCTCGACGACCTGCGGCGAGACATGCTGACCGAACAGGTTCGTCACCCTGTCGCGCGCGGTGGCCGCCATGATGCTTGCCGCGAACTGCCGGCGGAGCTGCGCGCCGACGGCGCCTGCGAGCACGCCGCAGACCAGGATGATGGCACTGCGCACCGCATGGAAATAGGCCTGAGGCTCGCCGGCGCCGCTGACGGGATCAAAATAGAGCGCGACGGCGAGGAGCTGGGCCGCCGCCACGAAGCCGGTGAAGGCCGACAACCAGAAATCGAGGCGCAGCGTCGAGAGAATGATGAAGATGAAATAGACGAGAGGCACCGCAAAACCGAGTGCCGGGATCGCCCCCATGCTCCGGATCTCCAGGACCAGGATGACTGTCGGCAGCGACGTCTCGATCAGCGTCCCGATGTACCGCCTGACCACCGGCACGTCCCGATCGAGCCTGAGATTTCGCCTGATCTGGGACTGAACCCAGACCTCGAACAGGACGAAGCCGATCAGCAAGCCGTAGACCTGGATCAGCCCGGACGTCCCGTGCCAGACCCGGTCCACGACGTTCGGGGCGAACAGGTACATCGCAGTGATGAACAGGATCATGACGCATCCCGTCACGATCAGTGCCTTGACGCGCAACAGCTCGGTCCGCAGCACCTCGCGTGCCAGCTCGTGCTCGAAATCAGCCGATATCGCGGCTTGCTGCCCGGTCGCCCCGCCTGCAAATCTGACCATCCCGCCCCCTTCGTCGTGGCGGGGCATTTTGCCTCAATCGAGCGTTCGGCGGAAGCGTGTCACGGCGATGGTCATGGCAACCAGCATGAGGGCCGCCAGCGCCAAAGTGTCATATTGCAGGTTCTGGACGGTTGCGCCCTTGAGCATGATGGCGCGGACGATACGCACATAATGCGTCAGCGGCAGCCCCTCGCCGAGGTATTGCGCCCAGACCGGCATGCCGGCGAAGGGGAACATGAAGCCGGACAGCAAGATGCTCGGCAGGAAGAACATCATCGACATTTGCATGGCCTGGAGCTGGTTCTGCACGATGGTCGAGAAAGTGTAGCCGATCGCGAGATTGGTGGTGATGAACAGCGTCGACAGCAGCGCCAGCAAGGTGAGGCTGCCGAGCACGGGCACGCCGAACAGCAACACACCGATCGACAGGATCAGGAAGGCCTGGATGAAGCCGACCAGCACGTAAGGGATGATCTTGCCGAACATCACCTCGACCGGCCTTATCGGCATCGAGAGCAGGCTTTCCATGGTGCCGCGCTCGACCTCGCGCGTGACCGACAGCGCGGTGAAGATCAGCATGGTCATGGTCAGGATGGTGCCGACGAGGCCCGGCACGATGTTCAGTCGCGAGGATGCGGCCGGATTGTAGCGGGCGTGCGCGCGGATCTCGAACGGCATGTCCGGGGGATCACCGGTGTAGAGATCGTGCTGTAGCGCGGTCTGCACGATCATGCCGAGCGAGCCGAGCGCGGCGCTTGCCGCGACCGGATCGGTCGCGTCGGCAGCGACCAGCAGCGCCGGCTTGTCGCCGCGCCGCACCGCGCGCTCGAAACCGCGGGGAATCTCGACGCCGAACAACACCTTGCCGGACTTCAAGAGGTTGTCGAACTCGTCGACGTCGTGCACCTCGCGGATGAAACGGAAATAGGCGGTGTTCTCCAGCGCCTTCAGCACGGAGCGGGCGAGATCGCTGTCCTCCTGGAGCAGCACCGCGCTCGGCAGGTTGTGCGGCGTGGTGTTGATGGCGTAGCCGAACAGCAGCAGCTGCATCACTGGGATCATCACGATCATGGCGAATGAGACGCGGTCGCGGCGGAGCTGGATGAACTCCTTGACGACCATCGCATAGGACCGCCGCCAGAAGCCGAAGCGCTCGCGGATGTCGTGGCCGTGATCTGAGACGTTTGCAACGCTCATTGGAAATTGTCCTTATTGGAAATTGTCCCTGGAGCGGTTCATGAGCTCGATGAAGACGTCTTCGAGCGAGGGATGCGATTTCTGCCAATGCAGCCCGGCTTTGTCGCGCCACGGCGCGATGCTGGCCTCGAGCGCCGTGACATCGCGGCCGGAGACGTGCAGCGAGGTGCCGAACGGCGCGACCATGTCGACCCCGGGCTTGCCGTTGAGCTCGGCGGCGAGGCCGTTCAAATCATCGCCGGTGACGGTGTAGGTGGTGAGCGCGGATTTCGCGATCACCTCGTCGACCGTACCGTGGGTGAGAAGATGACCGTAGGCGATGTACGCGATCTCGTGGCAGCGCTCGGCCTCATCCATGTAGTGGGTGGAGACCAGCACGGTGAGGCCCTCAGCGGCGAGCGCGTGGATCTCGTTCCAGAAATCGCGCCGTGCCTTTGGATCGACGCCGGCAGTCGGCTCGTCCAACAGCAGGAGCTGCGGATTGGGCAGCGTGCAGGCGCCCAGTGCCAGCCGCTGCTTCCAGCCGCCGGAGAGCTCGCCGGCGAGCTGCTCCTCGCGGCCCGAGAGGCCGAGCCGCTTGATCATTTCACCTGCCGCGCCGCGCGCATCGCGCATGCCGTAGAGCCGCGCAACGAACTCCAGGTTCTCGCGCACCGAGAGATCCTGGTACAGGCTGAAGCGCTGGGTCATGTAGCCGACCTGGCGCTTGATGCGCTCCGCATCGCGCCTGATGTCGTAGCCGAGGCAGGTGCCCTCGCCGCTGTCGGGCGTCAAGAGACCGCAGAGCATGCGGATGGTCGTGGTCTTGCCACTGCCGTTAGGACCGAGAAAGCCGTAGATCGAACCCCGCTTCACCTGCATCGACAGATCATGCACGACTTCGCGGCCACCAAAGGTCTTCGTCAGCCCTTTGACGTCGATCGCGATACCGTTGCCGGCTGTCCCGTTCATCGCTTGTCCGCCACCGGAGTCTTGATGTCAGAAGTCTTGGGATTGAGATAGACGTCGATCGGCTGGCCCACGCGCAGCGCGTCGGGCCGCGACGGTCGCGCCTGGATCAAATAGACGAGCTTGTTGCGTTCATCGAGGCTGTAAATCACCGGCGGCGTATATTCGGCAGTGGTCGCGATGAAATAGATCTTCGCGGTGAGGTCGTCAGCGCAATTGTCGCAGGCGACCCGCACCTGGTCGCCGATCGCAAGCTTCGGCAGCTCCGTTTCCGGCACGAAGAAGCGCAGCTTCATGTTGCCGGGCGGCATGATCGACAGCACCGGCCGCTGCGCCGCCACCATCTCGCCCTCACGAAAATAGATCTGCTGGATGGTGCCGGCGACCGGCGCAAATCCCCTGCGCCGTGCAAGCCGCGTCTCCGACGTCGCGACGCGCGCCTCAGCAACCCGCAGGGCCGAAACCGCGGAATCGAGATTGGCCTGCGTGCCCGAGCCCGTCTTGCTGAGCGAGGCCGCACGATCATAGGTCTGCTGCGCATTCGCCAGCGTCGCCTTGTTCTGGTTGAGATCGGCAAGCTGGAGATCGTCATCGACCGAATAGAGGGCATCGCCGACCTTCACCTCGTCACCTTCGCGAACGTTGAGCTTGGTAACGCGGCCAGCCTCATCAGGGCTGACGAAAATCATGTCGGCCTCGACCCAGCCCTGGAAGCCGGGATCGCGCTGCTCCTTGCAGCCGGCAAGCCCGGTTGCGAGCACAGCGACCAATGCAAATGCAAAAACTGCTTGTGACGACCTCATGTCGTCCTCCGTTCGCCAAAAATCAAATCGAGATGGACGCGCAGCATCTCCTGCGCATCGAGCGGTGCGTGCCGCGCAAACAGGCTCTGCCAGATCACCGCAATCATCGCGGGCGCGACCAGGATCTGCGGAAAGCGCGCAAGGTTTTTTTGCTGAATCTCGCCGCGGGCAATTCCGAGCTCGATCAGCGCGCGCATGCCGGCCATCCCGCGCGACACCACCTCGCGATAGTAGAAGTCGGCCACGGCCGGAAAGCGCGGCCCCTCCGCCACGATCAGGCGCACGAGATCGCCGCGCCTGGTGTTCGCGACCTCCTTGAGGAAATTGGTCGCAAAGGCCTCGACGAGGTCGCGCACCGAGCCGGTCGGCGGCGGCAGCGTGGTGAGCCGCTCGACCACCGGCACAATGACGATGCGCACCAGCTCCTCGAACATGGATTCCTTGTCCTTGAAATGCAGGTAGATCGTGCCCTTCGCCACACCTGCGCGCTTGGCGATGTCGTCGAGCCGTGTCGCCGCGAAGCCGCGCGCGATGAACTCCTCGAGCGCCGCCTCCACGATCGCAGCGCGCCGCTCCGCCGCGCGCGCGGCGCGGTTCGATGCGGGAGTGGTGGTCTCTCCCGTACCTTTGCGGCCTTTACGAACTCCAGGGATTAAGGAGGACGCGGCGGATTTGGTTGGCTTCGAGTTCATCGTCAAAATATGACTGACTAGTCAGTCAAAGTCAAGAATTACCTGGCCGGGCACTTCGTAAATCGACCAACACATTGAAAAAATTAGATGAAATTGAGCACCACGCGACCCTCGATCTTGCCGGCCTTCATCTTCTCGAACACCGTATTGATCTCGGCGAGCGGCACCTTGGTGACTTCGGCATGGACCTTTCCATCGGCTGCGAAGGCGATGGCCTCGTCGAGATCCCTGCGCGTGCCGACGATCGAACCGCGCACGGTGATACGCTTCAAGACGACGTCAAAGATCGGGGTCGGGAATTCCCCGGGCGGCAGACCGACGAGACTGACGGTGCCTTTCCGGCGCACCATCTTCAGCGCCTGCGCGAAGGCGGCCGTCGAGACGGCGGTCATCAGCACGCCATGAGCCCCTCCCCCGGTCGCGGCCAACACCTTGTCGACGGCATCTGCATTCAGCGCGTCAACGGCGAGATCGGCGCCGGTCGTGCGCGCCAGCGCGAGCTTATCCTCGGCAATGTCGATGGCGACGACCTTCAGTCCCATCGCCTTGGCGCATTGGATCGCGACATGGCCGAGACCGCCGACGCCCGAGATCACCACCCATTCGCCAGGCCGTGCCTCGGTCTCTTTCAGCCCCTTGTAGGTCGTCACGCCGGCGCACAGGATCGGCGCCACGGCGGCAAAATCGATATTGGCCGGCAGCTTCGCCGCGAACGCGGCAGCGGCGACGACGTATTCGGCAAAGCCGCCGTTCACGCTGTATCCGGTGTTGTGCTGGTGCTCGCACAGCGTTTCCCAGCCGGTCTCGCAATATTCGCAAGCCATGCACGAATCGTGGAGCCATGCGACGCCGACGGCGTCGCCGACTTTCAAGTTGCTGACGCCCGGTCCAAGCGCCGCGACGACGCCCGCGGCCTCATGGCCGGGAATGAAAGGCGGAACCGGCTTCACCGGCCAGTCGCCCGAGGCCGCATGCAGATCGGTGTGGCAGACGCCGCAAGCCTTCACCTTGACCAGGACCTCACCCGGACCCGGCTGCGGCACCGGCACATCCTTGATCTCGAGTGGCTTGCCGAAACTGGTGACAACGGCAGCTTTCATGGTCGGCATCGGTCTATTCCTTTTGCATTTGCGCAAAGGCAGACTAGTGACCGCCCGATGCGTGCCCTTGATTGGCGTCAAACAGCACAATGTTTGCGCATGGCCTGCGTCGGCAGACCACGCCGTGACAACAGCTTCGCGTGAGCGCGCTGAAAGCGTCAGCCGTGGAACTTCAAACCGTCGACAATTTTATCGATCACTTTGCGCTCGGCGCGCATCGCGATACCGACGAGATTGAGATCGGTGCGCTCGACCGCCCTCACCGCCTCGCGATTGGCGGCATCGTGTGCCGTCTTGAACATGTCCTCAGTATAGACCGCGGGCGTGACGTTGCGCGTCAGGGCGCGATCGAGCGCGCGGGATAATGCAGGGCCATCAGCGCCGTAGATCAGGATCGGCTGGCCGATCAGCGAAAGATATTTCGTCCCCGACGCGTCCTCGTAGGGCTCGCCGATACATTCGGGAAAAGTCGCAGCGATTCCGCTGGTGAGGAACGATGCCACATTGAGCTTCTGCCACGCCTGGAGGTCGGTGCGGATCACGACGGCGATCTTGGTGTCGAATTGCATGACTTCTCCCATACCGCGCATTGCGAAAGACGATTTTTCAAGCGCGCGTCATTTGCGGATGAATGTAATTCAGATTGACCTATTGTTCAGAGCACGAAAATTTCAAACTCGCTGCAACCGGAGACCGCTTCCCCGCGCGAATCGAGTCGGCTATACATCCAAGTTACTGTCATCAAACCGTCACATAAGTCTCATGTCCGAATCTGGCGCGTTGAAGCCGGCCTTCGAAACCGTGCTGGGTGTACCTCGACCCAATGGCCATCTTGTTCCAGAGGACAGGACGAGGACCAAGAAAGAGGACAGGAAGAAAACCAAAAGCTCTCTCGCGTCTCGCGCGGAACAAGAGCCCGGCCCTCAGGAGCGCGTCGACGACGCGCTCGGGCACGGCGACCTCTCTGACGCCGAGGGCGTTCGCGTCGATCAAGCGCCGCCCGTTGGTGACATCTCCGGACAAGACGTCTCCCCGTCGGGCGAGGTTGCTTCACACAGCACCGAACTCGAACTCAAGCTGCTCGTCGATGCCAATCGCCTGGCGGATTTCAACAATGCACCTATCATCGCGGCGAATGCCCGCAACAAGGGCAC
Source organism: Bradyrhizobium ingae (assembly GCF_055791185.1). Lineage (NCBI taxonomy): Bacteria > Pseudomonadati > Pseudomonadota > Alphaproteobacteria > Hyphomicrobiales > Nitrobacteraceae > Bradyrhizobium > Bradyrhizobium ingae. Next base: position 62,837 of record NZ_JBVUBB010000012.1, read on the forward strand.
GCGAAGGCACCTCAAGGCCGTCTACTACGACACGCCCAAGCGCGCGCTTCAACGCAACGGATTGAGCTTCAGGGTCCGCCAGAGCGGCACACGATTCACGCAAACCGTGAAGGCCGAGGCCGCGAGCGACCCGCTCCGGCGCGGCGAGTGGGAGGCGAGCGTGCGGTCCGCTGCTGCGGATATCGCGCTGGCAATGCCGTTCATCCCGGAAAAGCTGCGTGCCGATCTCGATCGTCGTCCGCTCGAGGCGGTCTTCACCACCGACATCCACCGGCATCAGCGCATCGTCGACCTGCCGTCCGGCTCAGTCGAGGTCGCATTCGACCACGGCGTCCTGAAATCCGGCGATCGATCGATGCCGGTCAGCGAGATCGAGTTGGAGCTCAAGTCCGGCAACCCATCGGCGATCTACGAGCTTGCGCTGCGGCTCGCCGAGCATGGCCCGGTGAGACCATCCATCCGCAGCAAATCAGCGCGCGGATTTGACCTCGCCGCCGACACCTCGCCGGCCGCAGGACGGCCGCGCAAGCTGCGCCTCGATCCATCGGCCTCGCTCGATGAGACCTTTGCCGCTATCCTGCGCGCCTGTCTCTTTCATCTCCTCCAGTCGCTTCCCGCCGCTGAGGATGGCCGCAATCCCGAAGGAATTCATCAGCTTCGCGTCGCGCTGCGGCGCCTGCGATCCGCCATGCATCTGATGCAGTCGGTGCTGTCGGTGAGCAAGCTCGACGTGCTGCGCGCAGAGGCCAGGTGGCTGGGACAAAATCTCTCTGCCGCACGCGAGTGGGACGTCTTCCAGAGCGAAACTCTGCGCATCGTTGCACAAGGCTGCCCCTCGATCGCCGGCTTCGATGCTCTGGACGAAGCCGTAGAGCAACGCCGGACCGCCTCCTACGACAAGGCACGCCTGGCACTCGGCGACCGCCGCGCGGCGTATTTCGTGATCGGCCTTGGCGGCTGGATCGAAGCGCGCGGCTGGCGCAGCGACGTCGCCCCCGAACATCTGGCGCAACTGGCTGAACCTGCCATGAACTTTGCGCGGCGCATCCTGTCCGCCCAGCATGCAAAGGTGCTCAAGCGCGGTCGCCGCTTCAAGTCGCTCACGACCGAAGAGTTGCACCGCCTGCGACTTGCGGTGAAGAAGCTCCGCTACGTCGCTGATTTCCTGTTGCCGCTCTACGGACAGCGCAAGTCCGCAAGGCGCTTCTCCGACCGGCTGGCCGATTTGCAGCACGAGCTCGGCATCTACAACGACATGGCGACAACGGCTTCGCTGCTCGCGGATATCGGCACGGAGTCCACAAGCGGCAGCACTGCGGCGGCCGCGATCGCCGGCTGGCAGGCACACGCGATGGTCGGCTCCGAACCGCGCCTGAAGAAGGCGTGGTCGGATTTCGTCAAGGCAAAGGTGCCCTGGTCGATCGACACCGAAGCCTGATCGGCCGAGCCTCGGCAAACCATTCGCGCGAGCTACGCAATTCAGCCCTTCGCGTCACACGCCCAGGCGCGTATCACGCATTCCTTGCCGCCATATTTGTAGCATTCGCGCGTGGCGGCGTTGAGCGTCGTCGAGATCTTCGGCTTCACGGCATAACCATAGGCGCCGCAGGGATTGGCGAGATCGACCGACATCGCGGCGCAGGCGCGCTTCATGGTCACGGTGGTGCACTCGCCCTTGCACTGCTTTTGTGCGGCGGCGCGCGCCGCGGCTTCGCCAGGGAAATCATAGGCATGGCCATAGGCGCCGCATTTGCCGACTGCGAAGGCGCCGGCGGCGTGCGCGTCCGTGACGTGGCGAGCCCCTGCCACAACAACGCTCAGCCCAAAGAAAAACATCGCGCAACGGCGCGCGACGACGTTCGAAGACATGGAAATTCCCCTCCCCCGAGGCAGGCGGAGGGGACTCTATCGGCCGGTCGTTTCCAGATGGTGAACGAGTGGTTGAAATCGCCGCTTTCGTAGGGTGAGTTAGCGTCAGCGTAACCCACCTCTCTACGATCCGCGCTGAAAGAAGTGGTGGGTTACGCCAAGCGGACTACGCTTCGCGCAGCCGCAGGGCTAACCCACCCTACGCAGCCTCAGCCGCGTCTCGCGGCCTCCAGGGCCTGCGGGGTGTCGATGTCGAGGAAGGCGCTCTCGCCGTCGACGGGCACCTCGGCCACGACTTCGGCATGCTTGGCGATCAGATGCCGCGCGCCGATGTCACCGTCGAGCGTCATCAATTCACTGAAGAAGCGGCGCGACCACAGCACGGGATTGCCGCGGCGGCCTTCGCTCACGGGCACGGCAATCAGATTGCCGCGGTCGGGTGCAAAACTGTCGATGAGGCGGTCGATCAGGCCGGCATCGATCAGCGGCATGTCGCCGAGGCAGACCAGCGCACCATCGGAGCCGTTCGGCACGGCCGCGACGCCGGCCTTGACCGAACTTGCGATGCCGCCGGCAAAATCCGGATTGCGAACGAACGTCACCTTCAATCCGGCAAGTGCCTGCTCGACCAGATCAGCCTGATGACCTGTGACGACGATCACCTCGGATGCTTTCGAAGCCAGCACCTGTTCGGTCGCGATCCGCACCAGCTTCTTGCCCTCGAGCTCGGCGAGCAGCTTGTTCGGCCCGCCCATCCGGGTCGAGCGTCCCGCGGCGAGCACGATCGCGGCGACGCGGCTGTTGCCTTCGGTCTCGGGCTTTGCGCGCGGCTGCGGCCGCGTGACGATTTCCATCAACAGGCCGCCGACGCCCATGCCCATCAGTTCGGCGCGCGTGACCTTGATGCCGGCGAGTAGCCGCATCAGCACCCAGTCAAAGCCGTTTTCGACCGGCGATCGTGCACAGCCCGGCGCGCCCAGCACGGGCACCTGGCCGGCGCGTCCGATCAGCAGCAAATTGCCGGGATCGACCGGCATGCCGAAATGCTCGATCGCGCCGCCGATCTCGTTGATCGCGGCCGGGATCACGTCGCGGCGGTCGGCGATCGCGGAAGCCCCGAACACGATGACGAGCTCGGCGCCGAGTGCGAGCAGCTCCTTGATTGCGGCCGACAGCGCCGTTTCTTCGTGCGGCACCCGCCGCTCGGCAATGACGGTCGCGCCCGCAGGCGCCAGCCGTTCGGCGGTAACGCGCAGCGTCTTGTCGACGACCTTGGAGGACAGTCCCGGCAGCAGCGTCGAGACGACGCCGACGCGCTTGATCACGTAGGGCGCAACGCGGAGCACGTCGCGACCCGCCGCCTTCACCGCGGCATCGCGCAACGTTCCTTCAACGCCGAACGGGATGATCTTGACCGTACCGACCATCTCGCCTTCGACCACCGGCTTGAAGGCGGAGAGCGTTGCGAAGGTGATGGCTTCATCGACGTTGTTGATGCGATCGACCGCAGCGCGGTCGATCACCAGTACGCCAGGCCTTGCCGCGAACAGATTGGCGCGGCCGGTGAAGGCGCGCTCGACATGGATGCCGTCGCCGCCGACGGCCTCCGCAATCCCGGCAGCCGCGACGTCCTCGGAGACGTCGCCCTGTTCCATGCGCACCACGACGATGTCCTTGATGCCGGCACGGGTGAGCGCCTCGACCTCGCTAGGGCCGATCGTCGTGCCCTTCTTCAGCACCAGCGGACCCTGGCGCAGGGTGTGGACGGTCACCCCACCGATCGCATCCCTTGGGCTCGCGGGGCCGAACTTCATGCTGCTTCTTCTTTTTCTTTCGGAGGCAGGCGGAGCACCGCCGTGATCTCGGCCATGATCGACACCGCGATCTCGGACGGCGAGACCGCGCCGATCGCGAGCCCGATCGGCGCATGGATCCGGGCGATATCGGAGTCCTGGGCGCCCTGCGCGCGCAGTCGGTCGCCGCGCTTGGTGTGCGTCTTCCGCGAGCCGAGCGCGCCGATATAGAAGCAGTCGCGCTCGAAGGCGTGCAGCAGCGCGGGATCGTCGATCTTGGGATCGTGCGTCAGAGCGACGAAGGCGGTGTAGCGGTCGATGTTGAGCGGCGGCAGCGCGACGTCGGGCCATTCTGCGATCAACGGCACGTCCGGGAAGCGCTCGGGGCTCGCGAAGGCCGTGCGGGGATCGACCACCGTGACATCATAGCCGAGTGAGCGCGCCATCGGCGCCAGCGCCTGGCTGATATGGACGGCGCCGACGATCACCATCTTCGCGGTCGGCGCATAGACGTTGAGGAACAGTTTCTTGCCGGCGGCTTCGACATTGCCGCTCTTGCCCGTGCGGAGCTGCTTTTCCAGCTCGGCGCGCAGCGGATCCTTGGCAAAGTCTCCGGCCTTCACCAGTCGCTGCTCACCGCTCCCGGTGTCGGTGACGAGGATGACCGGCCGCCGCGCGGCGCGCTCGGCATTGAGTTCGTGCAGGGTCTCCAGCTTCACGGCTAGCCCACCTTCTCGACGAAGACGCGGATGGTACCGCCGCAGGACAGCCCGACATTCCAGGCGGTCTCGTCGGCAACGCCGAACTCCAGCATTTTCGGCTTGCCCGTCTCGATCACGTCCATGGCCTCGGTGACCACGGCGCCTTCGACGCAGCCGCCGGACACCGAGCCCAGAAACGTGCCATCGTCGTTGATGACGAGGCTCGAGCCCGCGGGCCGCGGCGCCGAGCCCCAGGTCTCCACCACCGTTGCAAGGGCGACGCCATGGCCGGCCTTCTGCCAGTCCTCCGCCGCCCTCAGGATATCCTCGTCGCGATCGAGCATGGCCTACCTCTCAAGCTGCGGAACGGATCAGGCTGCGGTGATGGGGCGGCAGCGGCTGGGAGAGCGTCTTGATCAGCTCCTGGATCGAACTCAAATTATGTACGGGGCGGAATTCGTCAACGTGGGGCAGCATCATTTTGATGCCCTGCGCCTTGGCCTCGAAGCCGCCGAACCGCAGCAGCGGGTTCAGCCAGATCAGCCGGCGGCAGGAACGGTGCAGCCGGTCCATCTCGAAGGCGAGCTTGGAGTCCGCCTCGCGCTCCAGCCCGTCGGAGATCAGCAGCACGATGGCGCCCTGGCTCAGCACACGCCGCGCCCACAATTTGTTGAAGTTGTGCAGCGAGGTTGCGATGCGCGTGCCGCCGGCCCAGTCCTCCACCGCCGCCGAGCAGCTTGCCAGCGCCTCGTCCGGATCGCGCTGGCGCAGTGCGCGGGTGACGTTGGTGAGGCGGGTGCCGAACAGGAACACGGAGACGCGCTTGCGCGCGTCGGTGATGGCATGGAGGAAATGCAGGAACAGGCGGGTGTATTCGCTCATCGAGCCCGAGATATCGAGCAGCGCCACGATCGGCGCCGGCTTCTCGATCCGGCCGAGGCGGTGGATATCGATGATGTCGCCGCCGGTGTGCAGCGATGCGCGCAAGGTTCGACGCAAATCGAGGCGCAGCCCGCGCCGATCAGGCCGTTGCCGGCGCGTCAGAAGCTCGGCCTGCGGCAGCTTCATCTTCTCGATCGCGCGCAGCGCTTCGCTGATCTCGGCCGCGCTCATCTGCGCAAAATCTTTCTTCTGCAGGATTTCCTTGTCGGAGACCGACAGCCGCAGATCCTGCTCCTGGTGCTGCGGCGTTTCCGTCATCTGCGGCTGCGACAGCGCCTCCTGGACGCGGCGCGAAGCCGGCGGCGGCTTCTTCTTGGCGTGATCGGGCAGCGGCACCGAATCCAGTATGTGCTTCCACTCTTCCGACGCGCGGAAGAACAGGTTGAAGGCCTGCTTGAAGATCAGCGCATGCTCATGGCGCTTGACGAAGATCGCCTCCAGCGTGGTGAAGACGTCGGCGCGGCTGCCGATGTCGATTACCTGGAGCGCGTTGACGGCATCGATCACCGCGCCGGGGCCGACGGGAAGAGCGGCGGCGCGAAGCGCGCGGGCGAAGCCGACGATGTTGTCGGCGAACTGCTCGGTCTTGTCAGGCGCAAGGTGATTGATGGCCATCGTTCAGCACCCTCCACTCGTCATTCCGGGGCGCGCCCTCTTGGGCGCGAGCTATGATGCGCAATTGCGCATCATAGCTTGCGCTCACGCACGCCCCGGAATGACAAGCTCATTTGTGGCACGAGCTAATTCTCGCTCGTCGCGTCCTTCAGCACCTTCTGCAAGGCATCGCCCTGCATGCGGACGATATCGTCCTGATATTTGAGAAGTGCGCCCAGCGTGTCGCCGACGACCTGCGCCGTCAGCGAGCGGGCGTCGAGCTCGGAGAGCGCGGTGGCCCAGTCGATGGTCTCGGCGACGCCAGGGGACTTGTAGAAGTCCTGGTTGCGCAGCGCCTGCACGAAGCGCACGACCTGCTGCGACAGCTTTGCCGAGATGTCCGGCACGCGCGTCTTGATGATCGCGAGCTCGCGGTCGGCGGAGGGATAGTCGACCCAGTGATAGAGACAGCGACGCTTCAGTGCGTCGTGGATCTCGCGGGTGCGGTTGGAAGTGATGATGACGATCGGCGGATGCGGTGCTTTCACGGTGCCGAATTCGGGGATGGTCACCTGGAAGTCGCTGAGGATTTCGAGCAGATACGCCTCGAACGCCTCGTCGGCGCGATCGAGCTCGTCGATCAGGAGCACCGGCGGGCCGGCAACATCCGGCTCCAGCGCCTGGAGCAGCGGGCGCTTGATCAGATAACGATCGGCGAAGATGTCGGACGAAAGCTGCTCGCGATCGGTATCACCGGCGGCCTCCGCCATCCGGATCGCGATCATCTGCGCGGCACTGTTCCACTCGTAGACCGCCGAGGAGACGTCGAGGCCCTCATAGCATTGCAGGCGGATCAGCTTCCGCCCCAATGCCGCCGACAGCACCTTTGCGATCTCGGTCTTGCCGACGCCGGCCTCGCCTTCCAGGAATAGCGGCCGCCCCATGCGCAGCGACAGATACGTCACCGTCGCCAGCGACCGCTCCGCGAGATAGCCGCGCGAAGTGAGGAGTTCGAGCATCGCATCGACCGATGCCGGGAGTGCCGCTGCAGTCATGAAAGAGCCAGTCTCGCTACGCCCGATCCGGGCAACTCTCATTTGCGCATGATCTTGCCGGAAAACCGCTGCACACTTTGGGCTAACGCGGCCCTTCGGGTCCGGATCGTGCGCTACTCTTTGGCGTTGGCAGCGTCGACGGCGCGCCGCGTCAGCACTCCGATCAGATGCGCGCGATACTCCGCGCTGCCGTGGATATCGCTGTTGAGGCCCTCCGCCGGCACGTCGATGCCGTCGAGCACCTTCGAGGAGAAGCGCTTCTTCAAGGCTTCCTCGAACGCGGTGACGCGGAATACGCCGTCCGAGCCGGCTCCGGTGACGGTGACGCGCACATCCGACGGACGTCGCGCCACGAACACGCCAACCAGCGCATAGCGTGAGGCCTGGTTGCGGAATTTGACATAAGCCGCCTTCTTCGGCAGCGGGAACATCACCTTGGTGATGATCTCGTCGGCCTCGAGCGCGGTCGAGAACAGGCCCTGAAAATACTCTTCGGCTTTCAGGCGGCGCTTGTTGGTGACGATGGTGGCGCCGAGGGCGAGCACGGCCGCCGGATAGTCCGCGGTCGGGTCGTTGTTGGCGAGCGAACCGCCGATCGTGCCCTTGTGACGGACCGCCGGATCACCGATTCCGCCCGCAAGGCTCGCGAGCGCCGGGATCGCTTCGCCCACGATCGCCGACGTCGCGACATCGGCGTGCTTCGCCGTGGCGCCGATCACCAGCGAACGGCCCTTCATCTCGATCGTGTCGAGACCTTCGATATGGGAGAGATCGACAAGATGCGGCGGGCTTGCCAGGCGCTGCTTCATCACGGGAATCAGCGTGTGGCCGCCGGCGATCACCTTGGCGTCCTCGTTCTTCACCAGGAGATTGGCGGCCTGCCGCACGGTCCCTGGGCGATGATATTTGAATTCGTACATGATGGACTTCCTGATCGCGAGAGGCGCGCGAGTGTCGGTTTACGCGAGATCGGATTTCGCCATCGCCTTCGCGCCGGCGGCGATCGAGGCGACGATGTTCTGGTAACCGGTGCAGCGGCAGAGATTGCCCTCGAGCTCTTCGCGAATCGTGTGGTCGTCGAGCTCATGGCCCTTGCGATGGACGATGTCGATCGCCGTCATGATCATGCCGGGCGTGCAGAAGCCGCACTGCAGGCCGTGATGCTCGCGGAAGGCCTCCTGCATCGGATGCAGAGGCGCGCCGTCGGCGGCCAGCCCCTCGATGGTCTTGACCTCGTGACCATCGGCCATCACGGCAAGCGTGGTGCAGGATTTCACGGCCTTGCCGTCGAGATGCACGACGCAGGCGCCGCACTGCGACGTGTCGCAGCCGACATGGGTCCCGGTCAGCCGCAGATGCTCGCGCAGGAACTGCACCAGCAGGGTGCGGGGGTCGACGTTGGCGTTGACGGGATTGCCGTTCACGATAAGGGAGATTTTGGCCATCAGGACTCTCTGGTCAGCACCCCGCCGTGTCCGGCGAAGCGGTTCTTATAGTTATTCCAACCCATCATATGGGCCATTGCACCTTCGGGCAACATCGCCCGGAATGCAGGCAGTTATGCCTTCAGGCGCAGGGCTAACCCTGTACCGCCTTGGCGAAATTCGCAAAAAATTCGTCGGCGAGCTTTTTGGCGGCGCCGTTGATCAGGCGCTGGCCGAGCTGCGCCAACTTGCCGCCGATCTGCGCCTCAACGTCATAAGAGAGCAGCGTGCCGCCGTCCTTCTCCGACAGCTTCACCGCCGCACCGCCCTTGGCGAAGCCGGCTACCCCGCCCTCGCCTTCGCCCGATATCTTGTAGCCGTTCGGCGGGTCGAGATCGCTGAGCATCACCTTGCCCTTGAAGCGCGCCGACACCGGGCCGACCTTCATCTTGGCGACGGCGCGAAAACCGCCGTCCTCGGTCTTCTCCAGTTCCTCGCAGCCGGGGATGCAGGCCTTCAGCACCTCGGGATCGTTGAGCTTGCCCCACACGGCCTCGCGCGACGCCGCAAGCTGAACCTCGCCGTTCATTGTCATGGCCATGGGCTGCCTCCCGGGATTTATTGACGCAATGCTGCTCAAGTAACGCAGGGCCGCCGCAAAGGAAAGAGCGGCCGACGATCACATGCAATGCATATTCGCAACTGCAAAAAGCTTGCGCCTGCGGTTTGGGATTGGCAGACGCGGCCCATGGTGGTTAGGTCCCGCGCAACATGAGCACATCCCTCTCCCCCCTGCTTGCACCGATGCTGTCGAGCGCAGCCATGCGCGCGGTCTGCGATGACCGGGCCTACCTGCAAAACATGCTCGAATTTGAGGCAGCATTGGCCCGCGCGGAAGCCGCAACCGGCGTAATTCCCGCAAGCGCGGTCGGCCCAATCGAAGCCGCCTGCAAGGCGTCGGCGTTCGACCTTGCCGCACTCGCGGAGGCCGCGACGCGGTCAGGCAATCTGGCGATCCCCCTTGTCAAGGCGTTGACCGCAGGTGTCGCCAAGGCCGATGCGGACGCCGCGCGCTACGTGCATTGGGGCGCGACCAGCCAGGACGTCATCGACAGCGCGACCATGCTCATGCTTCGCGCCGGGATCGATGCGCTGGACGCCGACCTCAGCCGCGCCATCAAAGGGCTCTCCGCGCTGGCGCGCACCCACCGCAACACCGCCATGGTGGCACGCACCTGGCTGCAGCACGCGCTGCCGATGCCGTTCGGGTTGAAGGCTGCCGAATATGCCGCAAGCCTTGCCCGCGCACGCTGCCGGCTGCGGCGGCTGCGCCGCGAGGGCCTCGCGCTGCAATTCGGCGGCGCCGCCGGTACGCTCGCAGCACTCGGCGACAAGGGGCTCGTCGTCGCCGAGCGACTTGCGCAGGAGCTGGACCTGCAATTGCCCGAGGCGCCCTGGCACACGCATCGCGACCGTATCGCCGAGGCGGCCTCAAGCCTTGCGATTCTCGCCGGCAGTTGCGGCAAGATCGCCCGCGACGTCTCGCTGATGATGCAGACCGACGTTGCCGAAGCCTTTGAGCCCGCCGGCGAAGGCCGCGGCGGCTCCTCGACCATGCCGCACAAGCGCAATCCGGTCGCGGCCGCAAGCGCCCTTGGGGCCGCGACGATGGCGCCGCAATTGGCCGCGACGATCTTCGCGGCCCAGGTCCAGGACCACGAGCGCAGTGCCGGTCCCTGGCACGCGGAATGGCCGACACTGCCGCAATTGATGCTGATCGCCTCCGGCGCGCTCGCAGCCATCGTCGACATCGCCGAAGGCCTCGACGTCGACGCCGCGCGCATGCGCGCCAATCTCGACGCGACGCACGGCCTGATCATGGCGGAAGCCGTCACCTTCGCGCTCGCCGAGACCATCGGCAAGAGCGATGCACATCATCTGGTCGAAGCCGCAAGCAAGAAAGCGGTCGCCGAGAAGAAACATTTGCGCGACGTGCTCACGGCCGATTCGAACGTCACCGCGCATCTTGCGCCGGAGAAAATTGCAGCATTGTTCGAGCCGATGGCCTATCAAGGCGCTTCCCAGGCCCTGATCGACCGGCTGCTGGATTCACTGGATCTCTCCTGATGTCATTGCCGGGCTTGACCCAGCAATCCATCATCGAGAATAAATTCACTTTCCTAGATGGATGCGCGGGTCAAGCCGGCGCATGACGAGGTAGACGCCATGCCCATGATCGACGCCGACGGGTGCCTGCTCAACGTGTCCGTCGAAGGCCGCGACGGCGGGCCGACGCTCATGCTCTCCAATTCGCTCGGCTGCACGCTGCAGATGTGGGAGCCGCAGATGAAGGCGCTGACGCAGGTGTTCCGCGTCATCCGCTACGACCGCCGCGGCCACGGCAAGTCAACCGTGGCTCCCGGCCCCTATTCGATGGAGCGCTTCGGCCGCGACGTGCTCGCGATCCTGGACGATCTCAATATCGAGAAAGTGCATTGGTGCGGCCTGTCGATGGGCGGCATGGTCGGGCAGTGGCTCGGCGCCAACGCGCCGGAGCGGCTCGGCAAGATCATCCTCGCCAATACGAGCTGCTACTATCCGGATCCGACCAACTGGCTCAACCGCATCAAGGCCGTCAAGGAAGGCGGGATCGCAGCCGTCGCCGACACCGTGATCGCAGGCTGGCTGACGGCCGATTTCCGCGAGCGCGAGCCGCAGATCACCGCGAAGATGAAGGCGATGCTGGTGGCCTCGCCCGTCGAGGGCTATCTCGCCTGCTGCGAGGCGCTGTCGACGCTCGACCAGCGTGCGCTGCTGCCGAAGATCAAGAGCCCGACGCTCGTGATCGCCGGGCGTCATGACATGGCAACTCCGATCTCGGCAGGCGAATTGATCCGCAGCCAGATACCCGGCGCCAGCATGACCATCATCGATGCCGCCCACATCTCCAATGTCGAGCAGCCCCACGCGTTCACCGACGCGGTGGTCGGCTTCTTGACGCAACGCTAGTTTCACAACGCGTCATTGCGAGGAGCGCAGCGACGAAGCAATCCAGGCTGTCTCCGCGGACACATCTCTGGATTGCTTCGCTGCACTCGCAATGACGGCTAGGAGGCTCGAATGGACGACGAGAAGCGCCGCGATGCCGGCATGAAGGTGCGCCGCAAGGTGCTCGGCAATGCCTGGGTCGACAAGTCGATCGCCAACCGCAATGCGTTCAACACCGATTTCCAGGACATGATCACCCGCTACGCCTGGGGCGAGATCTGGACGCGGCCGCATTTCGACGAGCGGACGCGGCGCGTGCTCGTCATCGGCACCATGGTCGCGCTCGGGCAATGGGACGAATTTCGCCTGCATGTGCGCGCAGCGCTCGCCGAGGGCGGCTTCACCCCCGACGACATCAAGGAAATCCTTCTGCAGCAGGCTATCTATTGCGGCGTGCCGGCGGCCAACCACGCCGTCAAGGAAGCCTCAGCGATTGTGCAGGAGCTCGGCCTGCTCAAAAGCTAGCGGAGCCCCGGCTTCCGGAACCCCGGCTTCAACCGGCCGCCGGGCCGGCCGTTCGATCACCAGCACGATTGTCGCGCCGAGCAGCAGCAATAGCTCGGTGGCGTGCAGCCTGAGAGCGGCCATCTCTCCCACCTTCGAGGCCATCGCCATGCTCGCAAACGAGATCAGGCTACCGATGACAAGCGCGATGGCGAGCGCCTCGTCGGAGCCGCCGGCCCTGCGGACCCGGGGGATGGCGAGCAGCGCCAGGAAAATGGCAAAGAACGCAACCACGGTGAGGCGGCCGAGCGCCAGCAGCCATGCTGCGCGGACCGTGCTCACGCCCGACATCTGGAGCTGATCGCTGATGAACAGCGCCACCGCGACGCTCGGCCGCTCAAACAGGCCGTGCACGGGGGAGACCATGATGTTGAAGGCGATCAGCGTCCAGGCCGGGATGAAATAGGCGGCGAGCACCACGCCATTGATTGAGCCGATCCGCCAGTTCTTCAGCATTGCCGTTTCCCGCATGATTCCATCTGGCCCGAGCAATCGGGCCTTTTGCGGTAGCTAACTCCCCCCGACTTGAGGGGGCAATTTAAACTCTTTGTTTACCTTAACTGCTGTGGACAAGCCTCAGCCGGGCAAAAGAAAAAGTCCCGCCTTTCGGCGGGACTGCACAATTCCAATGTGCTTCGAGATCAACGCTGGTCCTGACCATGCTGGCCCGGCTTGTCGCCCTGGCGCATCGGATCCTGCTGCTGCTGTCCGGGTTTCTGGCCGCCACCCTGCTGCTGATCGGGGCGCTGGCCGGGCTTCTGATTCTGCTGGCCCGGATTCTGGTTCTGCTGCTTCGTCATCGCGGGAAACTCCCAGGTTGGACGTCACAAGGTCAGATAACGACCGGCAGTGACTATGGTTGCCCGGGAACCGGGTTCCGCCCCCGAGCGACGGAACCCGAAGGCAAAATGAACTCTGTACAAGCCTTTATGCCAAGGCCAGCCCAGTTGCGGCCGCCAGTTCCGTCCTGTTACAACAATCGGATTGCTCGAGGGCTGCCGGGGCCCAAGAACTCTCTCAAGAGCTCCCTTTGAGCCGCGTCAAGTTGAGATAACGGCAGCCCATGGACTATTTCGCCCAGCAGCTCATCAACGGTCTCGTCCTTGGTTCGATCTACGGCCTGATCGCCATCGGCTACACGATGGTCTACGGCATCGTCGGCATGATCAATTTCGCCCATGGCGATATCTTCATGATCGGCGGCTTCATCGCCCTGATCACCTTCCTGATCCTGATCTCGCTCGGCCTGACCGCGGTTCCGATCATCCTCCTGGTCGTACTCCTGGTCTCGATGGCAATCACCGCGCTCTATGGCTGGACGGTCGAGCGCATCGCCTACCGCCCGCTGCGACACTCCTTCCGCCTCGCCCCCATGCTGTCGGCGATCGGCATGTCCTTCGTGCTGACGAACTACTCGCAGGTGGCTCAGGGCGCCCGCGTCAAGCCGATCCCGCCGTTGATCACCGGCGGCTACACGTTGCACGAGAGCGCGGACGGTTTTGTGATCCAGCTCTCCAACATCCAGATCGTGGTGGTCATCACCACCATCGTACTCTTGTTGATCTTCAACCGGCTCGTCTTGCGCACGCGGCTCGGGCGCGACATGCGCGCCTGCGAGCAGGACCAGACCATGGCGGCGCTGCTCGGCGTCAACGTCGACCGCACCATCTCCATGACCTTCGTGATCGGCGCGGCGCTCGCGGCTGTGGCGGGCCTGATGTACCTGCTCTACTATGGCCAGGTCGATTTCAACATGGGCTTCGTCGCCGGTATCAAGGCGTTCACGGCGGCGGTGCTCGGCGGCATCGGCTCGCTGCCCGGCGCGGTGCTGGGCGGGCTTGCGATCGGCCTGATCGAGACCTTCTGGTCGGCCTATTTCTCGGTCGAGTACAAGGACGTCGCCGCGTTCTCGATCCTGATCATCGTGCTAATCTTCATGCCGACCGGCCTGCTCGGCCGTCCCGAAGTCGAAAAAGTCTGACGGATCGCCTGCGTGACAGCTCTTTCGCAAGAAACGGTATCCGCAACCCGCACCGCGGGTATCCCCTTCATCCTGAAAAAGGCCGTCCTGAGCGCTCTCGTCGCGCTGGTGCTGTTTTCGATGATGATCGGCATCCGCACCGAGGCGGGTCCCGATGGGCAACTGACTTACTGGACGCGGCTCGGCGAACTCGCCTCCATCGTCGGCATCGTGTTCGGAGGATCGATCCTCATCGAATTGGCGCGGCAATGGATCGGGCCTGTCGGCGCCGAGAAGCTGGTGCCGCCCACTGTGCATCGCGGCATGTCGTTCCTCGGCCACTACCTGGCGCCCGCGCTTCTGGTCTTCACCTTCCTCGTGCCGGTCATCTTCTATAACCAGCGCTACATCCTCGACCTCGCGATCCTCGTGCTCACCTATGTGATGCTGGGCTGGGGCCTCAACGTGGTGGTCGGGCTCGCCGGCCTGCTCGATCTCGGATACGTCGCCTTCTATGCGGTCGGGGCCTATTCCTACGCACTGCTCGCCACCAATTTCGGGTTGTCATTCTGGATCTGCCTGCCGCTCGCCGGCATCCTCGCAGCCATGTGGGGCGTTATGCTCGGCTTCCCGGTGCTACGGCTGCGCGGCGACTATCTCGCGATCGTCACGCTCGCTTTCGGCGAGATCATCCGGCTCGTCATCATCAACTGGCAGAGTCTGACCGGCGGGCCCAACGGCGTCACCGGCATTCCGCGCCCCACCCTGTTCGGCATCCCGCTCGACAACAGCGACGACGGGCTCGCCGCAAAGCTCGGCATCGAATATTCGCCGACCCACCGCATCGTCTTCCTGTTCTACCTGATCCTGGCGCTGGCGCTGCTCACCAACTGGGTGACGATCCGCCTGCGGCGCCTGCCGATCGGCCGCGCCTGGGAAGCCCTGCGCGAGGATGAGGTCGCCTGCCGTGCGCTCGGAATCAACACCACAACCACGAAACTGACGGCATTCGCGACGGGTGCGCTGTTCGGCGGCTTCGCCGGCGCCTTCTTCGCCACGCGCCAGGGTTTCATCAGCCCGGAATCCTTCACCTTCCAGGAATCCGCACTGGTGCTTGCCATCGTGGTGCTCGGCGGCATGGGCTCGCAGCTTGGCGTGGCGCTTGCCGCTCTCGCCATGATCGGCGGCTTCGAGCTGTTCCGCGGGCTCGAGATCTACCGCATGCTGGTATTCGGTTGGGCGATGGTGCTGATCATGATCTGGCGACCGCGCGGCTTGATCGGCCATCGCACGCCAACCGTGTACCTGAAAAAGTCGCAGGCCATCTCCTCCGACCTCGTCAAGGAAGGCCACGGATGAGCGGCGAACGTATCCTCAGCGTCGATCAGCTCACCATGCGCTTTGGCGGTATCGTCGCCGTGCAGGACCTCTCGTTCTCCGCTGATCGCCGCAAGATCACGGCGCTGATCGGACCGAACGGAGCCGGCAAGACCACGGTGTTCAACTGCATCACCGGCTTCTACAAGCCGACCGGCGGCGCCATCCGCCTCACCCACGATGACGGCAAGGAAATCGCGCTCGAGCGGCTCAACGACTTCCGCATCGCCAAGCATGCCAAGGTCGCCCGCACGTTCCAGAACATCCGCCTGTTTCCCGGGATGACGGTGCTGGAAAACCTCATGGTGGCGCAGCACAACATGTTGATGCACGCGTCCGGTTTCACCTTCCTCGGCCTGATCGGGGCACCGAATTACCGTAGTGCGGAAGCGCAGGCGATCGCTCTGGCGACCGATTGGCTGAAGCGCGTCGGCCTGCTGGATCGCGCCGACGATGCGGCCGGCAACCTCGCCTATGGCGACCAGCGCCGCCTCGAGATCGCGCGCGCGATGTGCACCGAGCCTGCGCTCCTGTGCCTCGACGAACCGGCTGCCGGCCTCAACGCGCGAGAGAGCGCCGCCTTGAGCGAGCTCCTGCTTTTGATCCGCAACGACCTCGGAACCTCGATCCTCCTGATCGAGCACGACATGTCGGTCGTGATGGAGATCTCCGACCACATCGTGGTGATGGACCACGGCGTGAAGATCGCGCAGGGCACGCCGCGCGAGGTGCGCGACGATCCCAAGGTGATCGCCGCCTATCTCGGCGCCGACGAGGAAGAAGCGATGGCGGTCATGGAGAGCGGGTCGTGACGGCGGCATCTCCCCTGCTCGCAATCCGGGGCCTGCGCGCGGCATACGGCAAGATCGAGGCGCTGAAGGGCGTCGACGTCGAGATCAATTCCGGCGAGATCGTCGCGCTGATCGGCGCCAATGGCGCCGGCAAGTCGACGCTCATGATGACGATCTTCGGCAAGCCGCGCGCCCGCGCCGGGCAGATCCTGTACGAGGGCAAGGACATCACGGCGGTCCCGACCCACGAGATCGCCCATTTGCGCATCGCGCAATCGCCGGAAGGCCGCCGCATCTTCCCGCGGATGAGCGTCGCCGAGAACCTGCAGATGGGGGCCGACGTCACCGACTCGACGCCGGCGGAACGGGAGGGCACGCTCGAGCGCGTGTTCGCGCTGTTTCCGCGCCTGAAGGAACGCTTCGCCCAGCGCGGCGGAACCTTGTCAGGCGGCGAGCAGCAGATGCTGGCGATCGGGCGCGCCTTGATGAGCCGCCCTCGCCTGCTCATGCTCGATGAGCCCTCGCTGGGGCTCGCCCCGCTCATTGCGCGGCAGATTTTCGATGCGATCCGCACCCTGAACCGGCAGGACGGCCTGACCGTGCTGATCGTCGAGCAGAATGCCAACCATGCCCTGAAGCTCGCCCATCGCGGCTATGTCATGGTCAACGGCCTGATCACGCTCGCAGGTAGCGGCGCTGAATTGCTGCAGCGCCCCGAAATTCGCGCCGCCTATCTGGAAGGTGGCCGGCACGCCTGACCGGCCCCAGCCTGCGCGAGAATACGGCTAGATATCTTTGCTAATGCCCGTATTTTGCCGGTGACTTCTCCGTAAATTCATTCAAGAATGGCGCCGGTTTGAACCGGGCTAACCCGGCAACTCCCAACAGACGACCACCCGCGAGGTATCTCATGAAATCACTGAAGCTCATCGGTCTGGCATTTGGCGCGTCCGTAGCGCTGTCGACGGCGGCGTTCGCGCAAGATATCACCATCGCAGTCGCGGGCCCGATGACCGGCACCGAGTCCGCGTTCGGCCGGCAGATGAAGAACGGCGCCGACCTGGCGGTGGCGGACATCAACGCCGCCGGCGGCGTCAACGGCAAGAAGCTCGCGCTCGACGCCGAAGACGACGCCTGCGATCCGAAGCAGGCCCGCTCGGTAGCTGAAAAGATCGCCGGCGCCAAGATTCCGTTCGTCGCCGGGCATTTCTGCTCGTCGTCCTCGATCCCTGCCTCTGAAGCCTATGCGGACGGCAACGTCCTGCAGATCACTCCGGCTTCGACCAACCCGCTCTTCACCGAGCGCAAGCTGTGGAACGTGGCACGCGTCTGCGGCCGCGACGACCAGCAGGGCCTGATCGCCGCGCAGTTCATTGTCAAGAACTTCAAGGGCAAGAACATCGCGATCCTCAACGACAAGACCACCTACGGCAAGGGTCTTGCCGACGAGACCAAGAAGGCGCTCAACAAGGCCGGCATCACCGAGAAGCTCTACGAGTCCTATAACAAGGGCGACAAAGACTTCAACGCGATCGTCTCGCGTCTGAAAAAGGAGAATGTCGACCTCGTCTATGTCGGCGGCTACCATCAGGAAGCCGGCCTCATCCTGCGCCAGATGCGCGACCAGGGCCTGAAGACGGTGCTGATGTCGGGCGACGCGCTGGCCGACAAGGAGTACGCCTCCATCACCGGCCCCGCCGGCGAAGGCACGCTGTTCACCTTCGGCCCCGACCCGCGCAACAAGCCGAGCGCAAAGAAGATCGTCGAAGCCTTCAAGGCCAAGGGCATCGATCCCGAAGGCTACACGCTCTACACCTACGCTGCGCTGCAGGTCTGGACGCAGGCGGTCAAGAAGGCCGGCACCACCGACGCCAAGAAGGTCATGGAGACCATCAAGGCCGGCAAGTGGGATACGGTCCTCGGCCCGATCGAGTATGATGCCAAGGGCGACATCAAGCAGATCGACTACGTCGTCTACAAGTGGGACGCCAAGGGCGGTTACGCCGAGCTCGGCGCCAAGGGCTCCTAAAGGGTTCCCTGGCCTCGAAGCCATCCTCACAAACGCCCCGGCTCGCCGGGGCGTTTTCGCATCCGCCGCTCAGACCGCCGCCCTGAGCTTACCCGATTGCGCCGTCTTTAGCGCCTGGAGGAGATCGTTGGGCCGGAACGGCTTCGGCAGGCAGACGACATTGGCAAGGCCGGGCGCCTCCTCCATGAAGTCCAGCGCGGTCATGCCGGAGATGGCGACAATCGGGAAGTTCGGGGAACTCTCGCGGATCGCCGCGATGACCTCGAGGCCGCTGGTGTCGGCCAGAAAAATATCCACGATCGCCGCGTCGAACGCCGCTTCGCCGAATGCCTTCAGGCCGGCCGCGCCGCTCTCCATCTCCACGACCTCGAAACGATTGACCCGGAGCACGATGGACACCATCGCCCGGACCTCTTTCTGGTCGTCGATCACGAGGATACGGGGCATGGAACACCTCCCGGCATCTTGAAATTGGTGTCGGTCGAGGAAACTGACTCCTTGAACGGAATCCCGCCACAGCCGCGAAGGTATTATTTCCCAGGTCGGTAAAGGTCGGCTTACCCGCTCCCCGCTCCTCGCGCTGATAAAAATTAAGTAAGCTCTAACCTTCGGTTGAGTCGCGTATCCTCCCATCAAAGCGCGTGTCCAGACCCCGCTACCGCGGAGAAGGCTGGCGGGCTAAGATGCTCCGGGAGAGAGTGTCTTACTGGAAGTGTCAATGACGGTCCGCAAGAGGTGAACGTGCTGGCACCGAACGACCGAAGCACTTTTCTTTCGACCCTGCCCGCCTGCCAGAGCGATCGCACTGCAGCATTGGCGATCGTCGGGATTTCGACGGTCCTCTTTGTCCTCGCCGTTCCATTCGCCGGCACGCCGCTGGCGCGCGTACCGGCCTTCGTTGCGAGCTATCAATCCGCGCTCGCCGTCAGCGACACCATCACCGCAGTGCTGCTGCTGTCGCAATTCGCTGTGCTACGCACCCGTGCTCTGCTGATGCTTGCAACGGGCTACCTATTCACGGCGGCTGCGGCGATCGTCCACGCCCTTACTTTTCCCGGTCTCTTTGCGCCGGCGGGATTGCTCGGCGCGGGTCCGCAAACCACCGTGTGGATCTACATGATCTGGCACGGCGGCTTTCCGCTTTGCGTGCTGGCCTATGCGTGGACGAAAGGCGCCGATGGCGGCGTCAGGATCGCGGGGCCGGTCCGCCATGCCGTCGTCGGGAGCATGCTCGGGGTCGCAGCGCTCATGACCGTGTTGACGTGGCTCGTCACCAGCCAGCACGACCTGCTGCCGGTGCTGCTTCGCGACGGCCGCTACACGGTGACCATGATCGGCGTGGTTTCCTTCGTATGGTCCCTGAGCTTCGCGGCCCTCATCCTGCTGTGGTTCCGCAAGCCACATTCGGTGATCGACGTCTGGCTCATGGTCGTCATGTGCGCGTGGCTGTTCGACATCGCGCTCTCTGCGATCATCAATGTCGCGCGGTTCGATCTCGGTTTCTATGCGGGGCGCATCTACGGTCTTTTGGCCGCGAGCTTCGTGCTCGCCGTTCTGTTGATCGAGAATGTCCGCCTCCAGGCGCAGACCATGGATCTGCTCGGCATGCTGCGACGGCAATCGGCCTCGGAGCGCGACCAACACGGCGAACGCGAGCGGCTGTTCAGCGCGGTCGTGGAATCCTCCAACGATGCCATCATCACCAAGTCGCTCGATGGAACCATCACCGCGTGGAATCGCGCCGCCGAGCGCCTGTTCGGCTTCTCCGCGGCGGAAGCCGTCGGCCAGCCGATCGACATCATCATGCCGGAGGGCAGCCGGGAAGAGACGGAAGAGATACTCGCCCGTACCCGCAATGGGGAGGTCATCGAGCAGCAGGAAACCGTGCGCGTGAACAAGAGCGGGCAGCCGCTCGACATCGTGCTCAGCCTGTTCCCGCTCTGGTCGTCAGACCGCAAGATCATCGGCGCCTCCAAGATCGCCCGCGACATCACCGAGCGGAAGCGAACGCAGGCCGCGCTCAATCGCGAGGTCGAGGAGCGCCAGCGCATCTTCGAGACATCGCAGGACCTGATCCTGGTCACCGACGGTTACGGCAATTTCGTCCAGGTCAGCCCGAGCGTGAGGAATATCCTCGGCTTCGGCCCGGAAGACATGATCGGCCACAACGCGACGGAGTTCATCCATCCCGATGATCTCGATAGGACGCGCGAGGAAATGCGCGCCGCGCGGCGCGGCCTGACCAAGCGCAGTTTCGAGGCACGCTACCCCCACAGGGACGGGCATGACGTCACGCTGAACTGGATGGGCACCTGGTCGGCACCGGTGAAGCGTCATTTCTTCATTGGACGCGACCTCACCGAAAAGCAGACAGCCGAGGCGCAGTTCAGGCAGGCGCAGAAAATGGATGCTATCGGCCAGCTCACCGGCGGCGTCGCGCATGATTTCAACAACGTGCTCACGGTCATCACGGGCACGATCGGAATCCTGTCCGACGCCGTCAACGACAGGCCTGATCTGGCGGCAATTACCAGGCTGATCGACGATGCGGCCGAACGCGGCGCGCAATTGACCAGGCACCTTCTCGCCTTTGCCCGCAAACAGCCGCTGCAGCCGCGCGAGGTCGACCCTAACGCGCTGGTCGTGGAAGCGGCCAAGCTGCTGCATCCGACGCTTGGCGAGCAGATCACCATCTCGCCGCAGCTGACCGAGGACGCCTGGCCGGCGCTGGTCGATCCGAGCCAGCTCACGACCGCGATCCTGAACCTCGCCCTGAACGCGCGCGATGCCATGCCCGACGGCGGCACGCTGGTCCTGGAGACCCGCAACGTCTTCCTCGACGAAAGCTATGCGAGCATGAACGTCGACATCATCGCCGGCAGTTACGTGATGATCGCGGTGAGCGACACCGGCACCGGCATTCCGGCTGAGCTGATCGAGCGTGTGTTCGATCCCTTCTTCACGACGAAAGAGGTCGGCAAGGGTACAGGACTTGGGCTGAGCATGGTGTTCGGCTTCGTCAAGCAGTCCGGCGGACACGTCAAGATCTACAGCGAGGAAGGTCACGGCACGAGCGTGAAGATCTATCTGCCGCGCTCAACTGGCGTGCAGGAGACCCCGCTCGAGGCGATGCGGAACGTGCCGATCGAGGGCGGCGACGAAAAGATCCTGATCGTCGAGGATGACGCGCTGGTACGCCAATATGTCGTGACCCAGATCAGGAGCCTCGGCTACAACGCGCTGGAAGCGGCGAATGCCGCAGAAGCGCTGACACTGATCGACGGCAATGCCGACATCGACCTGCTCTTCACCGACGTGATCATGCCGGGCGCCATGAACGGTCGCCAGCTCGCCGACGAGGCCGCAAGGCGCCGCCCGATGCTGAAGACGCTGTTCACGTCAGGCTATACCGAAAACGCCATCGTCCATCACGGCCGGCTCGACTCCGGTGTGCTGCTGCTCGCAAAACCCTACCGCAAGTCCGAGCTCGCCCGGATGCTCCGCGTCGCGCTCGCCGGTTGAGCGCGGCTTGCGCCTGCGCTATCGCTGACGGCACTGTCGCTTGCAGCGCCGGGAGTGCCGCCTTGAAAAACCTCCTCACCGACATCGCCGGCGTCCGCGTCGGGCACGCCCATGATGAAAAGCTCGCTTCGGGGGCGACTGCGATCGTGTTCGACCAGCCGGCGGTGGCGGCGATCGACGTGCGCGGTGGCGGGCCGGGGACGCGTGAGGACGCGCTGCTCGATCTTGCCAACACGGTCGAGCGCGTCGATGCCATCGCGCTGTCGGGCGGTTCCGCCTTTGGGCTCGAGACCGGCGGCGGCGTACAGGCCTGGCTCGCCGAGCAGGGCCGCGGATTCCGCGTCCGCGAGGCGATCATCCCGATCGTGCCGGGCGCAATCCTGTTCGATCTGCTCAATGGCGGCGACAAGGCCTGGGGCCGCTTCGCGCCCTATCGCGACCTCGGTTACGCCGCGGCTGCCTCGGCCGGTGTGGACTTCGCGCTCGGCAGCGTCGGCGCGGGCCTCGGCGCCACCACGGCGAATTTCAAGGGCGGGCTCGGCTCGGCGTCCGCCGTGACCAGCAACGGCATCAAGGTCGCGGCGATCGCCGCCGTCAACGCGGTCGGCAGCGTCACGGTCGGCGACGGCCCCTGGTTCTGGGCCGCGCCGTTCGAGGTGAGCGGCGAGTTCGGCGGCCGCGGCCTGCCGGACGCCTTCACCGATGACATGCTCAAGATGCGCATCAAGGGCGGACCGGCCGCGAGCGCGCGCGAGAACACGACGATCGGCCTCGTCGTCACCGACGCGACGCTGACCAAGGCGCAAGCCAAGCGCCTCGCCATGATCGGGCAGACCGGCTTTGCCCGCGCGATCTATCCCGTGC
Source organism: Bradyrhizobium ingae (assembly GCF_055791185.1). Taxonomy (NCBI): domain Bacteria; kingdom Pseudomonadati; phylum Pseudomonadota; class Alphaproteobacteria; order Hyphomicrobiales; family Nitrobacteraceae; genus Bradyrhizobium; species Bradyrhizobium ingae. The sequence goes on from NZ_JBVUBB010000012.1 coordinate 85,310, forward strand.
ATGCACCGACCGACGGCGACGTGCTGTTTGCCGCCGCGACCTGCGAGAAGGCGATCGATCCGATCATCGACCTCACAGAGGTCGGCATGGTTGCAGCCAATGTCGTGGCGCGCGCGATCGCACGCGGCGTGCACGATGCCACGGCGTTGTCGTTCGCCGGAGCGCTGCCTTCGTGGAAGGATCGGTACGGCTAGTCCAACATTCTCGTCACCGCCCGGCTTGAAAACGGGTGATCCAATCACCAGAGACGTGGTTGGAGACTCGCGACAAAAAGCTCGAAGACAACCCCATGCAAAGTACGGCGGCTGTCGCCGTCGCTATGCTCGGGGAACACCGAAACGGTTGAGACTGCAGAGGGATACGGCCAACCGGGGGGCGCAGCGTCCCCGCTTATGCGCTCACCGACAGCGACGAGGCCGCGGAGGCCGACAATTGCTGCGCTTCGCGCTGGATCATCTGCTCGATCCAGTTGTAGGACGATGTCGCAGAGTTCGAGCCGCTGGAGTTGGAGCCGGAGTTCGATGAGCTCGACGCCGCCGGCGTCGTCATCGAGACTTTCGAGCCGTCGGCATAGGTGAGGGTGGTCGTGGTCGAGCCGTCGCTGTTGGTCACGGACGTCGAGGTCGCCCCGGTCAACGGATCGGAACTGCCGTCCGAGCCGCTGCTGCTGGCATCCCCGGAACCGCTGGAGCTGCCGGCGCTTTCGGCCTGATGGTGACCGTGATGTCCCCCCTTCAGCGCCTTCGACATCTCGTCGAGGCTGACGCTGCCGTCGCCATTGGTGTCGAGCTTGGAGAAGACGTCGTCGGCCTGCGCCAGATTGGTGCCGCCGGCACCCAGCGCGTTCTCGAATTCCGATTTGGTGATCTTGCCGTCGCCATCGGCATCGATCTGCGAGAACAGATCCTTCAGGGCGTCCTGCGGGCTCATCGAGGTCGACGACGAACTCGTTGAGGAGCTCGACGAGGTCGAGCTGGAGGAGCTGCTCGTGCTCGCCGACGACTGGCTCTGCGCCGCAATCAGCGCGCTCATCGTCTCAGGCGATATCTGCGGACAATTGCCGGCATTGACCGACGAGCTCGCGCCGCTCGTCGTGCTGCTGCCGCTGTCGATCGAGAACGGGTTGGTCGTCCCCTGCGTGGAGCTCGTCTGCTGCGTGGAGGACGTCTTCGAGGACGTCAGCGACTGCAACGCGTCGAGCGCACCCGATACGGCACCAAGGGCGAACAACATTCGACAACTCCGGACGATGCGGCGAGCCGCGGCTAATGCTCCAATCCAGTCAGCAAGCGTCGTGCCAGCGCAAAAACCTCAATCAAATCCGGCTGTCCCGCGCCTTGCACCGTCTGGGAACACCGGCAATTCGTGCCGGGCACGGCAGAATTTTCCGCCCACAGGAAGCGCCTTCCCCCTGCATTGCTCCCCCGCATCGCCCATGTTAGGCGAGGCCGATCGTCACACGGCCCAACGGCTTTTTCGGGAAACTGTGCCCATGACCCAAGCCCTCGCACTCCGCCCCCTGGTGATCGCGCCGTCGATCCTGGCGTCGGATTTTTCCAGGCTCGGCGAAGAGGTGCGCGCGGTCGACGCCGCCGGCGCCGACTGGATGCATCTCGACGTCATGGACGGACATTTTGTTCCGAACATCTCGTATGGCCCCGACGTCATCAAGGCGATGCGTCCGCACACCAAGAAGATCTTCGACGCGCATCTGATGATCGCCCCCTGCGATCCCTATCTGGAGGCCTTCGCGAAGGCCGGCTGCGACCACATCACCGTGCATGCGGAGGCAGGTCCCCACCTGCATCGCTCGCTCCAGGCGATCCGCGCGCTCGGCAAGAAGGCCGGCGTCTCGCTCAACCCGGGCACGCCGATCAGCGCGATCGAATACGTCGTCGACCTCATCGATCTCGTGCTGGTGATGTCGGTCAATCCCGGCTTCGGCGGACAGGCCTTCATTCCCTCCGCGCTCGGCAAGATCCGCGACATCCGCGCGATGACCGCAGGCAGGCCGATCGATATCGAGGTCGATGGCGGCGTCGGGCCCGATGTCGCGGGCGCCCTCGCGGCGGCCGGTGCGAACGCCTTCGTCGCCGGCACCGCGGTGTTCCGTGGCGGCACGCAAGAGGCCTACAAGACCAGCATCGCCGCGATCCGCAATGCGGCCGCAAACGCGCGCGGCGAAGCGATCTGAGCCCGCGCGCACGAAATATATTGCGGGTTTCGAGGGCTTACGCACCGTGACGGACTTAAGATTGCCGCGAACCCCGTAGTCATCCCGGCTTCCCTGATTCGTACAAATCGATGCACAAGAGCGCTCCCCTTTTGGACGGGAGCACATCATGGCGACGACCCTGGTCTGGACTGGCGTGGCGTTGTGGCTTGGCTTGAATGCAGCGATTGCGGCCCGCTGCATCTATGCCGCGCGACCGGTGAAAGTCGCGGCTCGTTCCGCCCGCATCATCCATCTTGATCGCCACCGGGGCTGAACGCCCGTGCAGGTCGCGATCGTGAGACGTCAACCGAAGCGCAGGTGCCGCATCCCGCGGCGCCCGCACACCTATCTCGATTATTTCTTTGATCGCTTTGAGCGTACCGCGTGCGAGACCAACGACGACACCCGGTCCGAGATGTTCGACTTGGGCTTGGACCGGGACCCGTTCGAGTCACAGCGTCAGCACTGAAATCATTTTTTGGAATAGCCTGATGAAACCGCTTTGCCCCAACTGCCTGAACGAGATGTCGAAGGCAGCTTCCTCCCGCAATCTGTTCAATTGTGAGCCCTGCCGCGAGATCATCCAGTTCTTCGGCGTCGGTCCCAACGGCAGCGACGCCGGCCCGGACTTCTGGCTGCCCGTCCGCCGCAAGCGTGAGGGTCACGCTGCTCGCGCCGCCTGATTCGCAGAACTAGCCCGCAGCTTCGTCCGCCCTCACCTCTTCTACATCCGCGGCCATCCTCGGCGGCCGTACCACGGTCACGGTGCAGGTTGCTTCCGACGCGACCTTCGATGAAACGCTGCCGAGAAGCGTGCGCCTGAACGAACTCTGCCGCGCCCCGATGATGACGTGGTCGACCTGGTTGATCTCGGCGAACTCCAGGATCGCGGCAGCCGGATCGACCGACTCCAGCACATGAACCGTGAGCCGGCTCTCGTCGAGCTTGAGCGGCGTCGCCCAATGCCTGAGCGCGACCATCCGGTCGATATGCTTGTTGGAGCCGTCTTCGTCGAGCGTCCGGTCGATCACGAGACGGTTCAGCTTCAGCACGTTGATACAGGCGAGCCGCGCCGAGGGTAGCGTCGCCAGGATCCGCTCGGTCGTGACGAGCAGCGCCTCGTTCAATTCCACCGCGCCCTCGGCTGTGTCGAGCGCGATCGCAATGATCGGGCTCGAGGCAATCTGCGCCGCCACGTCAGATTTCGGCCGCGGCTGCGTCACCTCCTGATTGAAGCGCCGCCGCCAGGCGATCGAGAGGGGATCGCGTTTCAGCCGTTCCGAGCGGGCGGTGAGCCTGACCTTGTCGGGATGGGTGAGATCGAAGGCAAGCTGCGAGGCGGTCGGGTAGCGTCGGACCGGCTCGATCTCCAGACACCTGAGCACGATCTCCTGAAGCCAGGGTGGATAGTCGGGGCGCAATTGGCGCGGCGGATGCGGATCGCGCCATAGCCGCCGTCGCATTGCACGCAGCGTCTCGCCCTCGCCGAACGGACGCTCCCCCGTCGTGAAGAAATAGAGCAGCACACCCAGCGAAAACAGATCGCTGCGCGGATCGTCGCGCACCCCGAGCAGCCGCTCAGGGGCCATGTAGGGCGCGGTGCCGTAAGGCAGCCGGAACTCCTCCTGCAACAGGTCCGGCAGATGGTCGTGGTGCGACAGCCCAAAGTCGATCAGCACCGCTTCGCCGCTTGCCCGGAACATGATGCTGCTCGGCTTGATGTCGTGATGGATCACGTTCTGCCGGTGCAGGTCGGCCAGCGCCGTCGCAATCTTCGCGACCAGCGCACGCGCCTCCTCATACGGCAGAGGCAAATCGGGCAGCCGCGGATAGAGCGTGGTACCGGGAAGCTGCTCGATCACGACATAGGCCTGGCGCGCGAAATCGCCGGTGCCGAAGCAGTGCGGCACGTGCGGGCCGGCGAGCCGCGGCAGGATCATCTGCTCCATCTCGAAGGAGACGATGGCCGCGGGGTCCTCGCCCTCGGACACCCGCGGAACCTTCATCAGAAGTGGCGCGTCGATACCGGGACGGGTGACGGTCCACAGCGTCGCCATGCCGCCGGCATGCACGCATTCACCGATGGTGAAGCCGTCGATCTCAGCTCCGACCTTGACCAGGGATTTCGGCATGGCTCAGCGCCCCTGCGACAGCCGGTCGGCCAGCCAATGCGGCAGGCCGTTCTCCCGGATCCGGCTCGCCGCCGCCTCGATGTCATAGGGCGCGCGGCAATAGGTGATCTGGCAGCTCTCGGTGTCGAACAGCGTGAAGCAGGCGGAGGGATCGCCATCGCGCGGCTGGCCGACCGAGCCCATCACCGCGAGCCATTGCCGGCCCCGGAGCAGCTGAACGGGAACGTCGGTCTTGGGTACGAAGCTCGTCATCTTCGCGGTCACCGACATCGAATAAAGCGCCGGGCGATGGATGTGGCCGCAAAACGTGACATGACATGGCGTCGCGATCAGGCTTTTTGCGGCGTCCGTCGTCGAGCGGACATAGTGCCATCGCGCCGGGTGCGAGGCTTCCGAATGCACATAGAGGCGGTCGGTATCCTCGACTGACATGGGCAACTCCGCGAGAAAGCGCCGCTGCGCAGCATCGAGCCGGCCGCGGGTCCATTCGATCGCGATCTGCGCCTCGGCGTTCATGGTCTCGGCCGACGACTGGACCGCCTGGTCGTGATTGCCGCGCACGGCGACGGCGCCGTGAGCCACCAGTTCCATTGCGGTATCGACCACCCATTCCGGATCGGCACCATAGCCGACGAAATCGCCGAGCAGGATGAAGCGCTCGGCCCCGCGCTCGCGCGCCGCCCTCAGGCACACGTCAAAGGCCTGCCGGTTGCCATGGATATCCGAAAAGACGGCCAGTCGCACGCGTCCTCCACCCTCAAAACTCGTTCGTATGCCGATAAAGCCAATTTGAGGGACGTCAACAAGATGCGACAGCGCACGGCTGTTGACCAGCCGTTGCCGCCCGGTAGAGCCTATTGCTCGTCCTTGGGGGGCATTCTGGGCGGCGGCAGCGGCGTGAACACCGCACCCTGCTCGCTACCGGCCGGCGGCGCCCTGAACTCGCCGGTCGATGAATCCCCGCCGGCCGTCTCGATCACGGCCTTGGGCGTCACATATTCCCGGACCATGTCGATGATGGTGCCATCACCGCCGCCAAAATCCGCGGCGCGCCCGCCCTGGGGGCGTCCTGCCGCGATCTCGTTCTCCGCAGCATGGGTCTTCTCCGCCAGCGCATCATTATAGGGAACGCGAAACGCCCTCGGGATGCCGCTCGGCCGGTGATCGTCGTCAAGCTCCTCGACCCACAGATAGATCGTGCCCGGGTCACCTTCCAGCGAATGCGGCTCGACGATGCGCGCCGCCAACAGCTTGAATGACACAGGCAACCGGTCCGCGCTGGCCCAGCCGAGCAGACCGCGCATCGCGCCGAAGCTGACGAGATAGAAGACACTGGTCACAATGACCGCCGCGGCCTTCAGCGACCAGTGCAGGCGTCCGTAGACCAGGACGACCAGAAGCAGCGCGCCGATCACGGCGTAGGCGACCGAAATCGTGAGTATGATCAGTTGCAGGCTAGTCACGGCGCGTCCTCACGCCGGTCTTGGGATCGATATCCGCGCCGTTGCGCCAACTGCTGCGGAACGTTTCCAGCAGCGATTTCGGCCGCTGGTCGACATTGACCACCTTGCCTTCGGAATCGAGCCGGAACCGCACCGCGGTCTTTTCGTCACCGGTATGGTTGACCGTCAGCTTGTTGTCGAAAATTACCTGGGCGGTCGGGTTGAGCTTCTGCACCTTCACGTTGGCCGAGACCGGCTCGCCGGTGGTCGCCTGGAAATGCGAGACATTGACGGTGTATTCGCCGGCGACGATGCCGCGCACGGTGACGATCTCCTCGCGGATGGGGGATGCGATCTTCTTGCCGTTGACCACGATGAAATCATTGGCGCCGCCGCGGTCGTCGCGGTCGAGCGTGAGAAAGCCGGCCTCGCGATGCCGGTACCAGGCGATGTTGCCGGCGGGATCCTGCACGAACAGGTCGAGATCGTCAGGGTGATTGTCCGGCCAGTCCAGCGTGATCATGAACTCGGCCTTGGAGTCGATCTTGCCGTCCTTGGCATCCGGCGACACGGCGAGGAGCGCGAGGAAGAACAGGAACGCGATCACCTGGAGCGCCTTGAACAGCATCACGCCGAGCGGATCGAACGGCTCCTCGCGCGGATAGAGCCCGAAATCGTCCATCATGGCGACATACCCGGACGCTTGCGTTCCAGGGCCGGCGTGACGTAGGTCTCGGTCAGTACGACGGCGTCGGAGAACACCCGCTGGGTCGCGGCGTCGAGCATGTAGTACTGGATGCGGACGAGGATCGAGCCAACGAGGCCGGCAAGGGTCGTGTACATCGCGACGGCCATGCCGTCGCTCATCAACCCCATCGAGGACCGCATCGCGACCTTGTCGGCCGCGTCCAGTCCCGCGATCGGCGCCAGCATGATGATGAAGCCGACAATGGTGCCGAGCAGGCCGAGCTTCATCAGCGTATCCGAGACGAAAGCGCCGAACCCGTTGGACCCGCGCAGGCGATCGGCGAGCGTCCGCAGCAGCAACGTCTGGTCGACCGGCCGATAGTCCTGCGCCGCGGCTTTCGTCACCAGGCTATCGATGTGATTCCTGACGAGGCCACGCGGCAGCGATGTGCCGGCAGCATCCAGCGCCTTGCTGCCGTCCATCGCCGAGAGTACCGCACGGCAGCGCCGCGCCGCCGCCCCTTCCCGCGCGATCGCGCGGGTCCGCCAGAAGCAGTGAGCGCAGGTGACGACATAGAGCACCGCGATCAGGCTCGAAATGTAGGTGCGGTCGGAGGCGACCATCAGATGGATCAGGCCGAAGCGCCACAGCAGCACGACGGCGAAGACCGAGAGTCCCGTGAAGATCATCCAGAGCAGGAGCGCGCTCCGCTCCGACGGGTCGGCCGCAGGCGGCGCGCTCTTGCCGATGGTGATCGAACTCATGCTGCCTCGCTCCCCGGTCCGTTTGGCGACCCGCCGCCGATTAGATCAAAGCCGCCGCGCGCAGTCCAAAGAGCCATGCCCAAATCGGCTTGGGAAATTTTCCCGAGCAGCATCACCCTGCAGCTCCCGCGATTGGCAAGGTGCGGCGGCGTTGTTATCGTGACCTTATCAAACGTTGGGGGTGATCGCATGCGCCTCGTGCTCCATCTCGTCGCCCGCTTGCTTGTGATCGTCGCCCTGTGCCTGACCGCCGCGACGGTCTGGGCGACTTTTGATGCCTATCGCAGCGTCGATCGCGCCACTGCCGCTTCCGCCCAGAGGGTCGCGCAGACGCTGGAGGCGCTGTACTGGCGAGAGCTCTTGCTGCGCAGCAGCAGGATGCGCGAGCATCTCGTACCGGTTCCGGACTGGCGCACGCTCGAGACGATGAAGCTGATTGCGCCGGGCGTCTGCGTGCAGTTCCAGCCCGCGGCCGCATTCGAGAAGCCGCTGTGCGGCCAGAGCCAGGGGATCGGCCGGACCCCGCCGCTCTGGTTTGCGTCCCTGGTCCCGATCTTCCTCGGCAGTCACGCCGAGGTGGTGCGGCCGGTGAGCCCGCGTGCAGCCGCTGCCGGCACGGTGGTGGCGACACCTGATCAGGCTGCGGCGATCTCGCTCGCCTGGGAGTACATTCTCAACGTGATCGACGTCGCGCTCCTGATGTCGGCGGCGATTGCATTGCTGGCCTCGCTCGCGATTGCGCATGCGCTGGCACCGGCCCGCTCGATCGTGACCGCGTTGCAGCGGATGGCGCGCGGGCAGTACCGCACGCCCCTGCCGCGCTTCCGCTCCATGGAGCTTGCGATGATCGGCAAGGCTGTCGGCGCGCTCGGCGGGCGGCTCGAGGAAGCGACCGAGCAGCGCGCGGCGCTGACGAGGCGCCTGCTCGAGATCCGCGACGACGAGCGGCGCGCGCTCGCCCGCGAGCTGCACGACGAGTTCGGGCAAAATCTGTCCGCCATCCTCGCATTCGCCAGCACCATCGAAGCGGCGGGCGCGAAGCAGACGGATGCACGCGGCATCGCACAGGATGCGCGCATGATCTCGCAGGCCGCGCATCGCATCATGGCATCGCTCCGCGACACGCTGAAGCGGCTGCGCAATCCCTTGCCGGAGGAGCTGGGGCTGGAGGCGAGCCTCGTCAATCTTGTCGATAGCTGGCGCTCGCAGAGCGCGACGCAGCCGACGATCCAGCTCGACCTCAAGGGCGACCTTGCAGACATCAGCGGCACGGCGGCAACCACCGCCTATCGCGTCGCCCAGGAATGCCTGACCAATGCCCTGCGCCACAGCGCGGCACGCGAGATCAACTTGCGGATAGAGCGGCGCGCCGGCGAGGACGACACCCTCTTGATCCGCGTCGAGGACGACGGCGGCGGCGATGCAGACCGGGTATCACAGTCGGCCGGCTTCGGGCTGACCGGCATCCGCGAGCGCGTCGCGGCCGCCGGCGGCTCGCTGTCGATCGCGCGCGCCAATCGCGGGCTGAGCGTGGCGGCGACCATCCCGCTGGCCGCATGAGGCTGACATGACGCAGGTGGCGGCAAAGGGCATCTCGGTGCTGCTGGTCGACGATCATCCGATCGTTCGGCAAGGCTACCGCCGCGTCCTGGAAAGCCAGGACGATCTGCGTGTCGTCGCTGAGGCCGACAATGCCGCGGACGCCTACGGCGCGTTCAAGACACACGACCCTGATGTCATCGTGCTCGACATCTCGATGCCCGGCGCAAGCGGCCTCGAAGCCATCCGCAACATCCGTGCCCGCAACCCTCGTGCGCGCATTCTCGTCTTCACCATGCACAACGAGGCCGTGCTGGTGAAAGCGGCCTTTGGCGCCGGCGCATGCGGCTTCGTCACCAAGAGCAGCGAGCCCTCGGCTGTGGTCGCAGCCGTCCGCGCGGTTGCCCGTGGCGAGCGCGCCATGAGTGACGACATCGCCCACGTTCTGGCCGAGGAGAGCCTGTCACCGACGGGCTCGGTGCTCGATCAGCTGGGCGAGCGCGAGATCGAGATTTTGCGGCAGTTCGTCAGCGGCGCCACCACCGAGCAGATCGCCTCGCACCTCAATCTCAGTGTGAAGACCGTCCAGAACTACCACTATCTGATCAAGACCAAGACCGGCGCGCGCACGGACGCACAGCTCGTCCGGCTCGCGGCGAGCTGCGGACTGATGCGGATCTAGCAGCAATGCTGACGCATGGAGATCGTTGAGAGTCGCTTCAGCGGAACTGAGAGCACTCAGCTTAGGTTATAGCCGAGTGGAGGAGTAACGCCATGAGTAAGGCCAATCATAAGACAGTCGCCCATCCCCCGATCATTACCGTAGGCGAACTCATCGACGAGCTCTGCCGCCTGCCAGATACGGCTGCCGTCGGTTTCCGCTGCCCCATGCTCGAACAGGAGCTAACATTCTATCGCCTTCGAAAGCGATCCAGGGACGTCGTCGAAATCGAGATCAATGCCTATCCGGAAAGCCCGCCGGTTGTGCCGTCGAGCGACGGCGCCATCCACGCGCGGCGAAAACCCGCTCATCCGCTTTCGCTTCACAACGGCCCCCTTGCCCAAAAGACCAGAGGGTGAGACGGGGCGTCCTTACGCCTTCAACCCGCGCAGCAACAGCGCCAGCGTCGCATCGACGCGCGTAGGCAGATCGGCGTCCTTCCACTCGTCGGCGTGGGCGGGATGGTGATAGCGGCTGGTCGCATCGAAAATCGCGCGCGCGGTAGCCTTGGTGTCGGCGACATCGAACACGCCCTGCTTCACGCCGTCTGACAGGATCGCCGACATCTGCTCGACGAGGCCGTCCTTGTGGCACCTCACCGCCGCGCAGGCTTCGCGCGCGAGCGTCAGATAGGTCTGGAACATCTCGGGATCGTCGCAGACGCGCTCGCGTTTGGCGGCGAACAGCGTCCGCAGCCAAGCCTCGAGCCGCGCCGGTGCCGGCCCGGTATCCTGGGCGATCTTGCGTAGCGGTGCATCCATGCGCTCGAGCCAGCGCTTGGCCACGGCCTCGCGCAGCGAGGCCTTGCTCGGAAAATGGCGATAGACGCTGCCATGGCTCACATCGAGCGCACGGGCAACGTCGACCACGGTGGCCTTGGCAAGCCCATAGCGCCTGAGCACGTCCTCGGTGACTTCGAGGATGCGCTCCGGCGTCAAGACAACGGCTTCGTTCATGCCAGCACCATGTTCCCGTGGGAGGGGCCATTCACCCGGCGATCAGGCCGCATTCCGAAGCGGCCGTGCCGGTCATTCGGAAAGCTCTTGCCTTAATGCGGCAGTTTTGCAGCCTGCGCCGCGATCTGGCGGGCCACCAGCACATTGAGCCAATGCCCAATCTGCCCGGCGATATTGATGATTTCGGTCGTCATTGTCGTAAGTCTCCACTTCGTCCGCGACCCACCCTCTTGTTACGGCCTGGGAGTCCGTTTGTTTCGGACCCGGGCCTCGGAATGGAGACGCGGGACGCCCAATCGGAGCGTCCGTAAGCGGATATACACGTCTCGCTGACAGATTTCAATATCTGTCATTCAGTTTCTTGTGATTGACGGGCCCTGCGAAAACGCCGGCCTAATCCCCCGTTTGCAGAGCCATGCCGTTTGTTTCGCTCCCCCTGCTCTGCTAAATCGCGGCGTAAAAAGCATTTTGGCCGGTGTCCGCGCCCTCGGGCGCGCCCCGCCCCACCTGGAGCGCCCGCAATGATCCCCCGTTATACCCGCCCGGAAATGGCCTCGATCTGGGAGCCGCAGACGCGGTTCAAGATCTGGTTCGAGATCGAGGCGCATGCGGCGGACGCGCTCGCCGAGCTCGGAACGATCCCGAAGCAGGCCGCCAAGACGGTCTGGGACAAGGCCCGCAACGCCACCTTCGACGTCGCGCGCATCGACGAGATCGAGCGCGAGACCAAGCACGACGTCATCGCCTTCCTCACACACCTCGCCGAGATCGTCGGCCCCGAGGCGCGCTTCGTGCACCAGGGCATGACCTCGTCCGACGTGCTCGACACCTGCCTCAACGTCCAGCTCACCCGCGCTGCCGACCTGCTGCTCGCCGATCTCGACAAGGTGCTGGCAGCGCTGAAGAAGCGCGCCTTCGAGCACAAGATGACGCCGACCATCGGCCGGTCCCACGGCATCCATGCCGAGCCGGTGACGTTCGGCCTCAAGCTCGCCTTTGCCTATGCCGAGTTCTCACGCGCCAAGGAGCGCCTGATCGCGGCGCGCAAGGAAGTCGCAACCTGCGCCATCTCCGGTGCCGTCGGCACCTTCGCGCAGATCGACCCACGCGTCGAAGAGCACGTTGCGAAAGCCATGGGACTGACGCCGGAGCCGATCTCGACGCAGGTCATCCCGCGTGATCGCCACGCGATGTATTTTGCGACCCTCGGCGTGATCGCCTCTTCCGTGGAGCGTCTCGCGGTGGAGATCCGCCATCTCCAGCGCACCGAGGTGCTGGAAGCCGAAGAGTTCTTCTCGGAAGGCCAGAAGGGCTCCTCCGCAATGCCGCACAAGCGCAACCCGGTGCTGTCGGAAAACCTCACCGGCCTGTCGCGCATGGTGCGCGCCTATGTGACCCCGGCACTGGAGAACGTCGTGCTCTGGCACGAGCGCGATATCTCGCACTCCTCCGCCGAGCGCATGATCGGCCCCGATGCGACGGTCACGCTCGACTTCGCGCTGGTGCGCCTGGCTGGTCTGATCGACAAGCTGCTGGTTTATCCTGCCAACATGCAGAAGAATCTCGACCGCCTCGGCGGCCTCGTCCATTCGCAGCGCGTGCTGCTGGCGCTGACGCAGAAGGGCGCGAGCCGCGAGGATGCCTACAAGCTGGTGCAGCGCAACGCCATGCCGGTCTGGCGCGGCGAAGGCGACTTCTTGCAGCTGCTCAAGAAGGACGCCGAGGTGAAGAAGTACCTCTCGGATGCCGAGATCGAGGAGCAGTTCGACCTCGGCTACCACCTCAAGCACGTCGACACGATCTTCAAGCGCGTGTTCGGGGAGAGCTGAACTCTCCCGTCATTCCGGGGCACGCCACCGGATCCGGGCGAGGCCCGGCCCGATGACAGGCTCCAGTGAACCCGGAATCTCGCGCCACAATCTCCAGATTCCGGGTTCGATGCTTCGCACCGCCCCGGAATGACGATATCCTCGGGCAACCCAACAAGAAACGGAGCCCCCATGCCCGTCATCAACCGCGTCGCCGCCCTCTCCGACGAAATGGCCGCCTGGCGCCATGACTTCCACGAGAATCCCGAGCTGCTCTACGAGGTGCACCGCACCGCTGGCATCGTTGCCGACAAGCTGCGCGCGTTCGGCTGTGACGAGGTGGTGACCGGCATCGGCCGCACCGGCGTGGTCGGCGTGATCCGCGGGCGCAAGAGTGGTTCGGGAAGGACGATCGGCCTGCGCGCCGACATGGACGCGCTGCCGATCATGGAGACGTCGGGCGTGCCCTACGCCTCGAAAGTCCCCGGCAAGATGCACGCCTGCGGCCATGACGGGCACACCGCGATGCTGCTGGGCGCGGCAAAGTACCTCGCCGAGACCCGCAATTTCGATGGCACGGCCGTGGTGATCTTCCAGCCCGCGGAAGAAGGCGGAGGCGGCGGCAAGGCGATGGTCGACGACGGCCTGATGACCCGCTGGGGCATCCAGGAGGTCTACGGCATGCACAACATGCCGGGCCTGCCGGAGGGTCATTTCGCAACGACGCCGGGGGCGATGCTCGCCTCCTCCGACAACATCCAGATCATCGTTCACGGCAAGGGTGGCCATGCCGGCGCCGGCCCGCACAAGTCGATCGACAGCGTGCTGATCGGATCGCAGATCGTGAATGCGCTGCAATCGATCGTCGCGCGCAACGTCGACCCACTTAAATCTGCGGTCGTCTCGATCACGCAATTTCACGCTGGCACGGCATTCAACATCATCCCGGAGGTCGCCGAGCTCGGCGGCACGGTGCGCACGCTCGACCCCGAGGTGCGCGACCTCGTCGAGCGCCGCATCGGCGAGGTCGCCGACAGCGTGGCGCGCGCCTATGGCGGATCGGCCGAGACGAAGTACTCGCGCATGTATCCGGTGACGATGAACCACACGCGCGAAGCCGGCGTTGCCGCCGAGGTCGCCCGCGAGATTGCCGGCGCCGATCGCGTCAACGAGAAATTCATTCCGATGATGGGCGCCGAGGATTTCTCATTCATGCTGGAGGCGCGTCCCGGCGCGATGATCCTGGTCGGCATGGGCGACGGCAACGAGTGCCACCACCCCGCTTACGTCTTCAACGACAACATCCTCGGCCACGGCGCGTCCTATTGGGTTCGCCTGATCGAGAAGACGATGCCGGCGGGCTGAGCCACTCTGCCCGTTACGCCGCGCCGGCGCGCTTGCCGGCAAACTCGATGAAGCTGCGCTCGTCGTCGTCGGAGTGGAAGGCGATGCGGGGGATGAAGACCCCCGCGGCGCGGTCCATCCAGAGCACGATGATGTTTCTGGCGACGCTCACCCCTTCGATCGCCGGCCAGTCCACGCTGAGCACGGTGCCATTGCCGGCATCGACGAAGCCCTGCTCGGTCACGGTGATCTCGCGATTGCCGAGAACCCAGCCGGCGTCCTTGACATGGCGGCGAAGTCCCAGCCGCGACAGCACGCCGACGACCACGAGCGTGCTCAGGATGCCGAACAGCACGGAGATCGCATCAACCGATCCCGGCCAGAGCGCCGAGGCGGCGATGCCAAGCAGCATCGGCAAGGCGCCGGCCGCCAGAAGCACGAGCCGCATCCACTTTCCATAGACTCGAGCCTGCGCAAGACGCACGAATTCGGCCCAGTGCGCCAGATCGCGATGGTATTTCAGCGGCGACATCCGTTGATCCCCGAGAAGAAACCGCTGCCCGCAAGGCAAGGTGTCGGGCCGATTCATGGCCCGACAAGGTTTCGTCGCCCGATCGCTCTCCAAGGTTCGGAAAATCGCGTCGATTCCGGAACTTGTCAGCACCTACGCATGCACCACCTCATGCCGCATCACGAAGGGGTCGAGCAATTTGTGGACCTCGCCTGCGACCTGGTCGCGCCTGCCTTGCGGCACATTCGCGATCGTCACCGTCGCGATCGAGCCGTGGCTGCCATGGGCGCTAACCCTCACCTTGCAGTCGACGCCCGTCTCGGTGAGCGGGGTGAGCACCTTGGCAAACACGCGCTGGGCGGCGTCCCAGCGCAGTTGCGGCTTGAACACCTTGCCGACGCCGGTGACGGGCATCGGATCGATCGGAATGATCTGCACGGGCACGGCGGCGCGCTCGGGCGTGCGCTCGCGCACCCAGGTCTCCAGTTCGCCCGGCTCGACCGTGGCACCAGGCTTGAGCTGCACGTAGCCGACGGGGAGTTCGCCGGCATAGGCGTCGGGCTGTCCGACGACGGCGGCAAAGCCGACGGCCGGGTGCTGGAACATGATCTCTTCGATCGGTGCCGGATCGATGTTGTGGCCACCGCGGATCACGAGGTCCTTGGCGCGGCCCGTGATCCAGAGATGGCCGTCTGCATCGAGCCGGCCGAGATCGCCGGAATTGACCCAGACCTCGTCGACGAACGCGCCGTTGTTGTGGGCAGGGTTGAGATAGCCGCCGAACACGCCGGGCCCGGCCATGATCACGACGCCGATCTCGTCCACGGCGCAGTCACGCTCCAGCCGTCCGTCGGCGTCGAGCTTGACAATGCGCACGCGGGCGTAAGGCATCGGCAGGCCGACCGAGCCGAGGCGGATGGCGCGATCCGGATAGGCCATGGTGTGGACGCCCGAGGTCTCGGTCATGCCGTAGACCTCGACCACCGGAAGCTTCAGTCTATCCTGGATCGCGGAGCCGACCGCCACCGGAATCGCCGAGCCACCGCCGGCGGCATATTTCAGGCTCGAAATGTCGGCATTGCCGCGCGGCACCGCGAGCGTTGCCGCAAGCACGGTTGGCACGCTCGAGAGCGCCTCGGGCTTGAAGCGCTCGATCAGCGCCCAGATGTTCTTCACCGCATTGGGATTACGCCAGCCGGATGGTGACAACACCACGAGGCATCCGCCACCGGCCAGCGTCGTCAGTACCTGCGTCAGCGAGCCCCCGACGTGAAACAGCGGCATGCCGAACAGCAGATTGGCACCCAGCTTCGACTTCAGAAGCAGGTTGAGCCCCCACGCCTGATAGACCTGGTTGGTGTGGCTGTGGCGCACGAGCTTTGGCGTGCCGGTAGTGCCGCCCGTATGAAAATAGGCGGCGATGTCGCTGCCGGAAAACCTGCGGCCGCTGACGAGCCTGTCCGACGGCTGCTGCTTGATGAGATCGTTGAACGCGAAGATGCCGTTCGCGGGATCGCCGCCGCCACCGATCTGCACGATCGCCTTGAGGCGTTTCAAGGACGGGCGGATCTGCTCGACCTTCTGCCAGATGTCGGTGCCGGGCATCGGCCCGAGCGCGACCAGGATCGTGGTGTTGGCGGCCTCCAGGATCTCCGCGATCTGATGCGACTCCAGCAGCGGATTGACGGGATTGGCAATGCCGGTCGCCTCCGCGCCGAACAGCGTCACGAAAGCGTCGGGCAGCAGTGGCAGCATGAAGCTGATGACGTCGTCCTTGCCAACCCCCAGCGCGTGAAACATGTTGGCGGCCTGCGTGACGCGCGCGACGAAATCCCGATGCGAGATCACCAGCGGCGCATCGGCGGGATCTGCATTGGGCAAGAACTGGATCGCCGGCGCATCGGGATTACTGACCGCCCCGAGCCTGATCGCCTCATAGGTGCTTTCGGCCGCGATGCGCTCCACGTAAGACACCTGCTCCAGCGTCCGGACCTGCTCGTCCGTGGCCAATTCCGGATAGTCGTCGCCGATGAACCGATCGAGCGCGTGAATGCCCGCCATTCCGTCCGTCCTCCCTCATGACTTGGGCCGCCCGGCCTCTTTGGGTTTTGCTTTCAGGCGGGGCTCGATCCGTCGTTGCGGGCCGAGGGCGAACAGAATGATCGATGATTTGGCCGCAGTCCATGCCCCCCCGGGAAACGGAGATTTGACGCCTCGCGCGCATGGCCGCGCCCACCCGGGTTAGCGTGATTGGCGATTGAACCCCCTCAACCGCCCGGGGGGACCGAGGTACGACTGAAGTTGCGATTTAGGTTTTTTGCCGGGCGCAGTCTGTCGGGAAAGAGGACACCATGACCATCGACGCGGCGCGAGCGGACGGCGAACGATCTGCGCGATGACGTCTACGTATCGTGCACGACGGAAGCCAGCAGCATCGCCAGCAAGCTGGTCGCCGCGGCGCTGCCTGGGCGCCTGACGCTGGTCGAGCAGACGGTCGTGGAGCCAACCGGTGCGAGCCGCTAAGCGGCATCTCAATCTTCATTGCCCGGAGTGGCTGCGCAACCATTCGCGCAAGGCAGGCGGCAGATCAGCCGGATTCGTGCTCTGGGTCACGACCGCGGTATTTCCGCCGCTCTTGCGATAGACGGTCGTTCGCCCGGGCTCTTTCTCGATCCGCACTTCGGCTTGCGCGGGATCGCCGCTTTGGGTGATCACCGTCCGGCCGTTGGCATCCTGCACGATCGTGGTATGGCCGTCTCCGTCGTTGCCCGCCGATGCCGACCCCGTTCCGCCCGACACCATCATCACCACTCCTGCTGCAAACAGAATGAGCTTCATGGCAGACCTGCCTTTCTGATCATCGCCCGAACTGGAATATGGCTGCCCAGTTGAAGCGACCGAACTGGCTGACGGTCCCCCTGTTCATATCACCAATTTGCACCAGGAGGGTATTCGTCATGTTGCCCATCTGGGTGACCTGGGCGGTGTTGTTCACGCCGGACTGGCCGATCGCAGCGCTGGTCGTGGTTCCGATCTGAATAATGCTCGCATAGTTGAGGTTTCCGGTCTGGATGATCGTGGCCTCGACTGGACCCGTGCCGATCTCGATGACCTTCGCGATGTTGATCTGGCTGTTTTCCTCGATCACCACAGGCTTTAAATTGTTGCCGAACTCGACGACCGTCTCAAAACTGACCGAGCTGTTCGACGTGCCGCTCCGAAATGAGCCGGCGGAAGCCGCGGTCGTCGCGCTCATTGCGGCGACGACCGCGATCGCGGTCCGGATGTGACGACGCCAATTCATGGGACTTCCTCCCGACGTGTACGAATCGACGTTCGACTCTCACGGACTGGTCTGCGCGACGTGCGACGTGCTGTTCAGCCCGACCTGGCCGACGAACCCGGAATTCAAGCTCCCGAATTGGGAGATCGAAGCGCTGTTCGTTCCGCCAAACTGCAGGACGCCGGTCGCATTGTTGTTTCCGGTCTGGGTGACCGTCGCGCTGGTCGTGCCGCCGATCATGAATATGCCGGCCATGTTGGTCGAACTGCTCTGATTCAGGACGACCGGCGGTCCGTTGATCGAAACGATCGTCTTGATATCGGCGCTTTGCGCTCTCGCCGGGCCGTTCGCTACGCAACAGGAGACGAGAGCTGCCATCGCAGCGACCAGAAGATGCTTGTTCATCACGTGCCTCCAGATTGTTGCCGAGATCTCAGATCACGGGGCTGCCTGCAGGATCGTGGAGCCGTTCAGGAACCCGAACTGGCCCACGGCGGCCGTGTTGTTCAAGCCAATCTGACCGATCAGGCTCGTGTTGGAGCCGCCGACCTGACCGACCGCAGCATTGTTGGTCGCGGTAGGCGTCGTGCCGCCCTGTCCGATCGTCGCCGAGTTGACCGAGGACAGCGATCCGAGTTGCACACTCGTCGCCTGGTTGTTCGCACCGAATTGCAGCGTCGTCGCGGTGTTGTTCACCGGACCGCTCTGCGTGGTCGACGAAACATTCGTCGTACCGAACTGCAACACGGTCGCCGTATTATCAGCCTTCGCATCGACAGAAGCCAATGCGCCGAGCATGACGACCGTCGCGACTAGATGATTGATCCGCATGTGACTTCTCCGCCAATAGTAACTGGTCGATCCGCCGCTTCATCAACGAGCCTGATCGCAATTTTTTTGGAATATGGCCTGGGCGCGCCCGCGTGGCGCGCCCAGGTAGGTACGGGGCTGGCTTAGTGCTGCGTAATGGAGCTGAGGTTCAGGCCGCCACCGATCTGCCCAACGGCAGCGAAGTTGTTCGGCGCGCCGCCGATCGAGTTCTGGCTGATCCCGCTGGTGTTGTTGCCAGTTGCAACCTGCCCAGTGACGGCCGCGTTCGCGGCGCCGATCTGAAGCACGCCGCTGGTGTTGTTGAGCGAAGGAGAGGTCGTGCCCTGCATGGTGCTCGCACCATTCAGGATGCCGACCTGAACCGTGGTCGAGCTGTCGTTGACGTGACCCTGCTGGTTCACGGAGGAGCCGTTTACGAGGCCGACCTGGAAGGTGGTCGCGGTGTTGTCGGCGCGGGCGCCGGCGGTGAGGGCGATAAGTGCGGCGGAAGCGAAAATCAACTTACGCATGGAGTATCCCTTTCGTGCCAAGGTTAGCGGTGAGCGATGTCGTATGCAAAACTCTGCGACATCATGCGGGATACTCTGAACCGTCGACGCGGCGCTTGATAGACTGAGGTTCATGCTAGTCCGGACGGACTAGATGCCGCGCGCGACTTCGGCTCCGTTGAATGCGGCGGCACCGTGTCGTGTCGTCGCGACGTTCGGCCCGATGCTGTCGACGAGCCTCACCACCTCGATGGGCGAACGCAGCTGCAGCTTCCGCATCATTCGCGCGCGGTGCACCTTCACCGTCACCTCGCTGACATTCAACCTGGCTGCGATCTGCTTGGCGATGAGCCCCTCCGCCATGAGCAGCAATATGTCGCGCTCGCGCACCGTGAGCTCGTCGAAGCGCCGCCGGGCTTCGCGCACGACGAATTCGCGCTCCAGCCGCCTGCGATCGCGCTCCACGCCGAGTCGCACCGCGTCGAGAAGCTCCTGCTCCCGAAACGGTTTTGGCAAGAACTCCACCGCGCCGCGCTTCATCGCTTCCACCGAAACGCGAACGTCGGAATGGCCGCTGATGAACACGATCGGGACCGAAACGCCGGAGTCCGCCAGCGTTCGCTGCAGGTCGAGTCCTGTCGGCGAGGTGCCGGGAAAGCGAACGTCGAGCACCAGGCACGAGGGACCATCGGAGAGTTGCTCTGCCAGGAATTCGTCGGTCGAGCCGAACAGCCTCACTTCAAGTCCGGCATCGTGGCAGAGATCTCCAAGCAAGCTCCTTATTTGCTCATCATCATCAATCACATAGATCGTTGGCGGGCTCGTTCTCATGACCCAAAGTCTCCTCGTCCTATTCTTTTTGTCGTGAGAACCGATTCGAAGCCGGTTCCCTCACGTGCAATCAACCAATCCTAGTGCAGCCGTGTGATATTGCTGCGGGCCAGATCACACTTTCTGTGTTCCTTCCTGCTTGATGCGAGAAATTGATGACGACCTGCCGCATACGCTGGCATCGGATCATTGCTTCGCATTTGACGATGGTCATTAATCTGTCGTGGAATCACGGCCTCGCCGCCGACGACATGACGCAGCGTTGCGGATGCGGAAGGCCGAGCTTCCGTGCGACGAATGTGCTGAAGCCGCTGCCGTGTCGCCGATGTGCTCATGGTGCGCTCTCATGCACGAGCAGAAATCAGTACGCTTCGACCGGCGCATTTTGCCTCCACACCATAGCACATTTTGCAATTAGTAATTGAAAAAGGTCGATTCTGGGGCCGCATCGAATCTCGAAGTATATCCATCATCCCAAAAGTGGCGGATCGGCAGCTCACAACTTGACGTTTGTTTCATCGAGCACACACGTCCGAAGACCTAGAACCGACGACATATTGCTGGACCGTCAAGCGAAAGCACGGGAATTACCACCTGTGCGTGAGGGTGCGAATTGTGCCTGACGGTCTTCTTTTTGATAAGGCCGGGGTTTCAATATGCGTTTTGTGCCAATCCTCGTCGCGTTGGGTGGCGTGTCCGCATTTGCGGCGGCTTTTGCCATCGATCCAGCCGGTGTGCGCTCTTCGGCCGCATGGATCGCGAACCAAGCCGGACACACCTATCGCACAACCACGCAGACCATCCTGCCCGCCGTACGCGAGACGCCGACGTTCGGCTCCGACGCGCCGATGTTCCGCTACGCTTCGATCCAGCGTGGCAGCATCGAGCAGACGATCACGGTGACCGGCGCACTTCAACCGGTGAAGACGATCGAGGTGGGCTCGCAACTGTCGGGGCAGATCTCGAAGGTCTACGTCGACTTCAACGACAATGTGCGAAAAGATCAGCCACTGGCACAGATCGACCCGCGGAGCTTCGCGGCCAAGGTCGACGAAGCCAAGGCGGCGATCGAGATGGCGCACGCCAATGTCGAGCTGGAGCAGGCCAAGCTCGACCGGGGCAAGATCGATCTGGAGAATGCCAAGGGCACGAGGGCCGTGCTGGCGGCCAAGCTCGACAGTGCCCAGGCCGTGAAGGCGTCTGCGCAGCGGACCCTCCAGCGCAAATTGGCGTTGCAGTCGCAGAACGTGGTGGCGGCCACGACAGTCGAGGATGCGCAGACCGATTTCACTGCACGCCTCGCACAGGAGCGCGAGGCCGAGGTCCTCGTGACGCTGAACTCCTATGCCGTCGAAGGCGCCACCGCCGACGTGCGCCGGATCGAGGCCGAGCTCCAGCAAGCGAGGACGGCGGTCCCGGAAAAGGAAGCCATCCTCCGCGCCGCCGAGGCAGATCTCGATCGTACCATCATCCGCTCGCCGATCGACGGCGTGATCGTCGGCAGATTCATCAACGAGGGCCAGACGCTTGCGGTCGGCCTCGAGGCGCGAACCGCCTTCCTGGTGGCGCACCGGCTCGAAGACATGGAAATCCACGCCCAGGTCGATGAGGCGGATATCGGACGCATCGCCGCCGGCCAGCGTGCACACTTCACGGTCGATTCCTATCCCGACCGCCGCTTCGAAGCGATCGTGCGGCAGGTCCGCAAGGCGCCGCAGACGCAGCAGCACGTGGTCACCTACACCGTCGTGCTGTCGACCTCCAACCTCGACGGCGCGCTGCTCCCCGGCATGACCGCGCTCGTCAAGATCGTGGTCGACCGTCAGGACGACGTTCTGAAGATACCGGTCGCGGCGCTCCGCTTCCAGCCTAGCGGCACGCAGCCATCAACGGCCCAAGGTCGGGACGGCGTATGGCTGCGCACGCCCACCGGTTCGCTGAAGCGCATCGCGGTCACGGTCGGCACCGACGGCGCCGAGCAGGTCGCCCTGAAGAGCGGCGATCTGACGGAAGGCAGCCAGGTCGCGATCGGACAGGCGATCCGGCCTGCGGGCATGGAGCTTCTCGGAATAAGGTTCGGATCATGACCGCCCTGCCCGCACTGGTCAGTCTCAGATCGGTCTGCCGCACCTACCGGACCGACGGTGTCGCGGTGACCGCGGTGCGCGACGTCAGCTTCGACATCCAGCGCGGCGAAAGTCTTGCGATCATGGGCCCGTCGGGGTCCGGCAAATCGACCTTGATGAACATGATCGGATTACTCGATCGTCCGAGCGAGGGCGCGATCCTCCTGGAAGGCGGCGACGTCGCCGATCTGGCCGATGACCGCAGGTCCGAACTGCGTGCCCACGCCATCGGCTTCGTGTTCCAATCCTACAATCTTCTTGCGCGGCACAACGCGGTCGAGAACGTGGCGCTGCCGCTCGTCTACGGCGGCATCCGTCACAAGCAACGGATGCTGCGTGCCGAACAGTGCCTCGAGGCCGTCGGCATGCTGCACCGGTCGCGGCATTTTCCGCGGCAACTATCCGGTGGCGAGCAGCAGCGCGTTGCGATCGCGCGGGCCCTTGTCGCAGCGCCGGCGATCGTGCTCGCGGACGAGCCGACCGGCGCGCTGGACAGCCGGACCGGCGCCGAGATTCTGGCCCTGTTCGACGCACTCCACGACACCGGCCAGACCATCGTGATGATCACCCACGATTCCGGCGTGGCCGCGCGCTGCGAACGAACCATTCGCCTGCATGACGGCGAGGTCGTCGCGGATGAGATGCGTGCCCCAATGCCAAACAGGGTCTGGGCATCATGACCGCATATCAGGCCCTTCAGACCGCCCTTCACGCGCTGCGCCTGAATCCGCTGCGCAGTTTCCTGACCATCCTGGGAATCGTGATCGGCGTGGCCTCTATCGTGACCGTCTTCGCCATCGGCAAGGGCGCGCAGCTTCGCGTCGAGGAGCAGATCCGCTCGATCGGCTCCAACGTGCTGATGATCGAGCCGGGCGCGATACAACAGGGTGCCGTTCGCATGAAGGCGGGCACCAAGCTGACGATGACCGAGGGCGACGTGCAGGCGATCCTCGATCAGATTCCGGAGATCCAGACCGCTGCAGGTTCGGTCGCCGGCACCGGGCAAGTCATCCGGGAAGCCAGGAACTGGAACACCACGATCAACGGTACGACCACCTCGCACTTCATGGTGCGCGACTGGCAATTGTCATCCGGTCGATACTTCTCCGCGGCCGAGGAAGCGAGCGCAGCGAAGGTCGTCATCCTCGGCAGCGCCGCCGCCAAGGAGTTGTTCGCGCCGGGCGACGATCCGATCGGCGCGCAAGTCAGGATCATGCAGGTCCCGCTCGAAGTCATCGGCGTGCTCGATCGCAAGGGTCCGGCGCAGGACGATGTCGCCTTCGTGCCACTGACCACCGCCAAGCTGCGCTTTCTCGGCAGCGCGAGCGGCATCAACCGGGACGCCATCGCCTATATCCTCGTCAAGGTCGCCTCCGATACCCAGATGGCGGGCGCGACCAGTGAGATCGAAGGCCTGCTGCGGCAGCGACACAGGATCCCCGCCGGCCAGGCCGACGATTTCAAGGTCCAGGATCCCGCGGCCGCCATGGAGGCACAACAGGGCGCCATCCGCACCGTGGCGCTGCTGCTGTTCGCGATCGCCTCGGTCTCGCTCCTCGTCGGCGGCATCAGCATCATGAACGTCATGATCGTTTCCGTCACCGAACGCACCCGCGAGATCGGAATTCGCCGCGCGCTCGGCGGCCGGATGCGCGATATCCGCCTGCAGTTTCTTTGTGAGGCTCTCGTCCTTTGTCTTCTTGGCGGCGCCATCGGCGTCGTCGGCGGCGTCACGCTGTCGATGACCGTGGCGCGAATAGCCGGCTGGGTCACTGCGATCGACATGCAGTCGATCGGCCTCGCCGTTGGATTTTCAGCCGTGACCGGTGTGATCTTCGGGTTCTATCCCGCCCACATGGCTTCCAAGCTCAGTCCGATCGAAGCGCTCAAGGTGGAGTGAGAGAAATGCTGGGATGGTCACATCAACCTTCATGCCAGGGAGGAATTGGTCATGAATACAAGCGTACCGATCACACCGACGCCGCGTGAGCGCGAGCTCATGATGCTGATTGCCCGTGGCATGCAGAACAAGAACATCGCCTACGAGCTCAAGATCTCCGAAAATACGGTTCGCGCACATATCGGCAATATCATGCGCAAATACCGCCTTCAGAACCGGACCCAGATTGCCATCATCTTCGCGCTTCATGCCGCTTCACCATCACTGCGCAGTGACCTCGTGAGCGCCGCCGGTCCGACACTCGGTTCGGCTCCCGTGTCGATCCAGCATCGCAGCGTGAACAGCGCCGCGAAGTGAACGCACTATATTGGCCGACGCGAGCCGGCCGAACCACCGACGAGCACGTGGATACTCCCTCCGCTGCGCTCAATCGGAATCATCGATGAGCCGCACGATGGCGGCAACAGGGCCGCCGCCCGGGGGCCCCTGATGCTCGGCCCCGCCGGAGACGTAGACAGCGCCGGTTCCTGCAAGACCGCCGATCAGGCCGCCAACGGCGGCGCGAGCATGCCTTGTCGCGCTGATGTCGGTATCCTCCAGCATGGTATGACGGAAACCGCGGACGCTGCCGTTCGGCGAGGCCTCCGCCTTGGCGAAGATATTGACGAGCTCGCGGCCCGTATCCGCCGTCGATCCCGCCTTAAGCCCCGCGCCCGCGAGCGCCTCGATTACGGCCGCGGCATCGATCGCGTCATGCATGACGGCATGGCCGATCTCGTACGGGCTCGCCGAAGACATCGTGTTGCCGAGCACGATGACGACGTTGTGCATCAACTCGATCCCCGCCGAAGTTGAGGCGACCGATGAAAACAGATCGAACCGCCGCAGCACGTCCTCGTCGCGGGTCGCTCCCTCGATCTCTCCGAGCGCCACCGCGACGCCAAGCGCGGAGGCGCCGCGCGAATAGGCCATCGAGCTGTAGGCACTCGTCGTCACGGTTGTCTTGCCGCGCGCGGAGGCCGCCTCGACACGGTCACTGGTCAGCAGCGGGCATTTGATCTGGACGAAATGCACGTCTTTCGGCTCGGTGATGCCGGCGTCTGCCATGGCTGACACCACGGCCTTTGCCGTTTCCTCGATCTGCGCGCTGCGGCCGAGCTCCTCAGGCAGGAAATCCCGGGTCTGCGCCATGCCGATGCTGAGCCGCTTTCCAGCAAGACCAGCCGGCGCCTGCACGATGCTTCGGCGCGTGAACACGGTGATGTGCGGACTGAGCACACCTTCGGTGCCGCCCGACATCACGAATGCGATGCGCTGCTCGACCTGATGAGGCGCCAGCCCCAGATGCGGCGCAAGCGCCGCGCAGAGCGCAGCCACGGCATACTCGCGCGTGAAGTCGTTGACGCCGCCATTGCCCTCCGTCTTGCCCAGGATCGCGAGGATCGCCTTCGGATCGATCTCGCCCTGCTCGATCATCCTCAATAGGCCTGCCACATCGCCGGGCCCTTTGGTGGCAATGCGAACGACGCCGACCGATGTTGTGCGCATGCCATCCCCCTCGCGGCGCGGCGATGCAGCAGCCGACCGCGCAACGAGCATAGTGGCCGGGACGGGGATTTCCAGACTGCAAAATTTGCTGCCGCTTTCGTCAGGCTGTCATTTGAACCGCTGCACAGAATTGCAGCATGCGGCGATCAACCGGTCCCTGTGATCTGCGGCTCCAGGCGCCGCGCCGCGCGAAACTCATCCAGATGATGGATATTGGGCGCGAACGCCGCCTTCCTGGATAGGAGATGATAGACGCGCGCGACGGTCCGCTGCTTGTGCTTTGCCGCTCCCGCCGGCAAGGCACGCGCCTTGCGGGTGGCCGCAATCGCGTGCTCACGAAAATAGTCGCAAGAATCGGACATGACAGCTCACCGGACATTGCTTTCGGTGCTAACGGCCTCGAATAGGGTCCGTTCCTCTCCCGGTCAGACCGGTTTCTCGGGCTCGACGAGTGGACGATTGCCGAAACCGCCGCGCGGGCTAGAATTGGCCGCTTGCATCGAATCCGCCGGTCATCTTACTCAAACGATCCTTATCGATTTCGATTATCCGTATCCGAAAAGCACCGTCGGCTTGAGGCGTGGGGAAATATGATGGCGTCCAGCGCAGATATCTCGTCGATTTTAAACCGCATTCTCGATACGGCTGCGGACAATTTCAGGGTCGCAAAAATCCTGATGCAGATGGGCCTCGACCCCAACAACATCACCTACGACGCCCTGTTCAACCGCCTGCTGGAAATCTTACTGGCCAACATCACGCTCGCCAATCTGTTCGCCGTTGTCGGCGCGATCTTCTTCGTGGCGACCCTTCTGATGCAGACCATGGTGCCGCTGCGGGTCGCCAACATGATCGGCTGCGCGTTGTTCGCCGCCTACGGCCTGCTGTCCGGCAACATGTCGACCTTTCTGCTCTATCTGCTGCTGGTCCCGATCAACGGCGTTCGCCTCCGCCAGATGCTCAAGCTCGTGAAGAAGGCGCGCCACGCGACGCAGGGCGACATGTCCATGGAATGGCTGAAGCCCTTCATGACGGAGCGCAAGTACCGCCATGGTGACACGCTCTTCAAGATCCACGACCCAGCCAACGAGATGTTCCTGACGGTGACCGGAAAATTCCTGGTCAAGGAGATCAACATCGAGATCCCGCCTGGTCGCCTGATGGGTGAGCTCGGCTTCCTGACCCCGAACAACCAGCGCACCGGAACGGTGGAGTGCATCGAGGACGGCCAGGTGCTGACCATCACCTATGAACGGCTGCTCGAGATCTACTTCCAGGATCCACAGTTCGGCTACTACTTCCTGGTCCTCGCCAGCCAGCGCCTGCTCGAAAACATCCAGCGCCTGCAGGACCAGCTCAAGGCTGAGCGGGCGGCGACCACGAACAGGATCGCGTGAGCCTCATTGCAAGGGCAGCGATGAGCTGTTGAAGCGCTCGCCTACGCTCACTGTCATCGCCCGCCTTGTGCGCCACTTGCGCACTGGGGCGGGAAATCCAGTATTCCAGAGACGGTGACGTGATACGGAGAAGCCGCGGCGCGCTGCCCCTACCCCGCCTTCGCTTCCTCCGTCACCATCCGTACCGCGACGCGGTCGCGGCGGATGTAATGGTGCCACGCGGTGGCCGCGACGTGGACCACGATCAGAGCCAGCAGCACATAGGCAAAGAGAATGTGGCGGTCTTCATAGGCGCGCGCCGCTTCGCGGTCGGGCGAGGTGAATTGCGGCACGTGAAACAAGCCGAAGAAGCTGGAGTAATCGGGCGCATGTGCGCCGGAATGTGCCCAGCCGAGCATCGCGACCAGGATGACGATAAGATAGAGTGCCGCGTGGCTGATACGCGCGGCAAACTTTTGCCAGGGACGACTGTCGTCCGGCAGCGCCGGCGTCGGGTTACCGATGCGCCAGGCCAGGCGAATGACGGTGAGCAGCAGAACCACATAGCCGATGTCGGCGTGGATCGAGCGATAGAAGAAGCGATCGGGCCGCGCCGGCACGTGATTGACCCACCAGCCGAAGCCGATCATGCCGATGATCGCGACCGCGAGTATCCAGTGAAACCAGCGGGAGATACTGCCCCAGCCGGCAGGCGTGTTTCTGATCATGTCGGCTCCCCGAACTTTGCGGACGTCCCCAACTGCGGCGCAGCAATGGCGCGATCTGATAGCGGGCAAGCGGGGTCGAAGCGATTTGAATCGTTCCAAATTGGGCAGGACCCGTGTCCGCCGCAAAAGCGCCCCAAAAACCGAATGGTAACCATGGCAGGGCTAGGGTGACCACGTGACCGACTCTCCGACCATACTGGTGTTCGATTCCGGCCTCGGCGGGCTCACCGTGCTGCGCGAGGTCGTCGCTGCGCGCCCCGACGCTCATTATGTCTACGTCGCCGACGATGCCTTCTTCCCCTACGGCCATCACAGCGAGGACGAGATCATCGCCCGCGTGGTGCCGCTGGTCGGAGATCTGATCACCGCGCACAGGCCCGATCTGGTGGTGATCGCCTGCAACACCATGTCGGTTTCGGTCATGAGCCATTTGCGTGCTGCCTATCGCGTGCCCTTCGTCGGCACGGTGCCGGCGATCAAGCCGGCCTGCGCGCAGTCCAAGACACGACGCGTCTCGGTGCTCGGCACCAAGGCCACCGTCAAACGCGAATACACCCAGGCGCTGATCCGGGATCACGGCCAGGGCTGCGAGGTGACGCTGGTCGGCTCACCCGAACTCGCGTCGCTCGCCGAGGCGGCGCTCAGCGGTGCCACGGTCGCCGACGGCGCCATTTTCGCGGAGCTGAAGCCCTGCTTCGTCGGTAAGGCCGAGGAGACGACTGCACGCACCGACACCATCGTGCTCGCCTGCACGCACTATCCGCTGCTGCTCGACCGGTTGACCAGGCTCGCCCCTTGGCCGGTGAATTGGATCGATCCGGCTCCGGCGATCGCCCGCCGCGTTTCGGACCTGCTCGGCCCGCGCGTCACCGACCTTGTGCAGTCCGGCGCAGAGATCGTTTTCACGTCCAAGCGCAGCCATACGCTCGGCCCTGCACTGAAGCCATTCTTCGGCGGGCGCGTCCCGGCCTGACTTTTCCGGTCGCTGGCGCGCTGCTAGGTTGCGGAGCCCCTATCCCGCAGGTTCTGCGCCATGTCAGTCACGTCAACGCCGCTCAACCGTCTCCGCCAGCTCTGGCGTGAAGGTCGCCCCTCCTTTGGAGCGATCGCGACCATTCCGAGCGTGCAGACGGTGCAGATCATGGCGCGCTCGCTCGACTGGATCATCGTCGATCTCGAACATGGGCCGATCGGGCTGACCGAAGCGCACGCTATGATCGCCGCCACGACAGGCACGCCATGCACGCCGCTGGTGCGGATCGCCGCCAACGAGCCCTGGCTTGCCAAGGCCCCGATGGACATCGGTGCCTTCGGCATCAACTTTCCGATGATCACCAGCCGCGAGGAAGCCGAGAAAGCAGTGCGCAGCGTACGCTATCCTCCGCGCGGCGATCGTCTCTGGGGCCCCTTCCATGCGCCGTTCCGCTGGGGCCAGTCGATGCCTGACTACATGGCATCAGCCGACGACGAGATGCTCTGCATGATCACCATCGAGCATATCGACGCCGTCAACCGCATCGACGAGATCATGGCAACGCCCGGAATCGACATCGCAGTGATCGGTCAGGGCGATCTCGCCACCTCCATCAACAAGCGCGGCCAGATGGACGACCCCGAGCTGTTGGAGCTGATCGCCCGGGCCGAGGCCGGCATTCTCAAAAGCGGCGTGCCGATCGGCGGAGCGGCGCGTACCGCCGAGCAGGCCAACCGCCTGATCGACCGCGGCTATCGCGCCATAGCGCTTGGCTTCGACTGGTCATTGTTCCAACGCGGCATCATGACTGCTTTCGAGGGGATCAGGCGGTAGATCGCCCTTCGAGCGATTCTCAAGATCGGCTGCAGCTTACATCAAATTAACCATTTAAGGCATTGAAACGACATCATTTTACCGAAATTGACGAACCTTCTTGTGAACCCGGCCGGCCCCTGATTCATGAACCCGCTGGCTTCAACATGCCTGGTTCATGCTAGATCAGGGCGAGACGATCGACTCGTCCCACTTGTTTGAGCCCGCGGAAACCCGAGGACGATGCGCGGTACACCCAGGAAAATCTCGCTGCTGCGGCGCATGGTCTTTGACCTCATGTACGCCTCGATGGGCGTGCCCTTCGTCTCGCTGTCGCGGCCGCTCGAGATCCGCCCCCTGCTCGAGGCCCGCGCCAGCGCAAAGCTGCCGGCCGGCTGGGCCTCGATCTTCGTCAAGGCCTTCGCGCTCGTCGCCAGGGACGAGCCGATCCTGCGCACTCTCTACGCCAAATGGCCGTGGCCGGCCTTCTATGAGCTGCCCAAAAGCGTGGCGATGGTGGCAATCGCCCGCGTCGTGGATGACGAGGAATGCGTGGTGGCGCAGCGGATTGCCGGCCCGGACGCTCTGCCGCTGGCCGAGATCGACGTCCAAATCCGGCATGCCAAGGAGGCACCGCTCCAGGACGTGCCCATGGTTCGCAAGATGATGCTGGCAATGCGGCTGCCGCTGCCGCTGCGCCGGCTGGCGTGGCTGATCGGGCTCAATTTCGGCCGCCAGCGCGCCAGCTTTTTCGGCAGCTATTCGGTCACCTCGGTTGCGGCCTATGGCGGGGGCGAGCTCCACGCCATCACGCCCGGACCATTCATCCTGAGCTATGGGGTGGCCGAACCGGACCAGACCATCAATGTCGTCCTTCGCTGGGATCACCGGATTACCGATGCCGCCCCGATCGCTAGAGTCCTGACCAAGCTGGAACAGGTCCTGAACACTGAAATCGCTGCCGAATTGCGTGGCAGCCGGCAGGCTGCCGAGCCCAAGCCGATGCGGGCCGTTGCAACGTAAAAGATTGACAGGACGGCCCGATTTCTCCTAAAAGCCGCCTGCTCGCGGGCCGGTTTCGGCCCGCGAAGCGTTTCGCGACCCGTGGCCTTGTCCCTTGAAGCTTTGGGGATAGGGTCTGTCGGTGCCGGGTTTCCCGGTCACACAGGAGGGCGCGTTTCCTCAAACCAACCTAACTCTATCAAGAGGACGCGATGACTAAGCGCAGTGAGGCGAAGTACAAGATCGATCGCCGTATGGGCCAGAACATCTGGGGCCGCCCGAAGAGCCCCGTGAACCGTCGTGAGTACGGCCCTGGCCAGCACGGCCAGCGCCGCAAGGGCAAGCTCTCCGACTTCGGCGTGCAGCTCCGCGCCAAGCAGAAGCTCAAGGGCTACTACGCCAACATCAGCGAGCGCCAGTTCCACGGCATCTATGTCGAGGCGAGCCGCCTGAAGGGCGACACCGGCGAGAACCTGATCGGCCTGTTGGAGCGTCGTCTCGACGCGGTCGTGTACCGCGCCAAGTTCGTCTCCACCATCTTCGCCGCGCGCCAGTTCATCAATCACGGCCACATCAAGGTGAACGGCCGCAAGGTCAACATCTCGAGCTACCAGCTCAAGGTCGGCGACGTGATCGAGGTCAAGGAAGCCTCCAAGCAGCTCGCCCACGTTCTCGAAGCGAGCCAGCTCCCCGAGCGTGACGTGCCCGACTATCTCGAAGTCGATCACGGCAAGATGACCGCGAAATACGCGCGCATCCCCGGCCTCTCCGACGTGCCGTTCCCGGTGCAGATGGAGCCCCATCTGGTCGTCGAATTCTATTCGCGCTGATAACGAAGTTCGAAAGGCCCCGGCAAAACCGGGGCCTTGTCGTTTGGGCTGGTCACTCCCATTTCTCGATCCGCTCGTGCTATGATCGCATGCGATGGAGCTTGATCATGACACGTCTTTTGGACGAGGCCTTTAGCAAGGTATCGATCCTGCCCGACTCCGAGCAGGACGAGCTCGCGCGAGCACTGCTCGAGCTCGCAGGTGTCGACCAACCGCCGATCCAGCTCACAGAGGCAGAAGAGGCCGATCTGGCCGAAGCCGAAGCCGAGATCGCCCGCGGTGAGCTGGCCAATGCTGACGAAGTTCGCGCGATGTGGGCAAAGCACGGGCTGTGAAGGTCCGTTACACACTGCGGGCCCTCGCCCAGATCGACAATGCTTTGACCTACATCGAATCCCGATCACCGCAGGGAGCAGCTCATGTGCGCGACCGCATTGTTGCTCTGATTGCGTTACTGCGACCATCCCTATGCAGGACGGCAGACAACTCGAGCGAGCGTGCGCCGCCTCCCGGTCAATCCCTATCCCTATCTCATCGATTATCGCGTGACCGCGACGGAAATCGTTATTATGCGATTTCGACACGCCGCCCGACGTCCCCTTAAGAGCCGCTGACAACGAGCGAATGGAACTGCCCAAGGAGCAATGCCGATGCTCTATACCCCTCCCCCCGTCGATCCCAAGGCGCCGCCGGTGCGCGTCAACCTGCTCTCGGATACACAGACGCGGCCGACGCCTGCGATGCGCGAGGCGATGGCGCGTGCCGAGGTCGGCGACGAGCAGGTCGGCGACGACCCGACCACGAATGCGCTCTGCGAGCGCGTTGCGGACCTGCTCGGCAAGGAAGCTGCGGTGTTCATGCCCTCGGGCACGATGTGCAACATCACCGCGACGCTGGTGCATTGCCGTCCCGGCGACGAGATCCTCGCGCATGAAACCGCACATATCATCGCACGCGAAGGCGGCGCGCATGCAGCGCTCGGCGGCTTTCAGATTACGCAGCTCCAGGGTCCCGACGGACAGTTCACACCAGAGACGCTCCGCAAGGCGCTCCATCCGCGCACGCGCTATCAGCCGACCCAGAGGGTGGTCAGCGTCGAGCAGACCGCCAACATCGGCGGCGGCACGATCTGGAAGAAGACGGCGCTCGACGAGATCGTCGCGATCGCGAAGCAGAATGGGCTTGCGACTCATATGGACGGCGCGCGCCTGCTCAACGCCACCGTCGCCGCCGGAATCTCGGCACGTGACATGACGGCGGGCTGGGATTCAGCCTGGATCGACTTCTCGAAGGGCCTCGGCGCGCCGATCGGCGGCGTGCTTGCCGGCTCGCGCGACTTCATCGACGCGGTCTGGCAGTGGAAGCAGCGGCTCGGCGGCTCGATGCGGCAGTCCGGCATCTGCGCGGCCGCCTGCATCTATGCGCTCGACCACCATGTCGATCGCCTTGCGGATGACCACGCCAATGCGCGCGCGCTGGCGCGCGGGCTGTCGCAGATCGCAGGGATCGAGGTGCAGGAGCCCGAGACCAATCTCGTATTCTTCAAGCCCGACGGCGCAGGCGTCCCCGGCGACAAGATGGTGGGCGCCTTGCGCCAGCACGGCGTGATGCTTGCGATGATGGATGGCCGCATCCGCGCCTGCACGCATCTCGACGTGACGGCTGCGATGATCGAGGAGACGATCGGCCATGTGCGAGAGATCGCGCGCGGCGCATGATCAGCGCCCCATCGCCTCGTAGACCAGCCGCTTCAATTCGGCCTGGATCGGCCCACGCTGCGACGCCGACTGCATCATGCAGATGACGAACATGTCGTCTGTGGGATCGATGAAGAAGAATGTGCCGCCGACACCGTCCCAGCGATATTCGCCGGCCGGCAGAGGCGGCTTTGCTTCCGTCCGCACCGCAAATCCCAGGCCGAAGCCGCTATCAGGGCCCGGAAAATAGAACTCGGGATCCTTCCCGATCCCGCTCCCCTCGCCGATCTGATCCGACGCCATCAGCGCGACCGTCTCGCGCCTGAGATAGCGCCTTCCGTCGAACTCGCCGCCATTGAGCAGCATCTGCGCAAAGCGCGCATAGTCGCCGATGGTGCCGACCATGCCGGCTCCGCCGGATTCCCAGCGATGCGGTGCGGTGGGCTCCTTGATGCCTGCCACCGGCCGATCGAACCAGTCGCTCG
Organism: Bradyrhizobium ingae; assembly: GCF_055791185.1. NCBI lineage: Bacteria > Pseudomonadati > Pseudomonadota > Alphaproteobacteria > Hyphomicrobiales > Nitrobacteraceae > Bradyrhizobium > Bradyrhizobium ingae. The sequence goes on from NZ_JBVUBB010000012.1 coordinate 118,341, forward strand.
GCAAGGGCTCTGCGATCATGGGGCGCTTGGTATCGTCGGCGACGAAGAACGCCGTATCGCGCATACCGAGGGGATCGAGCAGGCGCGCCTTCTCGAACTGATAGAGTGATTGCCCCGAAACAATTTCGATCACCCGCCCTAGCACGTCCGTCGAATGGCCATAGTCCCATAGCGTCTCCGGCTGCTCGGCCAGCGGCAATCGCGCCAGCCGCGCGACGAATTCTGCATTGTCGGGGTCGTCGTCGAACAAGCCGGCACCCGCATAGAGCTTGCGCACCGGGCTGTCGCCATAGAAGCCATAAGTGATGCCGGAGGTATGACGCAGGAGGTCGCGGATCGTGATCGGCCGCGCCGCCGGCACGAGCAGCAAGCGGCCGTCCGGCTGTGCGACACCAACCTTCACATCAGCAAAAGCCGGAATGTATTTCGAAAGAGCGTCGTCGAGATCCAGCCTGCCGTCGTCGACCAACATCATCGCTGCGACCGAGGTGACCGGCTTCGACATCGAATAGAGGCGGAAGATGGTGTCGTCCGTCATTGGCTGCACCGTCTTCACGTTGCGCAGGCCGAATTTTTCGTAGAGCGCGGGCCTGCCGTGCTGCTGGATCAGCAGGATCGCGCCGGGAATCTTGCCGGCCGTAACCTCGTTGCGAAGATAGTCTCTAACGGGCGCAAGCTTCTGCGGGTCGAGTTCACGTCCGGCAAGCAGGTCTTCCGCCGCTGCAACCGCGGCAAATGCCAGGAGCCCAGCGCAGACAAGCAGCCAACGTATGAGGGCCAGACGTCCTTCGGTGGAACGACGGCCCGGCTTCATCGTCAATCGTCGGCGCTGTGCGCCAACAGCGCCTCACGATGCAAGACAGCACTTGGCTCGGAGAAGCAGCAGAAGATGACCTGAGTAACGGAGGGGGTCGCAGCCAGAGCATCGACCGTGGTGGCGACCGCAATCTGCGCGGCGCGATCCGCCGGGAAACGATAGATGCCGGTCGAAATCGCCGGGAATGCTACCGAAGCGAGATCGTGCTTGCGGCAGAGCTCCATCGAACGGCGATAACAGGAGGCGAGCAGATCGTCTTCGCCGAGGGTGCCGCCATTCCACACCGGACCGACGGTGTGGATCACATGCGCCGCTTTCAGCTGATAACCCCGCGTGATCTTGGCATCGCCCGTCTTGCAGCCATGGAGCATGCGGCACTCGGCGACAAGATCCGGGCCGGCGGCCCGGTGGATCGCACCATCGACACCGCCCCCGCCGAGGAGCGACGTATTGGCGGCGTTGACGATGGCGTCAACGCCGAGCGTGGTGATGTCGGCAACAATGATCTCGAGCTGCGCGCCACCGATCCGGCGCGTCAGCATCGCCAAGGATCAGGCCGCCGCGTTGACGGCAACGCCCTTGTCGGAGAAGAGCTGCTGCAATTCGCCGGCCTGAAACATCTCGCGCACGATGTCACAGCCGCCGATGAACTCGCCCTTCACATAGAGCTGGGGGATGGTCGGCCAGTTCGAATAGACCTTGATGCCGTTGCGCAGCTCGGCCGATTCGAGAACGTTGAGGCCCTTATAGCCGACCCCGAGATGGTCGAGGATCTGCACGACCTGGCCGGAGAAACCGCACTGCGGAAATTGCGGCGTGCCCTTCATGAACAGAACCACGTCGTTCGACTTCACTTCGCTGTCGATGAATTCCTCGATGCTCATATCAATGTCCTTCCGGGGCGGAGCCCTTATCGCTTCGGGCCGGCTCAGCCATCTAACCCGATACCTGCCCCTATATGTAGCGCAAACTATTGGACATCCAAAGTAAAATGGCGGCGACGAAGCCCTGCCATGCGGCCGGATCGCCAGTTCAAGCCCCGGCCGAGCCATAGCCTGATGGCTCTAATATGATCACCGAGGAGGACTTTTATCCCGTAACGGAGGCCCTATCTAGGACGAACCTGTCTCTTGGAACCGAGCTACGCCTGCAACGTTTTCTTGTCCACCTGGAGAAAACCGTGACGAAACAAGCCTCCGCGACGGCCAGCCCGCTCCCTGCGTCACCGTTCTCCGAATCCGGCAGCCTCGCCGAGGCGCTCGTGGATGCCTTTGTGTCGGTCCGCAACGAGACCGAGCGCCGCGCCGCGCCGCTCAGCGCGGAAGATCAGCAGATCCAGTCCATGCCAGATGCGAGTCCGGCGAAATGGCACCGCGCGCATACGACCTGGTTCTTCGAGCAGTTTCTGCTCGGCGAGCACTGTTCGGGCTACAAGCCCTTCCATCCCGACTTCGCATTTCTGTTCAATTCCTATTACGTCAGCGCCGGCCCACGTCATGCCCGGCATCGCCGCGGCGACATCACGCGACCGAGCGCGGAGCAAGTCACGGCCTATCGGGCCTACGTCGATGCTGCCGTCGTGAGATTCTTCCGCGAGATGGACGAGGCCAAGCTTCACGCGATCCGCCCGCTCGTCGAAATCGGCCTCAATCACGAGCAGCAACACCAGGAATTGATGTTCACGGACATCCTCCACGCCTTTGCGCAGAATCCGGTCCTGCCCGCTTACGATCCCGAGTGGCGCTTCCCGGCCCCGAACCAAACCGGCGCAAAATGGCTTCCCCTGAACGAAGGCATTCACAGCATCGGACATGCCGACGACAGCTTTCATTTCGACAATGAGAAGCCGGCGCATCGCGCGCTCGTCGGCCCGGTGCGGATCGCACGAAATCTCGTCACCAATGCCGAGTGGCTCGCTTTCATGAAGGACGGCGGCTATTCGACGCCGGCGCTCTGGCTGATGGATGGGTTTGCCGCGGTCAGCAACGAGGGCTGGCAGGCGCCGGGCCACTGGCGCGAGATCGATGGTCGCTGGCACATGATGACGCTCGCCGGCCTCAAGCCGATCGATCCCGAGGCGGCCCTGTGCCACGTCAGCTATTACGAGGCGGATGCGTTCGCGCGCTGGGCCGGAAAGCACCTGCCGACCGAGATGGAATGGGAGGTCGCGGCCCGCGCCGGCCAGCTCAACGATGCCTTCGGCATCGTCTGGCAATGGACCCGCAGCTCATATTCGCCCTATCCCGGTTACCGCGCCGTGGAAGGCTCGCTCGGCGAGTACAACGGCAAGTTCATGGTCAATCAATTGGTACTTCGCGGCTCTTCGCTTGCAACTCCGGACGGGCACAGCCGTATCACCTATCGCAACTTCTTCTATCCGCACCACCGTTGGCAGTTCACGGGATTACGCCTCGCCGACTACGAGTAAAGTTTCATCCGACGATCAATGCGCGCCGGACAGCGCGTTCAGGAGAGTATCATGAATGTGCACGCCAGCGCTTTGGCCGAAGCCCATCTTCCTGACGAACAGACCACCGCCTTTGCCCGCGACGCCATCGGAGATCTGTCGCAGCAGCCGAAAAGACTGTCACCGAAATATTTCTACGACGCGACGGGATCAGAGCTGTTCGAGGCGATCACGCGCCTGCCGGAATATTACCCGACGCGCACCGAACTCTCGATCCTGCGCGAGCGCGGCAGCGAGATCGCGAAAATCATCCCGGAGCATGCGGCACTGGTCGAGTTCGGCGCCGGCGCGACAACCAAGGTTCGCCTGCTCCTGAAGCAATGCAAGTTCGCCGCCTATGTGCCCGTCGATATATCCGGCGATTTCCTTCAGGAACAGGCAAATGGCTTGCGACGGGATTTCCCTTCGCTCGGCATCCACCCGGTCGCCGCCGACTTCACCACGCCGTTTGAGCTGCCGCCAGCCGTCGCCGCGCTGCCCAAGGTCGGCTTCTTCCCCGGCTCGACCATCGGCAATTTCGAGCCGCACGAAGCCCAGGCCTTCCTGAAAAGCGCGCGCGAGATTCTCGGCCGGGGCGCGCTGATGATCATCGGCGCCGACCTCGAAAAGGACGAGCGCGTGCTTCACGACGCCTACAACGATGCAGCCGGTGTCACTGCCCGCTTCAATCTCAACGTGCTCGTCCGCATCAACCGCGAGCTCGGCGGCAATTTCGATCTCTCCGCCTTCACCCATCGCGCGATCTACAATCGCGAGCAGCACCGCATCGAGATGCACCTGATCAGCAGGAAGAACCAGACCGTGCGCATGCTGGGCACGAGCTTCTCGTTCCGGGCGGGCGAGAGCATTCATACCGAGAACAGCTACAAATACAGTCTGGAGCGGTTCGCAGCGTTGGCGCGCGGTGCCGGCTGGCAAGTGCGAGAGACCTGGACCGATTCGGCGCGGATGTTCTCGGTGCATGCGCTGGTCACGTCTGACTAGGCCAGACAACCGGCTCAATCGGCCTCGTCAGGCTTCGCGCGCAACGACACGGACTCCCACACCGCCACCACGATCAGGATCGCCGTCGTCGCGATCGACAGCCAGAGCGGCGACAGCTCGCTGCCGAACCAGCCAAGACCTAGCAGCGCGACGATGCCGACGCCGTGCGAGAGCTGGAGGAAGCCGCGGATGGTGTGCTTGAACAGGATCGTGCCAACCAGGAACACCAGGGGACCGCCGACCGTGCTCAATACCGTCCTGAGATCGGAATGCCCAGTGGGATGCTTCAGCACGAGCTCATCGGACACGGCGGTCAGGATGATGCCGGCAATGATCGGCATGTGCAGGTAGGTGTAGGCGAGCCGCGCCAGCCGCCCGGATTCGGCCGATTTCGAGATCAGCTCGGAGCCCGCCTCGGCGCCCTTGTGGAAATAGATCCACCACATCACGATGCTGCCGAGGAGAGCTGCCAGGAAGGCAGAGATATTTTCGCCGGTCCAGCTCAGCTCGGCAAAGGTCGCGCCGTTGACGACGATGGCCTCGCCGAGCGCGATGATGATGAAGCCGGCGCAGCGCTCGGCCATATGGCCACCCTCGACGCTCCAGGCCTCCATCGAGGAAAATCCCAGCTTCGGGACCCAGAAGCGCGCGGCCGGCGAGATGTATTCGAAGGCGACGGCCGCGAGCCAGAACCACAGCCGCCTCTCGCCCTCCGCAAATCCGCCCGCGATCCACAGCACGGCAGAGACGGAAAGCCAGGCCAGGATGCGGATCGCATTGTGCCGCACCAGGATCCGGTGCGGCGGCGTTGCGAACAGCCAGAAGGCGGTACGTCCTACCTGCATCGATGCGTACGCAATCGCAAACCACAGCCCGCGTCCCTCGAAGGCCGTCGGGATCGAGATCGACAGCACGAGGCCGCCCAGCATCATCAGGAACAGCAGGACGCGGACCGGCGTCAGCTCGGGGTTCAGCCAGTTCGTGACCCAGGCGGTGTAGACCCAGACCCACCATACCGCGAGGAACAGCAGCGTGACCTGCACCGCGCCGAGCGGCGTAAAACGGCCGAGCAGCGTGTGCGAAATCTGCGTGACGGCGTAGACGAAGACGAGATCGAAGAACAGCTCGACATAGGTCACGCGGCTAGGCTGGTCCGGCACGATGACACGAAACATCGCGCCGCGTGGATTTTCCGCAGCCATAACCTACCCCGGCGGCAAAAAGATCAATTCGACATCAGCTTCCGGGCACGCCGGTTTGCAGCGCCAGCGCGTGAAGCACGCCGCCCATCTGGCCGCGTAGCGACTGATAGACGATCTGGTGCTGCTGGACGCGGGACTTGCCACGGAAGGATTCCGAGATCACGGTCGCGGCGTAATGGTCGCCGTCACCGGCGAGGTCCCGGATCGTCACCTCGGCATCGGGGATCGCTGCCTTGATCATCGCCTCGATATCGTGGGCGTCCATTGGCATTCTGCTCTCGCTCCTGTCTTGGCAATTCAAGCTTTCGAATCACTTGCCGGGGTCCCCTGGACCGGCAGGCCCAAACTTAGCGTGAACGGCCTTCTGGGTCACGCTTCCCGGCACTATATTCTCCCCACTAGCGGGATAAAGGCACGACAAAGTGCCGCGCGCGGCCAATCGACCAAAAAGGCGTGAAATCATGAAGCTTCCGGGCCCCGACCACCCCATCACCATCACTCACAATCCCAGGCGCGTCCGCGTGACGGCGGGCGACGTCGTGATCGCCGACACCACGAAGGCCCTGACGCTGAAGGAGGCCCGGTATCCGGCCGTCCAATATGTGCCGCGGGAAGACGCCAACATGGCGTTGCTCGAGCGAACTGACCGCGTCACCCATTGTCCCTACAAGGGCGACGCGAGCTATTTCAGCGTCAAGGCCGACGGCAAGACGCTGGACAATGCGATCTGGACCTACGAGACGCCGTTCCCCGCCATGACCGATATCTCCGGCTATCTCGCCTTCTATCCGGACAAGGTGAAGATCGAGGAAGTCGGGTAGCCCCGTCATTCCGGGCGATGCGAAGCATCGAACTATGGTGCGCAGTTGCGCGCCTGAGGGCTGGTGCTAACGCACCATCCCGGACTGACGAGCTCAGCTACGCCCTGAAGATCGTGAGCCCCAACACCAGAAGCACCAGGAAGATCACGACGAAAACGTAGAACAGGAAGCGCGCGACGTCGGCGGACGCAGCCGAAACGCCGGTGAAGCCGAGCACGCCGGCCACGATCGAGATCAACAGGAAGATCAGCGCCCATTTCAGGATGGTCATCGCCTGCTCCGCGAGGTCCACACCGCCAAGGAGGGCGGGTATTTGAAAACTTCGTGAACTTTAACGTGCAGGGGATAGACCGGTTCCTCCGCCACTGGTACGGCCGCGAGACGAAGCATAGCCAGGCTAAACAGAACTTGCTGAATTCCCGGCGCGGCGGCAACATCCGCACCCAGGGAAGGATGCAACCGGGGCGAACATGACAACGATTTCACCTGCGGCGACGGCTGGCGTTGAGGTCAGCGCAACTCCCAAGAGCAAGGCGCGAAACCTGTCGCTGGATCGGGCGCGCACATTCCTGACGCTGGTGGTGCTGCTGCATCACTCCGTCATCCCCTATACCTATTTCGGTCACACCGATCCGACCGAGTGGATCGGGTTCGACTTGATCGTGCTCGCCAATGACTCGTTCTTCATGGCGATGTTCTTCTTCCTGTCGGGCCTGTTCGTCTGGCCCGGCCTCGGTCACAAGGCGCCGCTGGCCTTCATCCGCGACCGCCTGCTGCGGCTCGGCCTGCCATTTGCGGTCTGCGCGCTGACGCTGATCCCGCTCGCCTACTACGCGCTGGCATTGCAGGGCGGCTCCGATCTCACCTTCCCGGCGTTCTGGTGGAAGACGGTGACGGTCGGGCCATGGCCAAGCGGCCCGATCTGGTTCGTCTGGGTGCTGCTCGCCTTCGACGTCACGGCGTGCCTGCTCTACCGGGTCTCGTCGACGCTGGTATTTCCGATCAACCGGGTCTCACAATTGGGCTTCAAGGAGCCGTGGCGGTTCTGGCTGCTGCTCTGGATCGTCACCGAGATCGCCTACATCCCGATGCTGATCCATTACGGCGTCAATCACTGGTTCGAATTCGGGCCGTTCTCGGTGCAGGCGAGCCGCCTCCTGCTCTACGCCTCCTATTTCTTCATCGGCGCCGGCGTCGGCTGTGCCGGCATGGCCACCGGCGTGCTGGGCCCGGACGGCCAGTTGCCGAAAAGCCGATGGAGCTGGCTGTTCGTGACGCTCCTTCCCTATGCGGGCATGTGGTGCATGATCTACGTCAAGCGCGAGATCCTGGGCAATCCGCCTCATCTGCCGTGGTGGTACCATGCAGTCTACGGCTCGTTCTTTGTGCTGTTCTCGGCCGCAATCCTGCTGACGATCCTCGCCTTCTTCCTGCACTCGAAAGCACCGGGACCGACGTTGCTCGACCGCATGCAAGGCGAAGCCTACGGCATGTTCCTGGTGCACTATCCGATCGTGCTATGGATCCAATACTGGCTGTTCGACGTCAGCGTGCCGGCGATCGTGAAGGCGACGATCGCGTTCGTGCTCACGGTGATCTTGAGCTGGGCCGCCACCGCTGCGCTACGGAAGATCCCCGGCGCTACGCGGGTGTTGTGAGGCTCAAGAGCCGCAGCCCGGATGAGCGAAGTGACATCCGGGAAACCGCGTAAAGTAAAGGAAACAATCCAGACCGTCTCCGCGGAGAGATTCTGGATCGCTTCGCGGAGCCTGTCATCGGGCGGCGCTTCGCGCGGACCCGGTGGCACGGAATGACGGAGAATGCGGCAGCAACTTACGCCACCTTCGCGCCCATGTACTCCGGCAGCCAGCGCTCAAAGGCCGTGCGCAGCGACTCGATCTTGACCGGCGCCTCGCCGGCAATCGCGATCGTGTCGCCGCCGGTGGTTCCGATGCGCACGCAGGGCACCTCGCAGCCGCGCATTTTCGCGAGCACGAGGCCGGCCTGCGTCTCAGGCACGGTCACGATGTAGCGCGCCTGGTCCTCGCCGAACCAATAGGCGTGCGGCACGAGCGCGGCCGGCGCAGCCAGAAGGCGCGCGCCGATGCCGCTGGCCATCGCCATCTCGGCCAGCGCGATCAAAAGGCCGCCGTCGGAAAGATCGTGCGCCGCGGTCGCGGTGCCCGCATGGATCATGCCGCGCACGACATCGCCATTGCGCTTCTCGGCGGCGAGATCGACCGGCGGTGGCGCACCCTCCTCGCGACCGCAGATGTCGCGCAGGTAGACCGACTGGCCGAGCCAGCCATGGGTCTCGCCGATCAACAGGATCGCCTCGCCCTCGGCCTTGAAGGCGAGCGACGCGGATTTCGTGAAATCATCGAGCACGCCGACGCCGCCGATCGAGGGCGTCGGCAGGATCGCGCGGCCGTTGGTCTCGTTGTAGAGCGAGACGTTGCCGGACACGACCGGGAAATCCAGCGCGCGGCAGGCTTCCGAAATGCCCTTCAGGCAGCCGACGAACTGGCCCATGATCTCGGGCCGCTCCGGATTGCCGAAGTTGAGATTGTCGGTGATCGCGAGCGGCTTGCCGCCGACCGCGGTGATGTTGCGCCAGGCTTCGGCCACCGCCTGCTTGCCGCCCTCGAACGGATCGGCCTCGCAATAGCGCGGCGTGACGTCGACGGTCATCGCGAGGCCCTTCGGCCCGTCCTCTACGCGCACGACGGCGGCATCGCCGCCGGGACGCTGCAGCGTGTTGCCGAGAATGACGTGATCGTACTGCTCCCAGACCCAGCGCTTGCTGCAGAGCTCTGGCGTGCCGATGAGCTTTTCGAGCGCGGCACCGATGCCCATCGGCGCCGCCACTTCGCGCGCATGCACGACCGGCAGTGCGCCTGAGGCGACATGCGGCCGGTCATAGACCGGCGCCTCGTCGCCAAGCTCCTTGATCGGCAGGTCGGCCATGACGTCACCGCCATGCTTGACCACGAAGCGCTTGCTGGGCGTGGTGTAGCCGACCACGGCGAAATCCAGCCCCCACTTCTTGAAGATCGCCTCGGCCTCTTTCTCCTTCTCGGGCTTGAGCACCATGAGCATGCGCTCCTGGCTTTCCGAGAGCATCATCTCGTAGGCGCTCATGCCGGTCTCGCGCGTCGGCACCGCGTCGAGGTCGAGATCGACACCGAGGTCGCCCTTGGCGCCCATTTCGACTGCCGAACATGTGAGCCCCGCCGCACCCATGTCCTGGATCGCGATGACACAGCCCTTTTCCATGATCTCGAGGCAGGCTTCGAGCAGAAGCTTTTCGGCGAAGGGATCGCCGACCTGCACGGTCGGACGCTTCTCCTCCGACTTGTCGTCGAACTCGGCCGACGCCATCGAGGCGCCGTGAATGCCGTCGCGCCCCGTCTTGGAGCCCAAATAGACGATTGGCATGTTCACGCCGGAGGCCGCCGCATAGAAGATCTTGTCGGCATCGGCGAGACCGACCGCCATGGCGTTGACGAGGATGTTGCCGTCATAGCGGGTGTGGAAGCGCACCTGCCCGCCGACCGTCGGCACGCCGAAGGAATTGCCGTAGCCGCCGACGCCGGCGACCACGCCGGAGACGAGGTGCCGCGTCTTGGGATGCTCGGGTGCGCCAAAGCTCAGCGCGTTGAGGCAGGCAATGGGGCGCGCACCCATGGTGAAGACGTCGCGCAAGATGCCGCCGACGCCGGTGGTCGCGCCTTGATAGGGCTCGATATAGCTCGGGTGGTTGTGGCTCTCCATCTTGAAGACCACCGCCTGCCCGTCGCCGATGTCGATCACGCCGGCGTTCTCGCCGGGGCCCTGGATCACCCAGGGTGCTTTCGTCGGCAGGCCGCGGAGATGGATGCGCGAGGATTTATAGGAGCAGTGCTCGTTCCACATCGCCGAGAAGATGCCGAGCTCGGTGAAGGTCGGCTCCCGCCCGATCAGCTTGAGGATGCGCTCATACTCATCGGGCTTGAGCCCGTGGGCGGCGACCAGTTCGGGGGTGATCTTCGGTTCGTTCTTGAGCATGGATTCGGCGCTTTCGGCGGGGTCTGGCCGTTCTTAGGAACATCCACGGCCTGGGAAAAGCCCTTTAAGGCGCATTTTCCCACTGTCCATAGTTTTGCAGAAGAGGCCCGCGGGAGCAGGAATTGCACGGCGCGGACGGATCGGATTTAAGGGCAAAATCCCCTCATTTGAAGGCCCTATTCCTTGCACGAGCTGACCAAGACGACTTCTTCCCCCCGCCCCGACCTGCACGTCGCGACCGAGGGGGAATTCAAGGGCTGGCAAACCTGGATTCGCGACAGTTTTGAGAACCATATCGGCCCCTTCTGGCACCGCTTCGAGGAGGACGGCCACGTCCGCTGCGCCTTCCGGGTCGAGAAAAAGCACCTCAACGGGTCCCAGAACGTCCACGGCGGATGCTTCATGGCGTTCGCCGATTACTGCCTGTTCGCGATCGGCCGCCATGCGCTGCAGGGTCGGGGTGTGACCGTCAATTTTGGCTGCGAATTCCTCGATGCCGGCCACGAGGGCGAACTGATCGAATGCACCGGCGAGGTCACCCGCGCCGGCGGCTCGCTGATCTTCCTGCGCGGGGAGATGATGGCCGGCGAGCGCAGGCTGTTCACCTTCTCCGGCACGATCAAGCGGGTAAAGCGGAAGGCGCCATCATCGACCGGCGCTTAGCAATCCATAGTTGTCTGGTTCGCGCTGGTCTTTCGCGCGATCCAACACCCCTCCGTCAGCGTCCCGTAAGGGGATTCACGCCGCGCGATCGAGATGCGCGACGAGGCCGGCGAACAGGCCGCGCCCATCCGTGCAGCCCATGATGTCTTCGACGTGGTTTTCCGGATGCGGCATCATGCCGAGCACGTTACCCTTGTCGTTGACGATGCCGGCGATGGAATGGGCCGCGCCGTTGATGTTGCTGATATCGTCGACCACGCCTTCGGCCGAGCAGTAGCGATAGAGCACCCGGCCCTCGCCTTCGAGGCGCTTGATGGTCTCCTCATCCGCCTCGTAATTGCCCTCGCCATGGGCAACCGGTACGCGGATCACCTGGCCGGCATTGTAGCCGCGGGTGAACGGCGTATCGGAACGTTCGACGCGAAGATGCACGTCGTGACAGATGAACTTGAGCCGCGCATTGCGCATCAGCACGCCCGGCAACAGGCCGGACTCGCAGAGGATCTGAAAACCGTTGCAGACGCCGAGCACGAGGCCGCCCTTGGCCGCATAGTCGCGCACCGCGTCCATTACCGGCGCGCGTGCCGCGATGGCGCCGCAGCGCAAATAATCGCCGTAGGAGAAGCCGCCTGGCACTACGACGAGATCGGTCCCAACGGGGAGCGACGTCTCGGCGTGCCAGACCATCGCCGGCTCGTGTCCCGAGATCAGCTTCAACGCCCGCGCCATGTCGCGCTCGCGGTTGATTCCGGGAAAGACGAGGATAGCGGCTTTCATGGCTTTGAGTTCCGAAGCGAGGAATGGAATCGGGCTGGCCGGCGGCCAAATCGTGAGGAGACATAACCATTTGACGCGGATTTTACCAGTGCTAGCCTCACTTGGCCGCCTTGTGCACAGGCCATAACCGCCCTCTGGCCGAACGATTTTGCCGGGAATTGAAGTCATGAACGTGCCGTCGTCGCTCACCTCCTCAGCCGAGCCGATTTCCACCGAGGGCGTCGTTGCGGCCGGCGCCTATGTCGACGGCCGGCGCGTCGCCAACATCGCGATCAGCGAAGCCTCCAGCTGGCGGGCGAAGCCCGGGCATGTCGTCTGGATCGGGTTGCACGAGCCCGACATGTCGCTGCTCAGCGCCGTGCAGAAGCAATTCGATCTCCACGAGCTCGCGATCGAGGACGCCAACCACGCCCATCAGCGGCCGAAGATCGAGCAGTATGGCGAGGCGCTGTTCATCGTCGCTCGGACTGCGCAGCTGATCGACGGCCGCATCGCGTTCGGCGAGACGCACATCTTCGTCGGCGACGGTTATCTCGTCACCGTCCGTCACGGCGCCTCGACGTCCTATACGACGGTGCGCGAACGCTGCGAGAGCTGCCCGCGGGCGCTGGCGCGCGGCGAGGACTACATCCTCTATGCGATCCTCGATTTCATCGTCGACAACTACTCCCCCGTGCTCGAAAGCATTCACGATGAGGTCGAGGGGATCGAGGACGACGTGCTCTCGAAGCCGATCAGCAAGGCGCAGATCGAGCGGCTCTACATGCTGCGCCGCGACCTCCTGCGGCTGCGCAATGCGATCGGCCCGCTGGTCGAAGTCTGCCGCCGGCTGGAGCATGACGAGCTGTCGATGGTCCGCCCCACCATGCAGCCATTGTTCCGCGACGTCACCGATCACGTCAGGAATATCCAGGAGCGCATTGATTCCATGCGCGAGGTGCTCGCGTTCGCGTTTGAAGCAAGCCTCCTGGTCGGCCAGGCGCAGGAGACCGCGGTCTCGAAGAAACTCGCCTCATGGCTCGCGATCCTCGCCATCCCCACCGCGCTTGCCGGCATCTACGGCATGAACTTCAAGAACATGCCGGAGCTGCAATGGGAGTACGGCTATTACGCCCTGCTCAGCGTCATGGTGATCTCATGCACCGCGCTCTACTGGCGCTTCCGCCGTGCGGGATGGCTGTAAGCCGCCCCTCTCAGACGATCTCGACGCGATAGTTCTCGATCACAGTGTTCGCCAGCAGCTTGTCGGCAGCCTCCTTCAGCGCCGCCTCCGCCTTGGCCTTGTCGGCGCCGGCGAGCTCGATATCGAACACCTTGCCCTGACGGACGCTGGCGATGCCATCGACGCCGAGCGATTTCAGCGCGCCTTCGATGGCCTTGCCCTGCGGATCCAGAATGCCCGTCTTCAGGGTAACGGTGACACGTGCCTTCACGTCGATAATCCCTCTTAGCTCTTCACCAGCACCGGGCCCGAGCCCGCCGGACGCTCGTTCTCCATGAGGATGCCGAGGCGCTTTGCGACTTCGGTATAGGCCTCCAGGAGCCCGCCGAGGTCCCTGCGGAAGCGGTCCTTGTCGAGCTTCTCGTTCGACTTGATGTCCCACAGACGGCAGGAGTCCGGCGAGATCTCGTCGGCGACGATGATGCGCATCATCTCGTTCTCGAACAGGCGGCCGCATTCCATCTTGAAGTCGACGAGGCGGATGCCGATGCCGAGGAAGAGGCCGGTGAGGAAGTCGTTGACGCGAATGGCAAGCGCCATGATGTCGTCGATCTCCTGCGGCGTCGCCCAGCCGAAGGCGGTGATGTGCTCTTCCGACACCATGGGGTCATTGAGCTGGTCGTTCTTGTAGTAGAATTCGATGATCGAGCGCGGGAGCTGCGTGCCCTCCTCGATGCCGAGCCGCTGCGACAGCGAACCCGCGGCAACGTTCCGCACCACCACCTCGAGCGGCACGATCTCGACCTCACGGATCAACTGCTCGCGCATGTTGAGGCGGCGGATGAAATGGGTCGGCACCCCGATGTCGTTGAGGTGCTGAAACAGGTACTCCGAGATCCGGTTGTTGAGGACGCCCTTGCCCTCGATCACCTGGTGCTTCTTCGCATTGAACGCGGTGGCGTCGTCCTTGAAGTGCTGGATCAGGGTGCCGGGCTCGGGACCTTCGTAAAGAACCTTTGCCTTGCCTTCATAAATGCGACGCCGACGGCTCATGGGGATGTACCGTGTTTTGTTAAAATCCATGAATTTGGTGTGCTCCGGTTGACAAGGATTAGAACCCACAGCGGAGCTGCCGTGAACGGTCCGGAACCCATAGAAACAGAACAGGAACCAAACCTTTAGGCAACCTATCCGATTGGCTGTCCCAGCACAATCGATCCGGCTCTTCCGGTACCAACTTATACCGTCTTGCCTGCGGCTTAACGGCTCATTGGTCTGCCGATTCGTGCCCCTTATCTAGGCATCGGCCGGGGTCACCGCAACGCGGCGTCGCGGCCGGATTCAGGTAAGGGAAATGGAACGGAAAGCATGACCACGTTGGACAAGCGCGAGGAAGGTTTCGAGAAGAAATTCGCCCTCGACGAGGAGCAGAAATTCAAGGCCGAGGCCCGCCGCAACAGGATGCTCGGCCTGTGGGCCGCCGAGAAGCTTGGCATCACCGGAGAGGCGGCAGCGGCCTATGCCAAGGAGGTGGTCGCAGCCGATTTCGAGGAAGCCGGCGACGGCGACGTCCTGCGCAAGGTTTTGGGCGACTTTTCGGCCAAGGGCGTGGCCCTCACCCAGGAGGCGATTCGCGCCAAGATGACCGAGCTGCTGGCCGTGGCGGCGATCGAGGTCAAGGCCGGGAAATAGCTCACGCCTTCTCTTCAGCGCGCCGGCGCGCATGTGTTTTGCGCGCCGCGCGAAGTTTCCGGGGACGCTCGGCCACGACGGCACTGACGGCGCTGTAGTCACGCCGGATCGCCTCCAGCAATTGCCGCGCGGCCATGCTCAAAAATCCGCCGCGCCGGGTAACGACAGCCACATCGTGGCTTGCCGAGAGATCGCCGACGGCAATGGTCGACATGGTGCCCGAGGCCATCTCCTCGGCCACGTGGCTATGCGCGAGCAGCGCAAGGCCGAAGCCCGATTCGATGAGGCGCTTCTGCGCGGTGAGGCTGTCGACCGGTGTCCAGTCCACCTCGCCCAAACCGTGCGTCAGAAACAACGCAAAGACGTGGGAGGCCGCAATCTCGCGGCGCCCGGGGATCGCTGGAAACGCGATCCAGCGTTGTCCGCGAAGCTCGGCGAGCCGTCTGACGCGCTTGCCGGCGAGCGGATGCTCAGGCGCGCACACGACCTGCAGCCGCTCGGTCAGGATCGGCTCGCACGCGAGGTCGGCCGACCGGTCGACATTGTAGCGTAGGCCGATCGTCGCCTCGCCGCGGCGGATGAGATCGCTGACCTCCGTGCTGGTGGCGGTGCGAAGTGTGAGCGCAACGTCCGGATGCGCTCGCGCAAATCCTTTCATGATCTCCGACAGGCGACTGTCAGCGAGTGTGCCGGTCACGGCGAGCGAGACCGGCCCTGAATTCTGCTTCGTGAGCGCGCGTATCGCCTGCTCGGCATCCTGCGCGGCCGCCACGGCGCGCTCGGCATAGGGGACCAGCACGCGCCCGGCATCGCTCAGCAACGTCCGGCCTGCGACCCGCTCGAACAGGGGCACGCCGAGTTCTTCCTCCAGCAGCGCAATGCGGCGCGAGATCGCGGGCTGCGAGCGATGCAGCACCTTCGCCGCATTCGAGATCCCTCCCCTGCGGTGAACGGTCAGGAACGTATCGAGGGCATCGCTGTCCATCACGGACCTCATGCAAAAACCTGATGATGCGGAGAGAAATAACAAATTTGGCGAATGACGGAAACAGTCCTATCGCTGGTGTCCGAACAGACACCATAAGATGGAGCGAGCCATGGCAAGCCAATCAGAGAAGGCACAGACGTTTCGAGCCCTGCACGAGCGGCCGGGTGCCTTCATCATTCCCAATCCCTGGGATGCCGGCACCGCAAAGCTGCTCGCGGCCATGGGATTTGAGGCGCTCGCCACCACGAGCCTCGGCCTTGCCAACATGCAGGGCACTTCGACCGTCAGCCTCGATGCCATCCTCGACAATTGCCGCGCGATTGTCGCGGCGACCGACCTGCCGGTCAGTGTCGATCTCGAGAACTGCGGCGCACATGAGCCCAAGCGCGCGGCCGAGGCGATCCGGCGTGCGGCCGAGGCCGGCGCAGTCGGCGGCTCGATCGAGGATGCAACGGGCGATCGGGCGCGGCCGATCTATGATTTCTCGCTCGCGCTCGAGCGTGTCCAGGCCGCGGTGGAGATGGCCCGATCGCTGCCCGTCCCGTTCACGCTGACCGCGCGTGCCGAAAACCTTTTGCACGGACGCAACGATCTCGACGACACCATCAAGCGCCTGAGGGCGTTTGAAGCCGCAGGCGCCAACGTGCTCTATGCGCCGGGCGTGTACGACCTCGCAACGATCAAGACGGTCGTCTCGTCGCTGACAAAGCCCTTCAACCTGGTGACGGGCTTTGCCGACCCGACGCTGACGCTGGCGCAATTGTCGGAGGCCGGCGTCAAGCGCATCAGCGTCGGCGGTGCCATGTCGCGATTTGCGCTCGCAGCCTTCCTGCGCAGCGCGCGCGAGATGAAGGAGAAGGGATCCTTCACCTATGTTCGCGAGATGGCGCCGATCAAGGAGCTCCGCGACGCCTTTGCCGCGGTCACTCCTCCTTGAAGCCGTACTCCGGCACGTTGCCGCTGGCGCCGTAATATTTGTACGGCAGAAATTTTCCGCTCATGGTGATCTTGACGCGATCGCCCTTGGGATTGGCGACGCGCTCGATCGCCATGTCGAAATCGATCGCCGACATGATGCCGTCGCCGAATTCCTCCTCGATCAGCGCTTTCCAGGCCGGGCCATTGACCATCACCATCTCGTAGAAGCGGTAGATCAGGGGATCGGTCGGCGGCATCGGCGTGCCGGTGCCGCGCATCGGCACCTCGTTGAGCATCGCAGTCTCCGCCTTCGACAGCCCGAACAGCTCGCCGGCATTTGCCGCCTGCGGCTTCGTCAATTTCATCTGGCCCATGATCGCGCCGACGATCAGCACCTCCGAATAGCCACCGATCTTCTCGCAGATGTACTTCCAGCTCCAGCCCTTCTCGCGCTTGATGTCGAGCAGCTTTTCGGTGAGGTCGGAGCGTTTCATGTGGGGGTCTCCCTTGGCTAATGGTTGCGTCGCGTCATTCTGCTCCCTTCCGGCAAGCGGAGAGACGCAACGTCATTTCGTATCGCGCTGGGGGTGCACGAAGCGTGCCAATGGATTGGGCACCGACGCTGTAGGTGGGCAAAGCGTCCGCCTTCGTTCGAAGAACGAAGGCGGGAGCGTGCCCACCTCGTCTGCTTCGCCCCGGTGATAGAAGGTGTGGGCACGCCTCTGCCCTCGCTCTTCGAGCGATGGCCGAGGCTTTGCCCACCCTACGGATTTTCCGACTTGTCGCGCGGCATCGCCGCCAACCGCACCAGCTCGGCTTCAAGATCGAGCTCGACATCCGCGGCCCGGATCTCGATCACCCGGTAGTCCCTCGCCTCGAGCCACGCTCGCCTTGCCGCCCGATCGGCAACGATCGTCTCGCTCTCACCCGGGTTGACCAGCTCGATCGCAATCCGGTGCTGAAAGGAGACGAAGTCCGGAATGTGCCGGCCGACCGGGGTCTGGCGCTTGAACTGGCCGGCGAAGCGGCGGTCGCGGGTCAGGGCCTGCCAGAGCAGGCGCTCGGCATCGGTCGGGTTGCGGCGGAGGAGGCGCGCGAGCCCGCGCACGGTGCTGCCGCTGTCGGGCACTCCGCCCTGGCCGTGCTCGGCCAGCAGCGCGCGCAGCCGCGTCGCCTGCTCGCCGTCGAGCACACCGCCCTTGGCCTGCCCTTTCCGCCCCTCGGCGATCGCCATCACCACGCCGTGCAGGGTGTGCATGTCCTGCTTGGTCGGCTCCATGCGGGTGAAGATGTTGCGCAGATTGACCAGCATGGTGTCGCGCTTCTCGGCCGGGCGCAGGAATTCGACGCGGTCGAGCTCGCGCACGAGGTTTTCGAAGAAGGCCTGGATCTGGTGCTGCGAGGCACGCTCGGAGCGCTCCGGCATGCCGTGCGGCAGCGCGCCCTCCGTCGCCCGCTTGAACCATTCGTAGCCGACGAGCAGCACAGCCTGCGCGAGATTCAGCGAGGCGAAGCCAGGGTTGACCGGGAAGGTGATGACCCGGTTGGCGAGCGCGACCTCCTCGTTGGTCAGCCCCCAGCGCTCGCGGCCAAAGAGGATGCCGGCTTTTCCGCCGGTGACGATATGGCCGGCGATCTCGGTCGTCGCGGCTTCCGGGCCGACCACCGGCTTGGCCTGATCATGGGCGCGGGCGGAGGTGGCGAACAACAGGTCGAGGTCGGCGACCGCCTGCTCGACGGTGTCGAACAGCTCGACCCGCTCCAGGATGTGGTCGGCACCCGCCGCGGCACGCTGGGCGGCGATGTTGGGCCAGCCATCGCGCGGGTTGACGATGCGCAACCGGCTCAGGGCGAAGTTGCCCATGGCACGAGCCGCCATGCCGATGTTCTCGCCGAGTTGCGGCTCGACCAGGATCACGATGGGGCCCTCGAGGGCGAGACCCGCCTTGCTCTTGTCAGTCCCCGACATCTCGTTTTGCTTTCACGCTGGTTCTCAAGGCCTTACGGAAGGCGCTCCAAAGAATTGATTCAAGCAGGCCTGTCGGGCCGGCTCCGTTACCCCGTCGTTTGCCTGTCCTGACAAAATTCTCAAGGGAAATAACGGGGTTAGAATCGGCTTTTGAATCTCGCCCGAAACCTTACCCTGGGCCCGGCCGGATGACCGGCCGCGCCTCCGCATCTGCGGAAGCTGGATGAGCTAAAAGTGCATAATCCCTTGGCTTTCGCCCGCCGCGTCCCGGTGCTAAGAGGCGGCGGATATTCCCGTTTGCGCGCCAAAGCGCCGTTCCCAAGAGGCTCCCCCGATCATGGCAAAAATCAAGGTGTCCAACCCCGTCGTCGAACTCGATGGCGACGAGATGACCCGGATCATCTGGCAATACATCAAGGACAAGCTGATCAACCCATTCCTCGATGTCCAGCTCCTCTACTTTGACCTGGGGATGGAGTACCGCGACCAGACCAACGATCAGGTGACGATCGACGCCGCCGAGGCGATCAAGAAGGTCGGCGTCGGCGTGAAGTGCGCCACCATCACCCCGGACGAGGCCCGGGTGAAGGAATTCAACCTAAAGCAGATGTGGAAATCGCCGAACGGCACCATCCGCAACATCCTCGGCGGCGTGATCTTCCGCGAGCCGATCATCTGCAAGAACGTGCCGCGCCTCGTTCCCGGCTGGACCAAGCCGATCATCATCGGCCGCCATGCCTATGGCGATCAGTACCGCGCCACCGACATCAGGTTCCCCGGCAAGGGCACGCTGTCGCTGAAGTTCGTCGGTGAGGACGGCACCGTGATCGAGAAGGAGGTCTTCAAGGCCCCCGGCGCCGGCGTCGCGATGGAGATGTACAATCTCGACGACTCCATCATCGACTTCGCCCGCGCCTCCTTCAACTACGGCCTGATGCGCAACTACCCGGTCTATCTCTCGACCAAGAACACGATCCTGAAGGTCTATGACGGCCGCTTCAAGGACATCTTCCAGGACGTCTTCGACCGCGAGTTCAAGAAGGAATTCGACGCCAAGGGCCTGACCTACGAGCACCGCCTGATCGACGACATGGTGGCCTCGGCGCTGAAGTGGTCCGGCGGCTACGTCTGGGCCTGTAAGAACTACGACGGCGACGTGCAGTCCGACACGGTCGCGCAGGGCTACGGCTCGCTCGGCCTGATGACCTCGGTCCTGCTCACGCCCGACGGCAAGACGGTGGAAGCCGAAGCCGCCCACGGCACCGTGACCCGCCATTACCGCGAGCACCAGAAGGGCAAGGAGACCTCGACCAACTCGATCGCGTCGATCTTCGCCTGGACCCGTGGCCTCGCCCACCGCGCCAAGCTCGACAACAATCCGGAGCTGGCGAAGTTTGCGACCACGCTCGAGAAGGTTTGCGTCGACACCGTCGAAGACGGCTACATGACCAAGGACCTCGCGCTGCTCGTCGGCGCCGACCAGCGCTGGCTCTCCACCACCGGCTTCCTCGACAAGGTCGCCGAGAACCTCGCGAAGGCGCTGGCGGCGTAGGCCGGCGTCTCGCCTCAACCACCGTCATTGCGAGCGAAGCGACTTGTCCGCCGTAGCTCGAAGAGCGAAGGCGGAAGCAATCCAGACTGTCTCCGCGGAGAGACGCTGGATTGCTTCGTCGCAAGAGCTCCTCGCAATGACGAGACCTTTGTTCGAGGAAGCATCATGCCGACATTCAAGAGTCTTGCCTTTTCTGTCTTCGCACTGGCCAGCACGTCTGCGTTCGCCGCCGATGCGCTGCCCGAGGCGATCGCCGCCCCCGGCGAGACCGTCGTGCTCAGCGTCCACGCCGAAGGCGCGCAGGTTTATGAGTGCAAGGCAGGGACCGACGGCAAGCTCGCCTGGGCCTTCCGCGAACCGATCGCGACGCTGCTGTCCGAAGGCAAGACGATCGGCCGACACTATGCAGGTCCCAATTGGGAGCACGCGGACGGCAGCGCCGTGGTCGGCAAGGCCATCGGCAACGCGCCGGGTGCAACGGCAGGCGATATTCCCTGGCTGAAGCTCGAGGTCGCCTCGCGCCGCGGCAGTGGCGTTCTGACGCCCATCAGCACTGTCCAGCGCATCAACACCCATGGCGGCAAGCTCGAGGGTTCTTGCGAAAAGGCCGGCGAGTTCAAGAGCGCGCCCTACTCGGCCGAATATATCTTCCTGCGCAAGGGCTAGCGATCCAGGGCTGCCCGATCAGCCCGCTCCGCCGGCGCCTTCCCTCTCCGCCTGCGCAAGCTCGGCCGCCGCTAGGTCGCCGGCCTCGCCAAGTCGCGCCTTGGCGGTCTTGTGGACGTGGGCGGCGAGCGTCGGCATGCGCTCGATCAGGGCGTGGAAATGCTGGGCGTCGAGCACGAGAAGCCGCGTCTTGCGTGTCGCGGTCACCGTGCCGCTGCGCTTGGTCTTGTGCAGCAGCGCGATCTCGCCGAAGAACGTGCCGTCGGCGAGCCGCACATGCTGGTTGGGCAGCTCGATCTCGACCTCACCTGCCGTGATGAAATACATCGACGAGGCGGCGTCGCCGCGCCGGACCAGAATCTCACCTTGCTCGATCGTGCGGGCGCGAAGCAGCCGCATGATGTCGGCAATCTCCGATGCCGTCAGGGGCGAGAACAGCGGCACCCGCGCGAGCATCCCCCAGGTGACGACGAAGTCGCGACGCCTCACCTCCTCGGCAAAAGCCGAGGAAATGATCGCGACGGGCAGCGCGATCATGGCAAAGCCGCTGATGATCGCGAAGACCGAGACGAACTTGCCGAGCGGCGTCACCGGCACGACGTCGCCATAGCCGACCGTTCCGAGTGTCACGATCGCCCACCACATCGCCTGCGGGATGGTGCCGAGCTTTTCCGGCTGCACCTCGCGCTCGATCGCATAGAGGAGCGAGGCGAAAGTGAGCACCACGCCGACCAGGATGACGATGCAGCCGATCAACGCGCGCCGTTCGGCATGGACGGCTGCGAACAGTGAGCGCATCGCCGGCGAATAGCGGATCAACTTGAAGAACGGCAGCACGCCGAGCGCAGCCAGCGTCGCGTGACGGCCGGTGGCCAGCACGATCGCTGCGGGGAGAAACGCCATGAGATCGATGATGCCGAGCGCGGAGAAGACGTAGGAGAGCCGGTCGGCCAGCGCCGACCCCTTGCGAGGCGTGTGGCCGGCGACCGTCCACAGCCGCGCCGCATATTCCAGCGCGAACACGATCACGGAGAGAATGGTGATCGCCGAGAACAGCGCGCCGAATTGCGCGTCCAGCTCCGGCACCGAGGCCAGCGTCATTGCCACCACGACGAGCACGATGACGGCAATGATCACCTGGATGAAGCGCGACCCGGCGGAATAGGCCAGCGGGTCGTGCTCCAGAAGCTCGTAGAGGCGATCCCTCAAATCGGGATCAAAAAGCCCACGTCCTCGCGGAACGAGGCGCACGGTGTCTACGCGCCGACCATGGCTTTTTCGATCGCCGAAAGCGCCGCCGCCGCATTGGCGCCGTCGGGCCCGCCGGCCTGCGCCATGTCAGGCCGGCCGCCGCCACCCTTGCCGCCGAGGGCTTCGGAGGCGACGCGGACCAAATTGACCGCGTTGAAGCGCGAGGTGAGATCGGCCGTGACGCCGACCACCACGCCGGCCTTGCCGTCGCCGGTGACGCCGACGATCGCAACCACGCCGGAGCCGATCTGCTTCTTGCCGTCGTCGGCAAGGCTCTTGAGATCCTTCATCTCGATGCCTTCGACCGCACGCGCCATCAGCTTGACGTCGCCGACTTCTCGCACGCCTGCGGCTGCGCCATTGCTAGACGATGCACCGCCGCCCATCGCGAGCTTCTTGCGGGCGTCGGACAGTTCGCGCTCGAGCTTCTTGCGCTCGTCCATCAGCGCGGTGATGCGCGCCGGCACGTCATCGAGCGAAGTGCGCAGCTCGGCGGCAGCGGTCTTCGCCAGCGCCATGGTGTCATTGGCGTGCTTGCGCGCATGGCGCCCCGTGAGCGCCTCGATACGGCGCACGCCGGAAGCAACCGCGCTCTCGCTCGTCAACGTGATCAGGCCGATATCGCCGGTGCGCTTGACATGAGTGCCGCCGCAGAGCTCGACCGACCAGCCGAGTGCATTGGCGCCGTGTTCGCGCGCGGTCTTGCCCATCGAGACGACGCGAACCTCGTCGCCATATTTCTCGCCGAACAGCGCACGCGCACCGGCTTCGCGGGCTTCATCCACGCCCATGATGCGAGTCGTGACCTCGTCGTTCTCCAGCACCACGTCGTTGGCGATGTCCTCGACGCGGGCGAGTTCCTCCGGCGTGATCGGCTTCGGATGCACGAAGTCGAAACGCAGACGATCGGGCGCGACCAGCGAGCCGCGCTGCGCGATGTGGTCGCCGAGCACCTGGCGCAACGCCTCATGGATGAGATGGGTCGCCGAGTGGTGCGCGCGGATCGAAGAGCGTCGTCCGTGATCGACCTCGAGTTGGAGCGCGGTGCCGAGCTTCAATTCGCCGCTCTCCACCGTGCCGATGTGAACGAAGAGATCGCCAAGCTTCTTCTGCGTGTCGGTGACACGGAATTTGATTCCGCCCTCACCGATCATCACGCCGGTGTCGCCGACCTGACCGCCGGACTCCGCATAGAACGGAGTCTGGTTGAGCACGAGCGCGCCGGTCTCGCCGACCTTGAGGCTGCCGGTTTCCTTGCCGTCCTTGATCAGCGCCGCGACGACGCCTTCGGCGCTCTCGGTCTCGTAGCCCAAAAATTCGGTGGCCCCGAGCTTCTCGCGCAGCGGAAACCAGATCGCCTCAGAAGCCGCCTCACCCGAGCCCGCCCAGGATGCACGCGCCTTCTCGCGCTGACGCTCCATCGCATCCGTGAAGGCGGACTGGTCGACGCTGATGCCGCGCGACTTCAGCGCGTCCTGCGTGAGATCCAGCGGGAAGCCATAGGTGTCGTAGAGCGTGAAGGCGACGTCGCCATCGAACATGTCGCCCTTCTTCAAGGACGCGCTCTTCTCGTCGAGGATGGCAAGGCCGCGAGCCAGCGTCTTGCGGAAGCGCGTCTCTTCCAACCGCAGCGTTTCCTCGATCAGCTTTTCCGCGCGCACCAGTTCCGGATAGGCCTGGCCCATCTCACGGACCAGCGCCCAGACCAGGCGATGCATCAGCGGTTCTTTCGCGCCCAGGAGCTGCGCATGGCGCATCGCGCGGCGCATGATCCGGCGCAGCACGTAGCCGCGGCCTTCGTTCGAGGGCAGCACGCCGTCGGAGACGAGGAAGGCCGACGAGCGCAGATGGTCGGCGATCACCCTGAACGAGGCAACGGTCTGCTCATTCGGTCCGCTGCCGAGCGCGGACGCGGTCGCATCGATCAGCTGACGGAAGAGATCGGTCTCGAAAACGCTGTCGACGCCCTGGAGGATGCAGGCCATGCGCTCCAGGCCCATGCCGGTGTCGATCGAGGGGCGCGGCAGCGGCTGCCGGTCCTCCTTCGTCACCTGCTCGAACTGCATGAACACGAGATTCCAGAATTCGAGGAAGCGATCGCCGTCCTCTTCCGGGCTGCCCGGAGGTCCGCCCCAGATATGCTCGCCGCGATCGATGAAGATCTCCGAGCACGGGCCGCACGGACCGGTATCGCCCATCGCCCAGAAATTGTCCGAGGTCGGGATGCGGATGATGCGATCGTCGGAGAAGCCCGCGATCTTCTTCCAGAGCCCGTGCGCCTCGTCGTCGGTGTGATAGACGGTGACGAGCAGCTTGTCCTTCTTCAGCCCGAAATCCTTGGTGATCAAAGTCCAGGCGAGCTCGATCGCGCGCTCCTTGAAGTAGTCGCCGAAGGAGAAGTTGCCGAGCATCTCGAAGAAGGTGAGATGGCGCGCGGTATAGCCGACATTGTCGAGGTCGTTGTGCTTGCCGCCGGCGCGCACGCATTTCTGCGAGGTGGTGGCGCGGTGATAGGGGCGCTTCTCGACGCCGGTGAAGACGTTCTTGAACTGCACCATGCCGGCATTGGTGAACATCAGCGTCGGGTCGTTGCGCGGCACCAATGGCGAGGACGGCACGATCTCGTGGCCGTTCTTGGCAAAGAAGTTCAGAAAGGTCGACCTGATCTCGTTGACGCCGCTCATGTTCATCCAATCGGGTGATAGGACCCGCCAGAGCCATCCAAACTCGACACCAAGGCTGATATCTGCGGGCGATAGCGCTTTTAGACAAGGTGAGCTGCCCTGTCCAGAAACTGTGCAGAGAGATCAGAGGGTTGCCGCACGCGCTCAATCCGCCGTTGATAGCTGCAGCAGCCGCGTTGACAGCCTTGGCCGGCCTGTGTTCTGTACCTACCTGTATCGTACGGCCACGTCGGGAGAGACCGGCTTTGGTAGCCGGCGCCGAAGGAGCAACCGCCCCGGAAACTCTCAGGCAAAAGGACCGCGTGGCTTTGACAGCATCTGGAAAGAGGCGCCGACGGGCATCGAAGCCCGGATGGCACCCGCCGACGGGATAATACTCTCAGGCACAGCGACAGATGGGGCTTCGACTGGTTTTTCGGGGAATCCTCCCCGGGAACCGCGAGGGCCCCTGTGATGCTTGCGCGCGACGACCAAAACTCCCTCAGACGTACCCCCCTTTACGCCCTGCACGTGTCGCTTGGCGGCAAGATGGTGCCGTTCGCCGGCTATGAAATGCCCGTGCAGTACCCTGCGGGCGTCCTGAAAGAGCACCTGCATACCCGCAGCTCCGCCGGCCTGTTCGACGTGTCCCATATGGGCCAGATCGCGCTCCGGCCGAAGTCCGGCAAGGTCGAGGACGCGGCGCGCGCGCTGGAGCGGCTGGTGCCGCAGGACATCGTGGCGCTCGCGCCCGGGCGGCAGCGCTACGCCCAGTTCACCAATTCGGACGGCGGCATCCTCGACGATTTGATGGTCGCCAATTTCGGCGATCACCTGTTCCTGGTCGTCAACGCCGCCTGCAAGGCCGAGGACGAGGCGCATCTGCGCGCGCACCTCTCCGATGACGGCATCATCGAGTCGCTGAACGACCGCGCGTTGATCGCGCTCCAGGGGCCGAAGGCCGAAGCCGTGCTGGCGAAACTTTGTGCAGAGGCTCCGTCCATGAAGTTCATGGACGCAGGCCCGCGCAAGGTCGATGGCATCGACTGTTTCGTGTCGCGCTCGGGCTACACCGGCGAGGACGGGTTCGAGATCTCGGTTCCCGCAGGCGATGCCGAACGCCTGGCAAAGGCGCTGCTCGCAAATTCCGACGTGCTGCCGATTGGCCTCGGCGCCCGTGATAGCCTGCGGCTCGAAGCCGGGCTTTGCCTCTACGGCCACGACATCGACACCGCAACCACGCCGGTCGAAGCCGCGCTGGAATGGTCGGTGCAGAAGAGCCGCCGCACCGGCGGCGCCCGCGCCGGTGGTTTTCCGGGCGCGCAAAAGCTCCTCGCCCATTTCGATCAGGGCGCATCGCGTCGCCGCGTCGGGCTGCGGGCCGAAGGCCGCGCGCCGGTGCGTGAAGGCGCGCTCTTGTTTGCGGACGCGACCTCGAGCGAAGCGATCGGCACCGTCACGTCCGGCGGTTTTGGCCCGAGCCTGAATGCACCGGTGGCGATGGGCTATGTGCCCACTGCGAAAAGCGCGCTCGGCACGAAGCTCTTTGCCGAAGTGCGCAGCCAGCGGCTGCCGCTCACCGTCGCCGCCATGCCATTCGTGAAAAACACCTACAAACGCTGAGGACTGAGAATGACCACGACGCTGTACACCTCCGACCATGAATGGCTGAACATTGACGGCGATGTCGCAACCGTCGGCATCACCGATTACGCCCAGCAGCAGCTCGGCGACGTCGTGTTCGTCGAGCTGCCCAAGGTCGGCCGCGCGCTGAAGAAGACGGAAGCTGCGGCCGTGGTCGAGTCCGTGAAGGCGGCGTCCGACGTCTATGCACCGATCTCGGGCGAGGTGCTCGAGGTCAACCAGGCGGTCGTCGATGAGCCGGCGCTGGTCAATTCGGACGCCGCAAGCAAGGCGTGGTTCTTCAAGATCAAGATTGCCGACAAGAGCGAGCTCGGCGGTCTCATGGACGAGGCCGCCTACAAGGCGCACACGGCGTAAAGCGAGGACCAATGATGACCGCGCACCGCAAATCCAACGGCGACACCGCCTCTTTCGTTCGCCGCCACATCGGCCCCTCCGCACGCGATGTCGCGGCGATGCTGGACACCGTCGGCGCAAAAAGCATGGACGCGCTGATGGCGGAGACGCTGCCGGCCTCGATCCGGCAGGCAGCTCCCCTCGATCTCGGCAAGCCCTTGAGCGAGACCGAAGCGATCTCGCATATGGGCGAGCTTGCAGCCCAGAACCAGGTGTTCACCTCGCTGATCGGCCAGGGCTATTCAGGCACGATCTTGCCCGCGGTCATCCAGCGCAACATTCTGGAAAATCCCGCCTGGTACACGGCCTACACGCCCTACCAACCCGAGATCAGCCAGGGCCGGCTGGAAGCTCTGTTCAACTTCCAGACCATGATCTGCGATCTCACCGGGCTCGATGTTGCCAATGCCTCGCTGCTCGATGAGGCGACGGCTGCGGCGGAGGCCATGGCGCTCGCGGAGCGGCACTCGCAGGTGAAAGCGCAAGCCTTCTTCGTCGACAAGGACGTGCATCCCCAGACCCTCGCGGTGATGCGCACCCGCGCCGAACCCCTGGGCTGGAACCTGATCGTCGGCGATCCCCTCACTGATCTCGACAAGACCGACGTGCTTGGCGCGCTGCTGCAATATCCGGGTTCGTCGGGCGCAGTGCGCGACCTGCGGCCGACAATCGCGACGCTGCGCGCCAAGGGCGCGCTCGCGATCGTTGCCGCCGATCTGCTGGCGCTGACGCTGCTCGCCTCGCCCGGCGAACTCGGCGCCGATATCGCGATCGGCTCGGCGCAGCGCTTTGGCGTGCCAATGGGCTACGGTGGACCGCATGCGGCGTACATGGCGGTGCGCGATGCGCTGAAGCGCTCGCTACCCGGCCGCATCGTCGGCCTCTCCGTCGACTCGCGCGGCGCGCCGGCCTATCGCCTCGCGCTCCAGACTCGCGAGCAGCATATCCGCCGCGAGAAGGCGACCTCCAACATCTGCACCGCGCAGGTGCTGCTCGCGGTGATCGCCTCGATGTACGCCGTCTATCACGGCCCCGAAGGCCTCTCGCAGATCGCTCGCACGGTGCATCGCCGCACCACCGTGCTGGCCGCGGGCCTGCGCAAGCTCGGCTTTGCGCCAGCTTCCGAAAACTTCTTCGACACGGTCGCCGTGGACGTCGGCGCGAAGCGCGGCGAGATCGCAGAGCGCGCGGCATCCGAGAAGATCAATCTCGGCCTTGGTGATGGTGCCCTGCGCATCGCGCTCGACGAGACCACGACGCCGGCCACGATCGAGGCCGTCTGGCGCGCGTTCGGCGGCAAGCTCGCTTATGCCGAGATCGACGCGACCACGCGCGAGGCGCTGCCTGACGCGTTGAAGCGGACGACGCCCTTCCTCACCCACACGGTGTTCCACGCGCACCGCTCGGAAACCGAGCTGCTGCGCTACATGCGCAAGCTCTCAGACCGCGACCTCGCGCTCGACCGTGCGATGATTCCGCTGGGCTCGTGCACGATGAAGCTGAACGCGACCACCGAGATGATGCCGCTGACCTGGCCGGAGTTCGGCAACCTGCATCCATTCGCGCCAAGCGAGCAGGCACGCGGCTATCACGCGCTGTTCGCGCGGCTCGAAAAATGGCTGTGCGACATCACCGGCTATGACGCGATCTCGCTGCAGCCGAATTCCGGCGCGCAAGGCGAATATGCCGGGCTGCTTGCGATCCGCGGCTATCACGCAGCGCGCGGCGAAAGCCACCGCAAGGTCTGCCTGATCCCCTCCTCCGCGCACGGCACCAATCCGGCCTCGGCCGCGATGGTCGGCATGGAGGTGGTGGTCGTCGCCTGCGAGAAGAACGGTGACGTCGACGTCAACGATCTTCGTGCAAAGGCCGAGAAGCACTCGAACGATCTCGCCGCCATGATGATCACCTATCCCTCGACGCACGGCGTGTTCGAGGAGCACATCAGCGAGATCTGCGACATCGTGCATGGCCATGGCGGCCAGGTCTATCTCGATGGCGCAAACCTGAACGCGCAGGTCGGCCTGTCACGGCCCGGCGATTACGGCGCCGATGTCAGCCATCTCAATTTGCACAAGACCTTCTGCATCCCGCATGGCGGCGGCGGCCCCGGCATGGGCCCGATCGGCGTGAAGGCGCACCTTGCGCCGTTCCTTCCAAGCCATCCGGAGAATCGCCATCCCGCGACCAGCCCGGATACAACGGTCGGCCCGGTCTCCGCCGCACCGTTCGGCTCGGCCTCGATCCTGACCATCTCCTACATCTACATCCTGATGATGGGCGGCGAAGGGTTGAAGCGTGCGACCGAGATCGCGATCCTCAATGCCAACTATGTCGCGGCACGTTTGGATGCGCATTTCCCGGTGCTCTACAAGAACGCGAAGGGTCGCGTCGCGCACGAATGCATCATCGACCCGCGACCGCTGAAGACGACGAGCGGTGTCACCGTCGACGACATCGCAAAGCGGCTGATCGACTACGGCTTCCATGCTCCGACCATGAGCTTCCCGGTCCCGGGCACGCTGATGATCGAGCCGACCGAGTCGGAATCGAAGGCCGAGCTCGATCGCTTCTGCGACGCGATGATCGCGATCCGGAAGGAAATCGCCGAGGTCGAAGGCGGCCGCTTCAAGATCGAAGCGTCGCCGCTGCGCCATGCGCCGCACACCGTGCACGACATCGCCGACGACGACTGGAAGCGCGCCTACACCCGTGCTGAGGGCTGCTTCCCGGCCGGCACCTCTCGCACCGACAAATACTGGTGCCCGGTGGGCCGCGTCGACAACGTCTATGGCGATCGCAACCTCGTGTGCTCGTGTCCGCCGGTGAGCGACTACGCGCAGGCCGCGGAGTAAAGCTTACGGCGCAACCAGCGAACGGCTTTGCGCATCCCAGCGCCACAGCCGTTCGTTGGTCAAGAGTGTGCCGCCCCACCAGCGCCGAATCGGATTGTGGCGGCGGAAATCTTCCCGGCCTTCAACGACCGATCGACCAAATTCGGTTAGCGACAGCCGACTCCGGCGATAAGCGGCGTTGCGACCTCGCGCATCATGCGGGGCAAGCGTCGCGAGTTTCGGATCGAGACCCGCGATCGCCGGCATCGGGCCGGACCCAAGCCCTTCGAGCAGCGGGCCAAGCTCCCACTGGTCGAATACGCGCGTTTCGAGCGACCCGCCCGGCTGAAACAGCTCCTTTGTGCGATTGTACCCCCTCGCAATCAAATCGAGGAGCCGCGCTTCCGTCGCACCCAGCCCGGTCATTGGTGACGGCAGTTCTGCCAGCAATTCTTCCATCGCCGGCTTCAGAAAGGGCAAGCTGGGGAAATCCCTGCCGAGCAATCCGAAACAAAGCTCCGGCGTTGGTGCCCTGTAGGCCTCCCAGGCGATGCGCGCGACCTCGAAGTCACGCTCCGTGACGCTGAATTCTCGCAGGGTAGGGTCGCGAAGCCGAGCGCCGTCTGCTCCGAACAGATCGAAATCGATGAGTCGCAGTTTGAGACGCCCTACCGCGTATGGTTTGGAGCGGAGATAGTCGAGGA
Organism: Bradyrhizobium ingae; assembly: GCF_055791185.1. NCBI lineage: Bacteria > Pseudomonadati > Pseudomonadota > Alphaproteobacteria > Hyphomicrobiales > Nitrobacteraceae > Bradyrhizobium > Bradyrhizobium ingae. The sequence goes on from NZ_JBVUBB010000012.1 coordinate 148,558, forward strand.
TCCAGAAGAGCTGCAATTGATTGTTCGGGCTGGAATCGAACCACAGTTCGATTAGCTCGACGCCGTAGGCCTCGCAGAAATGGACCAGTCCGAGTTCCTTGTGCGCGAGACCGCTCTGGGACGATCGGCCAACAAGATCGGACCAACGCACCTCCGGATCGCCTCTAAAAAAGCCTCCCGTGAGGTATTTCTCGAGGTGGTGCGACGTCGGCAGCGGGCCCGAGACGAATCGAAAGATCAGCGGCACGACCATGTCGGCGCGATCTGCGTAGGTGAGACCAACGCCGGACGAACTGGTCAGAATCATACGCTTCATCGCGGACGCGCCCACCCTCACGCAGAAACGAAACGGGCACCGAAGACGTCGGCAACTCAACGTCCTCAGCGCCCGCTCCTCGCGAAACTCTATTCGGCTAAGCGCTACTCCTCCGTCGGCTCCTCGCCGTCGGCGTCGCGCTCGGGATTGCCGGCGAGAATCTGCTCGGCGATCAGGCCGGAGTTCTGGCGGATCGCCATTTCGATCTTGGCGGTGACGTCAGGGTTGGCCTTCAGGAACGCCTTGGAGTTTTCGCGGCCCTGGCCGAGGCGCTGGCTGTCATAGGAGAACCAGGCGCCGGACTTCTCGACGATGCCGGCCTTGACGCCGAGATCGAGGATCTCGCCCATCTTGGAGACGCCCTCGCCGTACATGATGTCGAACTCGACCTGCTTGAAGGGCGGCGCCAGCTTGTTCTTCACGACCTTCACGCGCGTGGTGTTGCCGACGACCTCGTCGCGCTCCTTGATCGCCCCGATGCGGCGGATGTCGAGGCGGACGGAGGCGTAGAACTTCAGCGCGTTGCCGCCGGTCGTGGTTTCCGGCGAGCCGTACATCACGCCGATCTTCATGCGGATCTGGTTGATGAAGATCACCATGGTGTTGGACTTGTTGATGGAGGCCGTCAGCTTGCGCAGCGCCTGGCTCATCAACCGCGCCTGGAGACCGGGCAGCGATTCACCCATCTCGCCTTCAAGCTCGGCCTTCGGCACGAGTGCTGCGACCGAATCGATCACCATCACATCCACCGCGCCCGAGCGCACCAGCGTGTCGCAGATTTCCAGTGCCTGCTCGCCGGTGTCGGGCTGCGAGATCAGGAGATCGTCGATGTTGACCCCCAACTTGCGCGCATAGACCGGATCGAGCGCGTGCTCCGCGTCGATGAAGGCGCAGATGCCGCCCTTCTTCTGCGCTTCCGCCACCGTGTGCAGCGCCAGCGTGGTCTTGCCCGAGGATTCCGGCCCGTAGATCTCGACGATGCGCCCCTTGGGCAGACCGCCGATGCCGAGCGCGATATCGAGCCCGAGCGAGCCGGACGACACCGCCTCGATGTCCATCGAACGGTCGCTCTTGCCGAGCTTCATCACCGAACCCTTGCCGAACTGGCGCTCGATCTGAGAGAGCGCGGCAGCCAGGGCTTTACTCTTGTCCATGGAAGATCCTTCGACGATACGCAGGGCAGTGGCGGACATCTGATCGTGCTCCTTATGGCGGGGATTCGGCGTTGCTACAAACGATTGGCGAGGCGGCTCGGCGATAAAAGTACCGTACACCGTTTGTTCCAGGTTCGCAATATGTTCTTTTTCCCGTCTGGGGACGATCCGTATTTAACCCCCCGTGTCGTAAGCCGATTTTCGGCGTGTCCTAATTCGTTCTTCACCCGCCAAGCTCTGTTCATGACCGCTGTTCGCGGTTGCCACCATTAGGCCAAGTTCTGTTCATGCCTCCGATGAACTAGACGCTCCCGCCTAGTCCAAACGAGGTAGCCTGTTTCGTATAGGGAACAATTAGCCTGGTTGCGCGTCGTTTTGGGCCCCCAGCCGAAAGGTGCCCCCCCGACTGCTGGAGGAAAACCCTATCAAGCGGGTTGGCGGCCCCCCGTTGGGGCCGTTTAAATTCAAGAAGATAAGGCCGCCTCAGTTGGCGGCCGCTTTCGTCTCATGACGTCCAACCACCCGGCGGCGGGCGCCGCGCAAGGCCAAGACGGTTTGGGGCTCTCACCAAGATGCGTGAAAACAACCCCATGCAAAGTAGCCGGCCATGAAACGAGCCCACGAAACGGGCCCATGAAACGGGCAAGGCCGCCTCGTCCGGCGGCCTCTTCTCGTCCCGCGTGCCGGCCTACAGCACGGCCAACAGAATGAGTCCCACGACCAGCACAACAAACCCCATCGCCGTCGCAGCGGCGAATGATCGCTCTACATTATCCATATGCCACCCCTGATCGGCGGGCCACGTTCCCCCATGGCGTCGCCGAACGCGCTGAGTCTCCTCAATCGCTGTGTCGTAATTTCTGCGAGTGGGTGTCGGAATTGGGACGGGATTGGTCCCTGAGATGGCAACGCGACCTGTCCGCATTCAGGCTCGAAGAGCCGATCGCCGAGGCCGGCCTGTAAGCTCCTTGTAAGCTGCGCGGGTTAACCTCGCTTGGCTACGGTGTTGCAGCCCAGCACCTCAGCCTCCAATAACCTTCTGCCCCGCCCGGCTCTCCCCTGGCGGGGTTTTTTTCGAGGTGCTCAATCCCAGAGTTGGCGCGCCAGCCGCAGCGAGAAGGATCTCATCGAAGGTATGGCCAGAAGGACGACTGGCAACGCCGAGGCCCATGCGATCAGCCCGAACGCGAATACGAAATGGCTGCAGCGATGGAGCAAGGCACTTGCCGCAGGCTCATCTCATCGCGCGATGCGAGCCGGGCGTCAGCGGCGGCGCAGCGGATGGATCGCCGCCACAGCCTGACGGCTGTTTCGACAGTCCCTCGAAGCGCCAGAAGGTGATCACACTGGTCTCGCCGCATTGCTCGCAAGCAAGCGTCTCCTCGCCGAGGCTGTAGCGCCCGCGCCTGAAGACCGCAGGTGATGCCGGCTGCCTGCAATGCGGACAAACCAGCGAAAAATTTCGCGCATCCCAGCGCAACACGAGGTTACGAAGCCAGCCCACGTCATCCTCTTTACGAGGTAGAGTTTCTTACGAGGTCAAGTTGGCGAGTACAATATATTGAAACCTGGCGTTGTCATGTGCGACCAAAGACGTTGTCATCATGGAACTAACGGCCAGTCCCATCAGCGTGTTTTTCGCAGAAGGCCGTCAGGCAGTTTGCTTTCGCGTATGGCATTTTGCGCGCCATCGCTTTCACACAGCATAACGTTCATGAAAAAAGGCGCGTGGAACCCGTGGTTCTCCGGCCATGAACAAAGTTCCTGCTCGGCCGTGACCGGGCAACGCTCGGTCAATTCGGATAGTTGCTCCGCCCGCCGTCCCTGTCGTGCATTTGAAGTATGCGGACGAAATCCGCCATGCTCGAACGGTCGTCGCCCTCGCTTGCGCGCAGGTTGTAGCCGTCTGTCTCGGGTCGGCCGCGCTGCCAGACCCGCTTGAGGAGGTCGACGATAACTTTCATGGAATCCGAACGCGTTGCCGCGCCCGCCGAGGTTTGAGCCGAATACTCTGGGTGAATTCTTGCCGAACCAATGCGTGAGTCGCAGACTGGTTCCTTATCGCCTGCCGGAATTTGCCCGCCCGTTTGCGGGGGACGCCTTTCGCTGCGTCACTTCGGCTGCTCGCGCGGATGATGATTTCGTTGCATTGTCCGCGACTTAGCGGCAAAATTTCATGGGCAGCGGGAATATTATGACGTTCAACATGTTACGTTAATCATAGGTGAATCGTGGAGGTAGGCCATGAATCACAGGGGCATCGAGTTCACTGTGGCCAAGACGGCGACGCAAGGCGTCTGGCAATGGCAATTCCGCATCGGTGAAACGGTCAAGACCGGCAAGACCGAGACCAAGATCGATCTCCTTGCCATCCGTCGCGTGCAGTTGCGTATCGACCGGGAACTCAAGGCTATCGATCGCAAGACGGCGTGAGCCGATCGTGACGATTATCATCGGGCCGGCCTTGCGCCGGCGCGCCATCCGGTCGGCAAGATCCCGCGGGCGAAACACCATGCCGAAACTCCTTCAAGCCCCTGCCCCTCGAATATAGGGAGATTGGAGGCCGAAGAGGAGTCCGGCTGGTCGTAGCACTCAGTTGGCGGTCGACCCGGTCTTGGGCTTCTTGGCCGCGGCAGAGGCCTTCGGCGCGGCTGCGGTCTTTGGCGCAGCAGTCTTGGCTGGATCGGAGCGCATGGCGCCCCAGGGATCGCTGGAGGCCTTGGCGTCCGGAATCTTCTTAATCGTCTCCTTGTAGCGCTGATCGCGCTCGGCATCGGCCGCCTTCTCCTCGTCCGTCTTGCTCGGCGCATCCTGCAACATATTGATATGAGGCATCGCATCCTGCGCGTAGACCGGCCCGGCGATCACAGCCAGCAGCGCCGCTATACGGAAAACCTTCATTACGTCACTCCTCGATATCGATGGGTCGAGCCGGCGGGTCGTCAGCGGAGACGCCGCTTGCCCGCGCGACGGGCTAGAAACGGTCGGATTTGCAGGATTTGGGCGATTGCAGCCAATCGTCCCAGATCGGGCCGCATTTGGTGCACCCGCCCAGCGCAAGGCCGAGCAGCCCCAAGCAAAACACCAAGACAAATCGCCGCAACATCATCCACCCTGTTCCCAGGCGCGGCATCATAGGGGGCCAAGTCGGGCATTTTCAAGCCGGGGCGGAAGCCCAGGATGAGGTGACTTTGCCGTGCCGGGCCGTGCCGGGCAGAATGGCCGAAACATCGGGCAACAGAAGGGAAACGGAATCATGCCAGCGCAGCCAACGACCGAATTCGACATCGAGGAGGCGAGGCGCGTGCTGGGCGACGTGTTCGCACCATGGGTTCAGGATCTCGGCCTGTCGGTCGAGCGCATCGACCATGAACCGCCGCCGAACGATACGGACTGGCAGCCAGGCGCGGTGCTGCGCATGGCGTTCTCGGAGCGGCTGTGCCGCAGCGGCGGCGTGGTCTGCGGCCAGGCCCTGATGGCGCTCGCCGACACCTCCATGGTGATCGCGATCCTCGCCGCCAATCGCGGCTATCGGCCGATGACGACCGTCGACCAGACCACGCACTTCATGCGCGCGGTCTCGTCGTCGGACGTCCTGGCGGATGCGAAGGTGGTGCGGCTCGGACGCACCATGAGCTTTGGTCGCGTCATGCTGCTCTCCGCCACCGACAACAAGCCGGTGGCGATGGTCTCGAGCGCGTTTGCGATGCTGCCAGGCTAACTACTTGCCCAGCACTTCGTCGGCGGCGGTGACGATGCTCACGTTCGGATTCTTTCCGCAATAGATCCCGAACTGCTTGGCGTTCTCGACGAACACGTCGGTGTCGATGATCGCGTTGTCCTCGTCACCCTTGTACCAGCCATCCATCCAGGTCAGCACCATCTTGATGGTGTCGTCGCCGCTCTCGATGAACTGCTTGCAGCTCATGGTGGCGAGATCGAGCTTGGCAGCGTTGGCGGGAGCCGATGACAGCGCGAGGGCGGCAGCGAACAAAATCGAAATCGTGGTCTTCATCAATATCTCCATTGGCGAGGGGCGCCGCAATTGATCAGCCTCGAGGCGAGGCCGTGGGAAGCGCGAGCACAACGTTCGCGCCGCCGCGCATTGTCGTAAACGAAGTATGAAGCGGGCCGCAAGCACGACGTATATTGAATTTAGTTCGATGTAATTTCTGTGCCGTAATTTACGCACTCGCAATTTGGATTAACGGACATGATTGAGAAGCGTGCAGCGCAGCGACATCGGGTTTTCAAGGGTGCGACGATCACCTTTGAAAGCCGCGGCGTTGCGTGCACGGTGCGGAATTTATCGAGCGAAGGCGCTGCAATCGACCTCGACGGCCGCGTTTTGCTGCCGACGTCTTTTACTCTGTCGATCTCCAGCGATCAATTCGCGCGCAAGTGCCGCACCGTGTGGCGCAACGACAAACGCCTCGGTCTCGCCTTCGAGCAATAGCTCGCGGCGTGTGAACCGCGGTTCGCAAAACGCGTCTTTCGCGCCTGGCGACTAGACCGTTCTGCGGCGACTCACGCGCCAGCGGAAGCCGGCGATGGCGAGTGCGATCACCGCGAGCAGCAGCACGGCGACCGCCGCCCAGAACCGGCCGCCGGGACGATCGAGCGTGCGCACCAACAACGGGGGCGACTCCCCTGCCCGCGCCAGGCGGAACGCGACCACGCTGTCACCGATCGACGTGCCGCCTTCCGAATGGCCGCCGGCACCGATCGCGACATATTGCTCGCCCTTCCAGAGATAGGTCATGGGATTGGCAACGCCGGGCACGGGCAGCCGGCCCTGCCACAGCTCGCGCCCGCTTTTCGCATCGAAGGCGCGCAGGTAAGCATCCATCGCGCCGGTAAAGACGAGACCGCCCGCAGTGATCGCAACGCCGTTGACGAGGGGCGTGCCCCACGCAAACGGCAGGCCGAGTGGCGCGAGATCCTCGGTGGTGCCGACGGTGGAGCGCCAGAGGATCTTGCCGGCCTTGAGGTCGACCGCGACCATCTCGCCCCATGGCGGCTTGACGCAGATCAGCCCCATCGGCGACATCACGACCGAACGCGACATCGCAAACGGCGCGCCCTGCTGCTGACCGAAATCATGGCCCGGCGGCGGATTGAAGCCGGCCGCATCCGCGCGCGGGATCAGTTTGATGAGATGCGCAACCCGGCTGGTGTTGGCATAGAGGATCTGGTTGACGGGATCGAACGCCGCGCTGCCCCAGTTCACGCCGCCGCCGGTGAACGGAAATTCCAGCGTGCCCTGCGTCGAGGGCGGCGTGAACAGGCCCTCGTTGCGTGCCGCCGCGAATTGCCCCTTGCAGGCGGAGCCCATGCCGGGGATCAGCGAGAAGGTATCGTCCGCCGAAATGGCCTGCTGCGTCAGCGCCGGCACATGGGTCGGGAACGGCTGCGTCGGCGACAGCTTTTCGCCGTCCGCCGCGTCTTGCGGAACGCTGCGCTCCTCGACCGGCCACACCGGCTTTCCGCTGTCGCGGTCGAGCACGAAGACGAAGCCGTGCTTGGTCGGCTGGATCACGACGTCGCGCTGACCCTCGCCGGTGTCGATGCGCGCGAGCGTCGGCTGCGCCGGCAGGTCGTAATCCCAGACATCGTGATGCACGGCCTGGAATGACCATGCGATTTCGCCGGTCTCGATGCGCAGGGCCACGACCGAATTGGCGTGCTCGTTGTTGCCCGGACGTTTGCCGCCCCAGAAATCCGGCGACGGCGAGGAGGTCGGCAGGACCAGCAGCCCGCGCGCCTCATCAACCGACATCGGCGCCCAGACGTTGGCGTGACCTGCCTCGATGCCGTCGCGCTTCAGAGGCTCAAAGCTCCAGCGCGGCTGGCCGCTGCGTGCGTCGAACGCGCGCACCGTGCCCGCCGGCGCGTTGACGCGCCGGTTGTCGCCGATCGCAGAGCCGACCACGACGACGCCGCGCCCGACCGCGGGTGGCGAAGTGATCTGGAATTCGCCGGGCCATTCCAGCTTCATGCCGACGTCGATCCTGACCTCGCCCTTGTCGCCGAAACCGGCGCAGGGAATTCCGGTCTTCGCATCGAGTGCGATCAGTCGCACATCGTTGGTGCCCATGAAGATGCGGGCGTGGCACGCAGCATTCGCCGGCGCCTGGTCGTCCACCCAATAGGTGACGCCGCGACAGACGAAGCGGTTTGCGGGGCGATAATCGGTGCGGATCTTCGGATCGTAGCGCCACTTCTCGGCGCCCGTGCCGGGATCGAGCGCGATCACCTCGTTGAAGGGCGAGCAGAAGACCAGGCTGTCCTCGACGAACAAGGGCGTTGCCTCGAACTTCGTCCGCTTCATCACCTCGCCCGGGCGCGTCACGAGATCGCCGGTGTGATATTCGAAGGCGCGAACGAGATTGCCGACATTGTCGGGCGTGATCTGCTTCAACGCTGAATATTTTTGACCACCGGCGTCGCCGCCCCAGAACTCCCAGCCGAAGGCGGGAGCCAGCCCGTGCATCAGGACCGCAAACAGGCCGGCCAGATGACGCAGGCGGATCATGGCGCTGGCCCGGCGCTATTTTGGCTTCTTGGCAGGCTCGGTCTGGCGCGCTCCGCCCCACGGGTCGTATTTCTCCTTGGGATCGGGAATGCGCTCGAGGGCCGCTTTGTAAGCCTTCTCGTCGACCTCGGGAGCTTTCTTCTCGGTCTTCGGACCGTCGCTGCCTTGGCGCCGGCCGCCCATCTGGGCCTGGGCAGGCGCGGCAACGAATGCGAGCACGGTCACCACGACGACTAAAATCCTCATGCGTCAATTCCTCCCACCTGGCGTACCAGCCTAGCCTGCATTGCCTTATAGGCAAATCCCGCCGGCCCTTCGGTCCCGCTCAGCAATTGTTGATCGAGGGGGACTTCGATCGGCCGTCTTCGTCCCCATTTGTCGGGACGCAGGGGATCTTCACGGATGCTACGGATCGTTACTCATGCGGCACTGCTCGCCGGCGCGCTGGCGCTCGGCGCGTGCGGCTTTGCCGACAGCCGCGCACCGGTGCCCGAGTTCATGCGGATGAAGGACGCCGAGCAGCCGCCTCCCGAACCAGCACCCGATGTCAAGAAAATCGTTCGCGAGCAACTCGACGTCGTCTTCATGGCGGCGTCTTATCCGCGCGAGGTGCAGGTCGCCCCGCCCCATCACGAAGTCCGCGGGCTGGGCTGGACCTCCTGCGTCCGCGCGCAGCTCACCTCGGCAACTGGCACCGCGCTCGGCACCCAGACCTACATCGTGACCATCAGCGGCGACAAGATCGTCGATCGGCGACGCGCAGAAGCCGACGACATCTGCGGATCCGAAACCTACGAGCCTATCTAGGGGACGCTTCGCCTTTCCAGGCACTATGTTCCCTGGAACATCAGTCGTGTTCCGGGAAAAACCCGCAAAGGCGACCGGAACGAATGCCTGCGCCCATTCTTGTCACCCCGAGGGCAGTTGCCACGGAGAAGACTGATGAGGACAACGATGATTGCGTTGCTGGCAGGCGTCGGGGCCCTGGCTGCGACAGGAGTCGCGAAGGCTGCCGACATCTACACGACCAGTGAATACACCAATCCCGATCTCGCGCAGCAGGTGCGCCTCGTCTGTGACGACACCGGTCGCTGCTATCATACCCACAGCGGGGCCCGGGTGATCATCCGCGATCGCGATTCCTACAACTACATGCCGCGCGATCGCTATTACGAGCGCCGCACCTATCGCGACTACGACCGGCCGCGCGCCGGCGTCGGCTTTAGCGCGCCGGGCGTCAGCGTCGGCATCGGCGAGGATCGCTACTAGTTCCATCGCATGGAATCGGAAACGACCGGACGACGCTGTCGCCCGGTCGTTTTCGATTCATTGGCTGACAGTGCCCGCCAGGCCACCAGGAACGGGGCGACATCCGGTGCTTGCCCCCGGATGGTCAACAGGACGTTAACACTACCGTTCGAATTGACGGCTTGCGCCAACCGTATTTTCCAATCTTTGCGCTAAGCATGAGCCCGTGACGCGGTTCGGGCGAAGGCCCGGCCAGCGTGAACGGGGAACGACGGGACGTGGTCGATATTACACATCGAGCTGCGATCAGGAGCGCATCCGCAGGCGATGCCACGGCTCCGCGCGTGCATTCCCTCTCGGAAAGCGCATCGCTTGTCCCCCTTGCATCAGTCGACCTCGGGCAATGGCGGACGCTGAGCGCGAGAGCGATCGAGCCGAACGCCTATTATGTGCCGCCATGGGAGCTCGCCGTCAGCGCGACCGCCCGCGGCCGCACCGGCGCAATGACACTGCGCGCGATCGATGCGTCGAGGCAACTGATCGGGCTGATGCCGGTCGTCCCGCTTTGGCGCGCCTGGAAAATCCCCCTGCCCGCGCTGGTGAGCGCGCACCCGTACGGCACACTGTGCAGCCCGCTGCTCGATCGTGACACGGCGAGCGAAGCCGCTGCGCGCCTGCTCGACCAGGCGCGTGATGCCGGAGCCCACGCATTGATCCTGCGCGACGTCGCGCTCGATGGCGCAGCGATGAGATCGCTGACTGCAATTTCGACAGGCGACGGATTGAAGCCGCGCGTGCTGGGCTCGTACATGCGCGCCAGTCTCGATGCGACGCAGGATGGCGATCGGCTGCTGCGCGAGGCCCTCGGGGCGAAGAAGCTCAAGGAGCTGCGGCGCCAGCGGCATCGGCTCGAAGAGCACGGTCGCGTCTCATTCGATGTCGCGCGCACGCCCGACGAGGTCAGGCTGGCGCTCGAAACATTCCTGCAGATCGAGGCCAGCGGCTGGAAAGGCAAGCGCGGCACCGCGCTGATCCGGCACGCAGGCGATGCCACCTTCATTCGCCGCGCCGCGCCCGCGCTCGCCGAAACCGGTCAATGCGAGATCATCAGCCTGCGCGCTGGGGAAACGCCGGTTGCCACGGGCATCGTGCTGCGCCATCAGGATCGCGCGTTCTTCTTCAAGCTCGGCATCGACGAGAGCTTTGCAAAATATTCGCCGGGCGTGCAGCTCACGGTCGAGCTGACGCGCCATCTCTGTGCGGATCCGTCCATCGCCAATGCGGATTCCACCGCAGGCGCCGATCACCCCATGATCAACCCGATCTGGCGCGGCCGCTTTGCCATCGGTGACGTGCTGATCCCGCTGAGGCGGAACGACCCGATGGTGGCGCTGATCCACGCCGCGCTGGTTGCGCGGAAAGCCGCGCTGGACGCTGCGCGGCGGGCCGTTCGCCTGCTCCGCAGCTAGAGTGCCTACTCCGCTGCCTGCGCGTTGATCTCCTCCGACACCTGACGGATCGCGCGCGCGAGCAGGTTCGGATCCTGCGCGCCCGACACGGCGTATTTCTGCGCGAAGACATAAGTCGGCACACCCGAGATGCCCTTCTCGGCGGCCTCCTGAGCCTGCGCCGAGATCAGCGCGACGTCCTCGTCGCTGGCAAGCCGCCGTCGCACGTCGTCGGCATTGAGCCCGACATCGGCCGCCGCCTGCACCAGCACGTTGACGTCGGTGAGATCGCCGCCGTCGCGGAAATAGAGCTCCATCAGCCGCTGCTTCATCTCGGGCGCCTTGCCGGCAGCCTCGGCCCAGTGGATCAGCCGATGGCAGTCGATCGTGTTGGGCTGACGCTGCACGAGATCGGGCCGATAGGTCAGCCCCTCCTCGGCCGCGGCCGCAACGACGCGGCCAGCAATACCCTTATAGGCCTCGACCGAGCCGAACTTCTTAGTCAGATATTCCTCGCGGCTGATGCCCTCGCGAGGCACCCAGGGATTGAGGAAGTAGGGACGAAAGTTGACCTCGACCGGCACGTCCGGCACCAGTGCGAGCGCATTCTCGATCCGGCGCTTGCCGATATAGCACCAGGGGCACACCACGTCGGAGACGACGTCGATCTGAAGCGGTTTCAGCGTGCTCATGTTCGGTGAGCTCATTGGCAATCTCCTTCGGCGAACCTTTGGTTCCACCGCAAGATAAGCCGAACGAGGCCCCAGGCAAGGGCGTTAGCCCATTTTGGCCGCCATCTGCTTCAGCCGCTCGGCAGTGCGCTCATCCGCCGGAAAGAACGTCTCCAGCGCCAGCTCCGACAGCGTGATATCGACGGGCGTACCGAACACCATGGTGGTGGAGAAGAAACTTAGTATCTCGCCCTCATGCCGCAGCTTGAAGGGGATCGCGACATTGTCGTGCGAGAGCGGCGCCGAGCGCGCCGGAATCGGATAGCTCTTCAGATCATTGTAGAGCTTGATCAATTCAGGATCGGCTGTCGCCTCGCATTGCCGGTGCAGCCGCTCCAGGAGATGCCCGCACCATTCGGCGAGATTGACGGTGCGCGGCGCGAGCGCCTCGGGATGGAAGGCGAGCCGCAGCACGTTGAAGGGCTGGCCGAGCAGCCGCTGCGGAATGCCGTCAAGCAGCGGCGCCACCATGCGGTTGGCGGAGACCAGATTCCAGTGCCGGTCATAGGCGAGCGCCGGGTTCGGCTCATGCGCCCTGAGAACGAGGTCGATCGCCTGGCGGGCTGACTTCAAGGCCGGATCCTCCAGCGAGCGCTGCGGAAAGGCCGGCGCATAACCGGCCGAAACCAGCAGCACGTTGCGTTCGCGCAAGGGAACATCGAGCCGCTCGGCGAGCTTCAACACCATCTCGCGCGAGGGCGACGCGCGGCCGGTCTCGACGAAACTCAAATGCCGGGCCGAGATCTCCGCTTCGCCCGCAAGATCGAGCTGGCTCATGCGCCGGCGCTGCCGCCATTCGCGCAAGTGATCGCCGATATGGATGGGTTGAGCGCGCTCGGCCTGCGTCGTCGATGCATGTGCGTTCATGGTCAAAAACCTAGCATGCGGATTTCGTCCCTTCCATTACGTCAGAGGTAATCGAATTAGGCAGGGCCGTGGCTCATCTTCCCGGGCAACAGGAGACGACCATGATTGCGCTGCTCCTCTACCGGACCGTTGCCGACACGTTGCTGCCCTGGGCGTTGAAGTTTGCAACCCGACTACTCGCGCGCAGCCTCAACATGCCGGAACCGCTGGTGAATTCGACCGGCGACTTCGTCGTCGCACAGGTGCTGGCCTTCGAGCACAGCGTCGGAAAAAGCCTCTGCCCATTCCGCCTCGCACGCGCCATTCGCGCCTTCTGGCGCGCGCTGCACTGATCTGCCCCCCAAGCCCACAAAAGGAGAACGACCATGATCTTCGCCTCCACCTTGCTGCGCCGTGCACTGCTCGCTGACGCGATCTTCAGCGCCGTCTCGGCCGTCGGCCTCGCCCTCGGCGCCGGTGTCTTCGCCTCGCTCTTCAATCTGCCCGAGACGCTGCTGCGGGAGACCGGCCTGTTCCTGATTGCCTATGCGGCACTGGTCGGATGGCTCGCCTCGCGCAGCTCGGTGCCGAAAGCGCTCGTCATCCTCGTCGTGATCGGCAACGCCATCTGGACGGTTGCAAGCATCGCGCTGCTGTTCTCCGGCGCGGTGTCGCCGAACGTCGCAGGCGAACTCGTGGTCGTCGCCCAGGCAATCGCGACCGGCGTGTTCGCGGAATTGCAGTACGTGGGGTTGCGCAGGAGTGTGGGTGCTGTGGCGGCGTGATCAACGCTATTGCCGCGCAAATGCGTCGTCGCCCGGCTCAACCGGGCGACCCACTGTTCCAGAGACAGTTGTGATTGAACCGAAAAGCCGCGGCGTACTGGATGCCCCGCTTTCGCGAGGCATTACGGCAGAGCTTGAGGCTTACGCCCGCGCGCGACCGTTGGCCTTGCCGTTGGCGTGCTTGCCGTTGAGCTTTTTCTTCGCCGCGCCCTTTGCATTCGCCTTCTGCGCCTTGCGCTCGGCGCGCGCCTTCACCTTGGTCCGCTCGGCCCGCGCCTCGGCGCGGAGCTTCTTGCGCTTGTTTTCGCAGGAAGCGCACTTGCAGCCGATCGGCTTGAGATAGGCTTTGAAATAGTCGGTGCCGTAGTCGTAGTTGATCTCGTCGCCGGCCTCGATGTTCCTGATGGCGCGGATGAACACCTTGCGCTCGCGCGGGCGAACGTCCGATTCCGCGTTCGGGCGGCAGGAATGGTTGATGTAGCGCGCGACGTTCTTGCGCACCGAGCCGTCAATGGTCCAGCGGCCGTTGAGCTCGAACAGGTATTTGTTCTCGATGTCGTCCTGCTCGGGAATCCGCGAGTCCAGGATCGGTCCGAAATAGCGGATGATCCGGGTACCCTTCTTGATCGGTTTGGTGGCGAAGAGGCCAAGTCCGGTCTTGGAGCGGCCGACGCGATAGGGTTTGTTCGACGAGATGGCTGGCATGATCGAGATAAGTGACAACGCGGGACGAAGCGAAGGCGCTCTTCTAGAACGATTCCGCGGCCATGTCAGGTGTCTCAAGGCCCCGTTTGAACCTTCCCCACAATGAACACGTCTGAATGAGCGGAGTTCCGCGGCATGAGGGGGTCGTCGTGAAGCATGTCACACTTGGCTGCCTGACCGCGCTGCTCGCCAGCGTCGCGCTCGATCAGGCCGGCGCCCAATCCTTCGGCAGCACCTACACCTCGACCGCGCCCAAGGATTGCCGCCGGATCGGCAAGCCGAGCGCGCTCGACGGCAGCACGACGCGGGTCTGCCCCGGCAAGGCCGGGCTCGTGGTGCTGATCGCCGAGGACGATCTGCGCGAGGTGGTCTCGGTCGGCCGCGACCGTACATTTGCGGCAAAAGAGCCGGCAGCGCAGCTCTGGTTCCAACCGTTCAACTCCACCGAACACACTGTGGAATGGCGCACCGAGGGCACAGGGCCGTTCGCCATCATCCAGCGCTGGCACATCGCCGACGGTGCCGATCTCGACAAGCAGGGACGGCCGAAGACCAAGGCGATGCTCGCGGTGACGCGACTGCCGCCGGGCCCGGTCTGCCATGTCGCCTATATCGACGTGACGGCGAATGCCAATGCCAACGAGCTGGCGCGCCAGGCCGCCGACCGATACGCGCGCGATTTCACATGCGGCAACGACGAAGTGAAGGTCATGGGCGCAAGCGGCCGCGCCGTCGAACTCGCGACGCGCTAGGCTTTCTTTTTTGCGCGGCGATAGCGCGCCAGGAGGCGCTCGCCCTTGGCCGCAATGCGCCGCGCAGCCGCGACCGTCCTGGGCACCGGTTCGCCCCAGGCATGGGCGGACAATGCGTGCCGCGTCGGACGGCCCTTGGCATCAACCAGTGGCGGCAGCTTCTTGCGGCCATAGAAGCGCACGGCCCAGCTTCCCTTCCGTCGCATGTCCTGCGACGTCATCTCCGTTTCCGGCTGGCGACGCCCGGCCGCAAGTGCGCGCCTTCCTTGCGGGCAAAGGCCTCGCGGCCAGCGGCCGTCAAACCGCCGCGCGGATCCTTCTCGCGCCGGACTGCGCTACGCTTGTGCGTATTTCTCGCTGACGTCTTCGACTTCGTCCTGGATCTTGCCTTGGACTTTGCCCTGGACTTTGCCTTGGAGGTCTTCGCCTTGGAAATTTTCTTGGCCTTGGAAGATTTCTTGGCCTTGGAAGATTTCTTGGCTGCGATGCGCATATTCTCCACGAGGTTGGGATAGCGGCGCCCTGCCCGTCGGGCGCGGGTCCTTGCCGCCGATTTTTGCGTGGGAGTGAGATGCTTCGAGGCCTTACCTGCCCGCTTGCGCGGGTTAGGCCGTTTCCAGGGGGCACGCGGTGTTCTGGCCATGCCGCGTCAACGCACGGCGATGGCAAGGGTTGCGGCGACCCTGATCGATCAGCACCCCGGCGGTTTCCCCGCCACCGTCGACTTCAGGATTGCTTCCAGAAGCTGTTCGGCCGTAGTGCCCTTCGGCAGCCGCTCCAGAATATCCTCGAGGCGGCCGTCGAGCAGCAGCATGGTGAAGCCGTGCACCATCGACCAGGCGCGCGCGATTGCGGCGGCCTGGTCGAGCGTCATCGTATCGCGGCTGATCTGCTCCTGCCGCATCGCGCCGATGGCGTTGGCAAGTCCCGCGAAGGAGGCTCCCGCGGCCTCGTGCAGCGAGGGCCTGGAATAATCGAGCCGTTCGGTGCGGAACATGATGCCATACATGCCGGGATGGGCCTGCGCATAAGCGACATAGGCCTTCGGTCGCGCCAGCGCCTGCTCCAGCGGCGTTTTGGCGGCATCGCAGGCAGAGGCCATCGCCGCGTTGAACTGGCGGAAGCCGACCGCGGCGAGCTCGCTGACGAGACCGGTGAGATCGCCGAAATGATGCGTCGGCGCGGCATGCGACACGCCGGCCTCGCGCGCCACCGCGCGCAGCGTCAGCCCGGCGAGCCCGTCGCGTTCCAGCACGCGTTCCGCCGCCTTCAGCAACGCCTCGCGCAGCGCACCATGATGATAAGGCGTCTCGGCCTTCCCGCCCGCGGCGCGGCGCGGCCGCTCCTTGGCAGCGGTTGACGGCGGTTTTCCGGGGCGAGCGCGGCGGCTGGTTTGGGTCTTGGCCATGAGTGGCGTTATATGACGCCATTTTGACAGTGTAAAGATTTCGCTTGACCAAAGCTCGAGGCGGCACTAGCGTATCTTTACGGTGTAAAGATAAAGGGAGGGTCCGCCTTGCTGCAGGATGTATTCAACCGAGTGCCGGCCAATCGCGCGCCGATCCCGTTCGAAGCCGACGCGCCATTCCTAAACGTCGTCGGCGAATTGCCGCGCGAATTGAACGGCACGCTCTATCGCAACGGCCCCAATCCGCAGTTCGAGGTGCCGGGCGCGCACTGGTTCGTCGGCGATGGCATGCTCCACGCCTTTCATCTGGAGAACGGCCGCGCGAGCTACCGCAATCGCTGGGTCCGCACTCCGAAATGGCAGGCCGAGCACGATGCCGGCCGCGCATTCTTCGGCAGTGGTTTTGGCCGCAAACTGCCGGACGCGCCTGCTCACATCACGGACGGCGGCGTAGCCAACACCAACGTCATCTTCCACGCCGGCAAGCTGCTCGCACTCGAGGAAGGTCACCTGCCGACCGAGATCGAGCCCGGCACACTCGCGACGCGCGGCTACTGCAATTACCAGGGCCGCATTGCCGGCACCTTCACCGCACACCCGAAAATCGATCCCTCGACCGGCGAGATGGTATTCTTCGGCTACAACGCGAGCGGCCCGCTCACGCCCACCCTCTCTTACGGCGCGATCGACGCCACAGGCAGGGCGACGCGCTTCACGCGTTTCGAGGCGCCCTATGCCAGCATGGTGCACGATTTCATCGTCACCGAGAACCACGTGCTGTTTCCGATCCTGCCCACCACCGGCAGCATGGAGCGCGCGATGAAGGGCCGGCCGCCCTACGCGTGGGAGCCCGAGAAGGGCGCCTATGTCGGCGTGATGAAGCGCAACGGCAGGCCCGAGGACATAGTCTGGTTCCGAGCTGAGACCTGCTACGTCTTCCACGTCATGAACGCCTGGGAGGACGGCAACTGCATCATCGCCGACGTCATGCAGTTCGAGGAGGCGCCGCTGTTTCCGCATCCCGACGGCCGGCCGACCAATCCCGACAAATCGTTCGCACGCCATTGCCGATGGACCTTCGATCTGGCCGGCAATACCGACCGTTTTCAGCAGACCTATCTCGACGATCTCACCGGCGAATTCCCGCGCGTCGATGATCGCCGCGCAGGATTGACGACCAACCATGGCTGGTACGCCTGCGCCAATCCAGGCCTGCCGATGTTCTCTGCGCTGTCCGGCATCGTGCATGTCGATGGTGCGGGAAAGCGCCTCGGCCATTACCTGCTGCCGGCCGGCGACAGCATCTCCGAACCGGTGTTCGTCGAGCGTGCCAGGGATGCCGCGGAAGGCGATGGCTGGCTGCTCGCCGTGGTCTGGCGCGCTCGCGAGAACCGCAGCGATCTCGCCGTGTTCAACGCCACCGATGTCGAGGCAGGTCCCGTCGCGCTGGTGCAGCTCGGCCACCGCGTGCCCGACGGCTTTCATGGCAACTGGGTCGGAGCGGCGTAGTCGCTGATCCCCCCATTCCGGAGCTGCGTCACCAGTGCCGCGCGACGAGCCCTGAAATCCATTTCCCCATGCGTGTCGCCGCATGATGGTTTCCGGGCTCGCGCCAAGTGGCGCGTCCCGGAATGACTCCGTAAAGAGCTTGCCGCACCTCAAGGGAGCCTCACATGCACATGCCAGCCATCACGGCGTTCTATCTCGCGATCCTCGCCCTGCTCTACGCCGTCCTCGCACTTCAGGTGATCCGGCTGCGACGGAGCAGCAAGGCTGCCTTCAACGACGGCGGCAACACGGCCCTGCGCAATGCGATCCGCGCCCACGGCAATTTCATGGAATATGTGCCGATCATCACGATGATGGTCGCCATGATCGAGGTGTCCGGCGCCTCCGCACTGCGCATTCACCTCCTGATGGGTGCGCTCCTGGTGTCGCGGCTGCTGCACCCGATCGGCATGTCGGCCGCGACGAACTCGCTGCGGTTTCAGATCGGCCGGGTCGGCGGCATTTTCATCACCATCAGCCTGTTGATTACGTGTGCCGTGATGATCCTGTCGCTCCTGCCCTGGCGCGACGTCGCCGGCGAAGCGTCGGCACAAGCTATTGCTGCAATTCACTTTTTACAGATCGTTCACATCATTTTGACGCTGTAAAGATTTGGCTTGACCCCGCTCCCGGCGTGAACTATTGATCTTTACAATGTAAAGATCAAATTGAGCGAGGCGGTTCATGACAATCTTCCTGATCCTTGCCCCCTACGGCGCCTTCGGCTTCCTGATGTTCCTGGCATCGGCAAAGGCCAGCGTGTTCACGGCCTCCACGATCTGCGTTGCCACCATTGCGATCGACATCATGCGCGGCCGCTCGGTGAAGATCCTCGCCGCCGGATCGGCGATCCTGTTCGCCGCCATTGGCGCCTACCTCGCGCTGCTCGATTCCTCACTGAGCGCGCTCGCGGTGAAAGTGTCGGTCGATGCCGGCATCTTCATCATTTCGCTCGGCTCAATGCTGGCCCGCCACCCGTTCACGCTGCAATACGCCCTTGAAGAGGTCCCCGCCGAGACGGCGGCGATGCCGGGCTTCCTGCGCGCCAACTACATCATCACCGCCGCATGGACCGCGGCAGCACTGTTGATGATGGCCTCCAACGTCGTGCTCATCTACTTGCCCGGCCTGCCGATCTGGTCGGGCCTCGCGGTAGCGTTCGCCGCACGCAACAGCGCGATGTATTTCACGAAATGGTATCCGGAGTACCGTAAGATCAAATACGGTACGCCCACGACTGCACTGCCCTCCTCCTAACCGACAGGCCCGACGATGAAGGACGTATTCGCCCGCCTCACCTCCGATTTCCTCTCGACGATCGTCTTCCTGGTCATCTATCTCGCAACCGACAACATCATCCTCGCGACGTCGTTGGCGATTGCAGGAGCGATCGCACAGGTCATCTATGCCCGCGTCAAGGGCAACTCGCTCGGCTACATGGCCTACGCCTCGCTCGTGCTCGTCATCGTGCTGGGGAGCGCCACCCTTCTCACCCACGATCCGCGCTTCGTGCTGGCAAAACCCTCGATCGCGCATTTTGCGATCGGCGCGATCATGCTCAAGCGCGGCTGGTTGCTGCGCTACATGCCGGCGCGCGTGACCGACGTCATTCCGGAATATGTCACCGCCGCGGGCTATGCCTGGGCCGTGCTGATGTTCGCGCTCGGCGCCGGCACCATCGCGGCCGCCTGGACCGGCGACCTCAAGCTGTGGAGCTTCTATGTCACGGTCATCGCCGGCGGCGCCAAGGTCGCGGCCTTCGCCATACAATATCTGATCTTCCGCATCATCATCACTGGCCGCCTGCGCGCCGCCGCCCGCGCCTGACTGCGGCGAAGAGAGCGTTAGGCAGGCGCTTGAACTTGAGCTATACGCTCGGCGCCGGACTAACCGCGGATCATCGCGGTTCGCCGGGAGAGGTCAGGGAGACAGGAATGGCCGTCGACGGAAACTGGAATATCGTCCTCAGCACACCGATGGGCGACCGCAACACGACCCTCACGCTGAAGAGCGCAGGCAGCGCGCTGACGGGCACGCAGGGCGCCGAAGGTGAATCCGGCGAGATCTTCGACGGAAGCGTCAATGGCGACGATGTTGCCTGGAAGATCTCGATCACCAATCCGATGCCGCTGACGCTCGCTTTTTCCGGCAAGGTTTCCGGCGACAGCATCTCCGGCGAAGCCAGCATCGGCCCGATGGGCAGCTTCCCCTTCACCGGCACGCGGGCCTGAAGAACTCCCTCTCCGCAGCTTGCGGGAGGGCAATCGCATAGGGATAGCGAACGTATTCGGCCTCATGGTTCGAGAACGCGCCGCAAGCGGCGCTCCTCACCATGAGGTCTGGGATTTTTGGCGCGAAACCAGGTCTCATCCTGACATCCTACGGACCAATACCGCGGCGACCCCAAACTGAATCGCTCCGCTGCCGATCACTGGCAGCCGCGCCACATGAGCGAACCATCAGCCGCGCGGCGACAGCGGCGGGCGTCAGACGCCACGGCTCACTTCCATAGCATTCGATATGACATCCCCGGCGTTCTGCGCCTTCGGGGCGAAGTCGCACGAAATGCACAACGCCGGCACGACGATTCTTTCGCCAATTTTCCGGGCACTGACGCTCCGTTTCCGGCCTGCGGCCTCGATGGATGCAAACCGGCAACACACGCGCCGGAGAATCCGATGGAACAGAACGATTTCAATCGAACGGTTGATGCGAGCTCCGACGCGCCGCCCCACCATCGTCGCCACTTGCGGGTTGGAATGAGAACATGATGCGACAGGACAAGATGGCGCGCGAATATTCAGCACAAAAATCGTCGACGTTGGTCGCTTTGGCGATCGTCCCACTGTGTGTCGCAAGCACCATCATCGACGTGAGACCGGCCCACGCCGACCTCCACACCCTCTGCGCCTTTACTTCCGGAGGCGAGCAATTGGTCACCGTCGTACAGGATAGCGATTGCTCGAGCCCATTCGATCCGGTCTTCGGCACATTGGCGTTCGATGCTATTCACGCCACAGCCGTCACGGTCGACAACACCACGGCCCTGAACGGAACCACCAACGTCAACGGCGACAGCAACTTTGCGGCCGGCACGACAGCGACGTTCAACGGGACGGCAGTCTTCAACGGCGCCGTGACTTTGGCCAGCACGCTCGGCACGTCAGGCATCAGCAACACCGGCAATATCACGACCGATACCCTGACCACGAACGGTCTTGCGACACTCAACTCGCTCAGCGTAACGAACAACGCCACCGTCGGCGGCAGTTTGATCGTGACGGGCCATGCGACCTTCAACGGCGGTGCTACCGTCGCCGGCGGCCTCACCACTGATACGCTCAACGCGACGACATCGGTCACGACGCCGACGGTCTTTGCGACCACGGTCAATGCCACCACCGTCAACGCTACGACGTCCAATATCGGGACCGCCAACGTCTCGACCGCCCTGCTGGTCGGCAGCGGCGCTACCGTCAGCATGGGCGGCAACCGGGTGCAGAACGTGGCTGCGCCGGTCGCCGGGACCGATGCCGCCAACAAGAGCTATGTCGATGCCAGTATCGCCGGGCTCGGCGGCGAGGTCCAATCTGCGCTGGCCGGTGTGAACGCCCGAATCGACGACGTCTCGAGCCGCACCAGCAAGGCGACCGCCGGCGTCGCGATGGCCTTCGCCATGGCCGGCGTGCCGACCGTGCTGCCGAGCGAGCGCGTCGCCTTCACCATGAATTACGGCAATTTCCAGGGCCAGAATGGGCTCGCAATCAACGGCGCCGTCCGGCTCAATGACAACTTCCAGCTCACTGGCGGCGTTGGCTATTCCACCAATCAGAGCATCGTCGGAGCGCGGGCCGGCCTGCGTGTCGGATGGTGATGGCCGAAACCTTCCGGCCGCAAAGCGGCATCGCTATCCTCGCGGCGGCGACGTTCGCGGTTGCAATGCTGCCGACGTTGAGCGTGGCTCAGTCGGAGGCTCCAGCTCCGACCGCGATGCCCGCACCGGCTGCCTCGCCTGCTGCCCCCGCCAGCGACAAGCCAGCCTCTCCCGCGCCGGGCAAGGTGCAGGTGCCGATCGAGCAGGCGCTATTGCTGGTGCGCGCGACGTTGCTGACGTTGAACGACGCCAATCGGGCCGGCAACTACACAGTCTTGCGCGATCTCGCCGCGCTGGATTTCCAGGCCAGGAATAGTTCGGCCGATCTTGCGCAGGTATTTTCCGAGATGCGGCGAAGCAATATCAGCCTGTTCAGCGTGATGTTGCTGTCGCCGCAACTCAGTACTCCCCCCGAAATCGACGGCGCCGGCCGGTTACACGTATCCGGCTACGTGCCAACCAGCCCGCAGCAGGTGAAGTTCGATCTACTTTACGAGTCCTCGTCGCGGCAGTGGAAGCTGCTGAACATCAACATCTCCACCACCCCGGCGCAGGGTGCCAGGCAGCCGGATCAAGAGCCGCGCGCTCAGGCCTCGAAGGAGAATGTAAAACAGCCGCAGCCCCCGAAATCGGCGTCAAAGTCACAGGCGGCACAACCGCCCCCGGCAAGCGCGCCGCGCAATTAAGGCATGATGGCTCCAGTTTGAACCGTCACGCGGAGGCCGGCGGCAACAGATCAACCGCGGCGATCCTTTTTGGCCTTCTTTCCGCGAGCACCCTTCGCAGGCCATTCACTTGCCTGGTACGGTTGGCTGGTGTGACCGGACTTGCTCCGGTGCTTCTTCTTGGTCTGGCCGAACCCCGGATCGCCCGCGAATTTCGATCCGCCATCGGCGCGCGACTTGCTGCGCTGCTTGCCTGTTGTCGGATCACGGGACTCGTCGCGGCGACGAGCGCCGTGATCGGTGTCGTCGGCTTCGCGCCGAGGTCCGCGCTTGTCCGAAGGCGCCTGAGCTTGGGGAGCACCTGCCATCGGCTCGATGCGTATGCTGTCTTCCTTGTCCGGACGGCGAATCTTGACGGCGAAGGATTCGGCGACCCGCTCGGAAATCTCGAACTCGGTGGTGGTGTCCATGATCCGGATGGCGCCGATGTCACGCTTATCGATACCGCCCCGACGGCAAATCATCGGCAAAAGCCAGCGCGCCTCCGCGTTCTTTCGCCGTCCAATGGCGGCGCGAAACCAGACGCTGGCCTCCGCCATGCCGTGACGCGACGATGATTTTCCAGCCTTCGAGCGGGGCCCGGCGGAACGGTCGTCGTCGCGCGAGGCTCTCGCGTTGTCTCGACCGCGCCCGTCGCGCGCCCGGCCGCGATCCTCGCCGGGATCAAGAATGTCTTCGGGCGAAGGAAGCCGCGCGCGATAGAGACGCGCGAGCGCCGCGGCGATATCCTCGGGCGACCGTTCCGCAAGCAGGGCCCGCGCCAGCACCAGATCGTCGGGGGTCGTCTCCTCGGTGAATACCGCATCCTTCAGCATGCGTTCGTGATCGAGCTTGCGGATCTCGTCCGCCTGGGGAGCTGTGGTCCAGACGGCGTCTGTACCGGACAGATTCAGCAGCAGCTCCGCGCGCCGTCGTCTTGCGGGCGGCACCAGCAGGACGCTGACACCCTTCCGGCCCGCACGGCCGGTGCGGCCCGAGCGATGCTGCATGACCTCCGCATCGTTCGGCAGATCCGCGTGAATGACGAGGTCGAGGCTCGGCAGATCGATGCCGCGCGCCGCCACGTCGGTGGCCACGCAGACACGGGAACGACCATCCCGCAACGCCTGCAGCGCCTGGGTTCGCTCGTTCTGCGTCAACTCGCCGGAGAGCGCGACCACGGAAAAACCGCGCTCGAGCAGCGCCGCCTGCAAATGCCTGACGGCATCCCGCGTGTTGCAGAACACAAGCGCGCTCGGCGACTCGAAAAAACGCAAGACATTGACGACCGCGTGCTCGACATCGCCAGGGGCAATCCGGATGGCGCGGTACTCGATGTCCGCATGCCCGCCTTCATCGCCGGCGACCTCGATCCGAAACGCCTGTTGCTGGTACTGCTTTGCCAGCGCAACGATGCCACGCGGAAAGGTCGCCGAGAACAACAGGGTGCGGCGTGTGTCCGGCGTGGTCTCGAGAATGAACTCCATATCCTCGCGAAAACCCAGATTGAGCATCTCGTCGGCCTCGTCGAGAACGACAGTCCTCAATTCCGAGATGTCGAGATGGCCGCGCCGCAAGTGATCGCTCAGTCGGCCGGGCGTCCCGACCACGATGTGAGCGCCGGCGGCAAGCTCGCGCTGTTCGCGGCGCGGATCCATGCCGCCGACGCAGGAGACGACGCGCCCATCCGCATGTTGATAGAGCCATGCAAGCTCGCGATGGACCTGCAAGGCGAGTTCGCGGGTCGGCGCGACGATCAAGGCAAGCGGTGCGGCAGCCCGCTCGAAGCGCTCCTGGCTGCCGAGCAGATTCTTGGCAATGGCGAGCCCGTAGGCGATTGTCTTGCCTGAGCCCGTCTGCGCGGACACGAGCAAATCGCGGTCGACAGCTTCGTCCGCGAGCACGGCGATCTGCACAGGCGTCGGCTGGTCGTAATTGCGTTCGGCGAGAGCGCGAGCGAGCGGCGGACTTGTTGTCGGGAATGACACGGGATGAATAGCCTTGTTTGGTTCAGGCGGAGCCTGGTTGGTTCAGGCAGAACTGGTCCGGCCGAACGAATCGAAGCCGCGCGCACGGCCGACGGCGCGGCCGCACGCGTGGCGACTTGATCAGGATGCCTTGCGAGCTCCTGCGAGGACGCGCGCTAGCCGAGGTTCAACTCCTTGAAGAAGTCGTTGCCCTTGTCGTCGATGATGATGAACGCCGGGAAATCGACCACTTCGATGCGCCAGATCGCTTCCATCCCAAGCTCGGGATATTCGAGCACCTCGACCTTCTTGATGCAGTGCTCGGCAAGGTTCGCCGCGGCACCGCCGATCGAGCCGAGATAGAAGCCGCCATACTTCTTGCACGCCTCCCGCACGGCCGGCGCGCGGTTGCCCTTCGCCACCATCACCATCGAGCCGCCAGCGGCCTGGAACTGGTCGACGAAGGAGTCCATGCGGCCCGCGGTGGTCGGCCCGAACGCGCCGGAGGCGTAGCCCTCAGGCGTTTTGGCAGGACCAGCGTAATAGACAGGGTGGTTCTTGAAATAATCCGGAAGCGGCTCGCCCTTCTCCAGCCGCTCGCGCAGCTTGGCGTGCGCCGAGTCGCGCGCCACGATCATGGTGCCGGTCATCGAGACCCGCGTCTTGATCGGGTATTTCGCGAACGTCGCCAGAATGTCCTTCATCGGCTGATTGAGGTCGATCTTGACGACTTCGCCGCCAAGGGTCTGCTCGACCTGCGGCAGGTACTGCGCCGGATTGTGCTCGAGCTCCTCGAGATAGATGCCGTCCTTCGTGATTTTGCCGAGCACCTGACGGTCGGCCGAGCACGACACGCCTAACCCGATCGGGAGCGAGGCGCCATGGCGCGGCATGCGGATCACGCGCACGTCGTGGCAGAAATATTTTCCGCCGAACTGCGCGCCGACGCCGAGCGACTGCGTCATCTTGTGGATCTCCTGCTCCATCTCGACGTCGCGGAAGGCATTGCCGTCGGGCGAGCCGTGGGTCGGGAGCGCGTCGAGATAGCGCGCGGAGGCGAGCTTCACCGTCTTCATGCAGAGCTCGGCCGAGGTGCCGCCGATCACGATCGCGAGGTGATAGGGCGGACACGCCGCAGTGCCTAGCGTCAACACCTTTTCCTTCAGGAAGGCGAGCAGCCGATCCTTGGTCAGCACCGAGGGTGTTGCCTGGAAAAGAAAACTCTTGTTGGCGCTGCCGCCGCCCTTCGCCATGAACATGAACTTATAGGCGTCATCGCCCTCGGCGTAGATCTCGCACTGCGCCGGCATGTTGTTGGCGGTGTTCTTCTCCTCGTACATCGACAGCGGTGCGACCTGCGAGTAGCGCAGGTTGCGGCGGAGATACGCATCACGCGCGCCTTCCGACAGCGCCGCCTCGTCCTCGCCGTCGGTGATGACGTTGCAGCCCTTCTTGCCCATGATGATCGCGGTGCCGGTGTCCTGGCACATCGGCAGGACGCCGCCGGCGGCGATGTTGGCGTTCTTCAGGAAGTCGAGCGCGACGAACTTGTCGTTCGGGCTGGCCTCGCCGTCTTCCAGGATCGCGCGAAGCTGCCTCAGATGCCCCGGCCGCAAATAGTGGTTGATCTCGCCGAAGGCCGCCTCCGAAAGCGCCCGCAGCGCCTCGCGCGACACCACCAGCATGTCCTTGCCGAGGACCTTTTCGACCCGCACGCCCTCGCTGGAAATCTTCTTGTAGGGCGTCTCGTCCTTGCCCAGCGGAAACAGCGGGGTGTGCTTGTAGGGCGGAACGGGCTGGGACTGGTCGGGAAAGGCGGTGGGAGCGTTCATGGGGGCGATCTCGGGTTTTCGGAGCCCTCTTGCAGGCCCCTGGCATGGAAGCGTTCTAAGCGCATTTTGGGGGTAAAAGGAAGGGAGCTCTGTGCCGTCCGGCCATCCCTATTTGCGGTCCCGGACCGGTCGTTCCGACCGCTGTCGTTCGGCAGTCAGGATCGATCGGCTCTGCACAACCACGCCGGGTTACGCCCTTGCACTTCGGTCCCGCCGACGCTTGAATGCGCCCCGGAAGGGGCTTTTCATCATGACATTGAACTTGAACGTTCGCGGCGCGATTCTGGCCGCCGCCGCAATCACCGGCCTTGCCGCCGTCGCCTCGCCTGCGCGCGCGGACCAGTGCGACGACATTGCAAAGCAGCTCGGAAACGGCATCGACGGGCTGAAGGTCAACTTCAAGGCCGCCAACATCATCTACCTCAACCACCCGGCGGCGAAGGAATTGTCGCTCGGCTGTCGCGCACAGGGGCAGACCTATTCCAACGAGCTCTATGCCAAGGGCGACCGGCGGCCGACGCCGCAGTTCTACGATCTGGTCGCCTCGGCGGCCGCGATCATCTTCACGCTGCCGAAGGACGACACCACGACCGGCGCGACGCGCTGCCTCAAGCGCATGGGCATTTTGCGCGGCGACAAAGTGTCGATGCGCTACAAGCGGCTGAACATGGAGTGCACGCGCACCAAGACCGAAGCCTCGATCGCGATCACGCGGCCGAGGGACGAGTGAGCGGGAAGCGCAAGCGCGCCCAGGATTCCCTCGCATTTTAACGATCTGCTTCACGGAAGTTTTGGCTCCCGCGGGTCATGGTCGCGTGTTTCTATCTGTGAGGATTTGCGGATGAGTGTTTCCAGCGTTACGCCGCCTCCGATCGCGATCGTGGTGCCGAACAACGACACGACCAAGCAGCAGGACGACCAGACCAAGGCCAAAGATTCCGATTCCAGCTATCAGCCGCCGCCGGCTCCGCCGCTGCCGCCGGGCCAGGGCACGCGGATCGATCAGTACGCCTGAAGCGCGACGCGCTTTAGGTTGTTGCTTGAGCAAGATCTCCGCGCAGACACGTTCCGGATCATGCTCTAACCCCGGCTCTCGCCCGCCTTCAGGCCGCATCTTTGCCAGATAGCGGCGCTAGCATCATGCGCGAATTGCGGGAAACGCGTATGATCGCAAGACTGCTCTTGCAGAACACGATCGTTGTCGTCGCGATGGGCGCGCTACTGTTCGCGTCCGCCGGCACGCTGGACTGGCCCTCCCTGTGGGTGTGGCTGATCACCTCCGCCCTGCTCGGCCCGCTCTGCGGCTGGTGGCTGTACCGGCTCGATCCGGCACTGCTTGCGGAACGCCTCAGACCCGTCATCCAGAAGGATCAGCCGGCCGCAGACAAGGTCTTCATGGCCACGTTCATCGTGGCGATGCTTGTCTGGCTGGTCGCGATGGGGTTGGAGCGACGTTACCGCGCCTCCGACATGCCGCTCGCCTTGCAAGTGCTCGGCCTGGTGCTGTACCTCGCCTCGACAGCCTTCACGCTATGGGTGTTTCGCGAGAACTCGTTCGCCGCGCCCGTGGTGAAGCTGCAAACCGAGCGCGCGCAGCACGTGGTCTCGACCGGACCTTACGCCTATGTGCGGCATCCCATGTACAGCGGCATGGTGCTGTTCTTCCTGGGGGTGCCGCTGCTGGTCGGCTCATGGTGGGGCGTCGCGATGCTGCCGGTGTTCGTCGCCTTGCTTGCGATCCGCATCCGCATCGAGGAGCGCACGCTGATCCAGGGCCTGCCCGGCTATGCCGACTATGCGCTGCGCGTGCGCCATCGGCTGCTGCCCGGCGTCTGGTAGCTTAAGCGTCGAGCTCCTTGTAGCGGCGGAAGATGCCCTGCTCGTTGAAGGGAATGCGGCGCTCGCTTGCGAGATAGGCCTTGATGTTCGGACGCGCCGCGACGCGGTCGCGCAACGCGACGAGGCCGGGGATCTCCTTCTCAAAAGCGCGCATGCGTTTCGGAAACGCGTAGCGCATGCCGTCGACGATCTGGAACAGCGAGAGATCGACGTAGGTCAGCCGACGGCCGGTGACGTAGACGCCACCATTGGCATCGAGAAGCTGCTCGAAATAGCCGAGATATTTCGGCACGCGCTCCTTCCAGAATCCAGCCGTGCGCTTCTTCGCTGCCGGCCGTGCATCCTCGTAATAGAGCGACGGCCCGAGCGGATGATGGGTGTCGTGGATCTCAAGCACGAAATCGGCGATCGTGAGCTGGAGCTGATGCACCCACAATCTGCCGGCCACGGTCTTTGGCGCGAGGCCGTGGCGGCTGCCCAGGTAAAGCAGGATGTTGGCGGTCTGGCCGATGATGAGCTTGCCGGCTTTCAGGAACGGCGGCGCAAAGGGCGGCGTTCCGCCCTGCGCATCCATCATCTTCATCATTGCCGCGGTGCCGCGCGGCCCGCGCGCCACATCGACATAGGCCGCCTTCGCTTCCTCCAGCGCAAGCCGCACATATTCACCGCGGCCCTGGATCTCGGGCCAGTAATAGAGCTCGTATTTCATGAGGGGCAGTCCTTGGAGAAGCGCGTCGGGACAAGCCTAGCATGCGACGCAGGTTCCGTCGTTGCCAGACGGAATCCTGCGGGACACATACCGTCATTGCGAGCCACCGGGTGCGTGCGTAGCGCGGCCCGATGACAGGCTCCGCGAAGCAATCTAGAATCCCAACTCGGAGAAAGTCTGGATTTCTTCGTCGCTTCCGCCTTCGCTCTTCGAGCTACGGCGGACAAGTCGCTCCTCGCAATGACGATGAAGAGAGAGAGAGCCGCTTTCGCCTCAATTCGCCGCGAAGCAGTAGAGCAGCCCGTCGCCGCCGGTGCTCTTCAGGTCGGCCTGCGAGCAGCCGCCGTCCGGTCCGCGCGAAGGATGCGAGCTGTTCCAGGATTTCGAGGGCTCGTCGTCGCGCAGGCCCCGGCGATCGAGATGGCCGACCATCGCGGCGCCTTGCGTGCTCGACGTCCAGTTCTTGCAGGTGCGATCATCCGGACCGGCAAAAGCGGTGCCGTCGGGTTGCGATCCCGTGAGGACATCATGCCGGTTCGGCTGGTCGCCGACGCCGTTGATCCCCTCGCCCTTCTCGTTCAGAGCGGTCTGCTTGGTGAGATTGTTGGCGGGGCTGTGCAGATCGGCGACATCCTTGGCGATCACGACGCCCTTCACATTCTGCCACGGCCCCTTGCCGATGCGGTCGCGCGCGTTGACAGCCGGCTTGCCGTCGGCGGCCTGTGTCGAGAGATACGCATGCCAGGTCTTGCTGCCGGCGCCGACGGACTGCGCGAGCTTCTGGCATTGCGCGTCTGCGCCGTCGATGCCGCCGAGATCGGCGCCCTTGCCGGGGCCGCTGGAGGCGACGAAGAAGGTCATGTTCGCCGATTGCGCCAGCGCGGACGGTGCCGCGAGCAAGGCCAGCGCAGCCACGGCGAGCGCGAGGCTTGGGAGTGTCGTCGGTCTCTCGAAACGGGTCATCGCTTCCTCCGGTTGTGATTGTTTTTTTGGTCGCCGCCTGACTCGAACCCGACGCGCGCCGCATTATTCCGCCACCGTGACGTGAAGTGTTCAAACAAAAAGGGCGCCGTGCAGGAGCACGACGCCCTTGTTCCCTGATTTGCAAACCGGTCAGTTGGTCTGCTGGATCGCCGACAGTTCCCAGTTGCTGCCGGGCCGGCGGGCGAAGGTCCAGACCTCAGTGACTTCGCTCGGCTGCTCGCCGCCGGCGACGATCGCGCCGGTATTGCGATCGACCGTCTTGTCGGTCAACGAAAAGCGCATCGCGACAGTGGCATAGTCGGTCACGTCCTCGCGCCAGGCTTCCGCCAGGTCGCCCTGCAGAAGCTTTACGTTGGAGACCTTGTTGGCGACGTTGCGGGCGCGGTTCTCCGCCAGATCCTTTTCGAAATAGGCGACCATTTCCGGCGTCGCGAGCGTATGCAGCTTTGCAACATCCTCGCTCGACCAGGCGGCCTGGATATCTCCGAGCAGACGCTCGAAGGTCTCGTAATCGGCCGGCTGGATCTCCAGCGGCGCGTTGTTGGCGCCGAGCCCGAAACCAAGGCCGCTGCGATAGCTCGGCTGCGGTCCGCTGCCTGCGCCCGCTCCGGCATAAGCCGTCTGCGGCGTGTGCCGGCGCTGCCACCAGGACATCGCCATCCGCACCAGGAACACGACCAGCACGATCTGGATGATCAGGCCGAGGATCGACGACAGGCCGCCGAGGCCACCGAACAGGCCGCCGCCGAACAACAGGCCGAACAGGCCGGCGCCGATGAAGCCTGCCGCGAGGCCGCGCAGCATGCTGCCGCCCGGGCGATTGAACAAGCCGCCGCCCATCGGCGCGGTCGAGTTCGCGCCCGGCTGGCTATAGGTGCGGTTGAAGGGTGTGGCCGTGCCCGGCGCGGTCGAGGTCGACGGCGGCGCGGAGAAGGTTCGCGAACCGCGCGAGCCCGACGAGAAGCCACCACCTACGCGCGCGTCGGCGGAGGTAATCGCGAGCGCGGTCGGCAGCGCCAGCGCCAGCACGACGGCCAGCGTCTTCACGAGACTGCGGCTGCGTAACGAGAAATTCATGTGCGTTTCCCAAATCCCCGGCATGGGGAAGTGCCATTAAGATGGTCAGTGGAACTCAAAAGTGAAGCCGGTTTCGGGACCTGCGGCTGCGGCCCTCAGTCGCGGGTCGGTGCGGAATTACCTGTCATTTGCGAACCCTCCCTGAGATCGTCCTGGCGAAAGCCAGGGCCCATTACCCCAGGATTTGGTTAGGCGGACGGTACTCGCCCCGGAGGTCCTATCGATAGATCACGCGGTTGGGTCCTAGCCTTCGCCAGGACGACACCGAGTATGCGGCAACATATCGCCCGATCCTCACCAACAACGCCTCACCCAGCCTTCATCGTCTCCTTCACGGCGGCGACGAGCTGGCTCAACGTGAACGGCTTTGGCAGGAAGTCGAACTGCTGGCCTTCAGGCAGGCTCTTCTCGAAGGCATCCTCGGCATAGCCGGAGACGAAGATGAACTTGATGTCGGGGTTCTTCTCCCGCATCGCCTTCAGCAGCGTCGGACCGTCCATCTCCGGCATCACGACGTCGGAGACGACGAGATCGATCGCGCCGCTCTGCTCGTCCAGCACCTCCATGGCCTCGACGCCGTTCTCGGCCTCGACCACGGTGTAGCCGCGCGAGCGCAGGCCGCGCGCGTTGAGTGCGCGCAGTCCCTCCTCGTCCTCGACGAGCAGGATGGTACCCTGGCCCGTAAGGTCGGTTCGCGGCTTGGCTTCGGCAGCGGGCGCGTCCTTGGCCGCGCCGTTCGCCGGGGCGGCGGTGCCGGCCACCGGCGTCTCGACCTGCGCTTCGGGTTCGGCATCATGCCGCGGCAGGAAGATGTGGAACGAGGTACCCTTACCGGGCTCGGAATCCACGTAGATAAAGCCGCCGGTCTGCTTGACGATGCCGTAGACTGTGGACAGGCCGAGGCCCGTGCCCTTCCCGACCTCCTTGGTCGAGAAGAACGGCTCAAAGATCTTGTCGCGGATGTCGGCGGGGATGCCGGTGCCGGTGTCGGCGACCTCGATCCGCACATAGTCCGCCGCCGGCATGCCCTTATAGGCGAGCTTGCCCGCTTCGTCCGTGGCGACGTTGGCGGTGCGAATGATCAGCTTGCCGCCGTCGGGCATCGCATCGCGTGCATTGACGGCGAGATTCACGATGACCTGCTCGAACTGGGAGACGTCGACCTTGACCGGCCAGAGGTCGCGGCCGTGGACGAGATCGAGCTTCACCTTCTCGCCGATCAGCCGGCGGAGCAGCATGGTGAGATCGGAGAGCGCATCGCCGAGATCGAGCACCTGCGGCCGCAGCGTCTGGCGGCGCGAGAATGCGAGAAGCTGTCGCACCAGGGTCGCAGCCCGCGTCGCGTTCTGCTTGATCTGCATGATGTCCTGGAACGACGGATCGGTCGGCTTGTGCGCGTTCAACAGGAAGTCGTTCGCCATCATGATGGCGGACAGCACGTTGTTGAAGTCGTGGGCGATGCCGCCGGCGAGTTGGCCGACCGTCTCCATCTTCTGCGACTGGTTGATCTGGTTCTCCAGCGCGCGCCGCTCGGTGGTCTCGAGCATGTAGACGATCGCAGCTTCCGTATCGCGCTCGTCCTCCTCCACCGGCGTTACGAAGAACTGGCCCCAGCGCTCCTTGGCCCCTTCCAGCGCCACCTCGACCGGCGAGACGTCGGCCTGGCCTTCGGCGGCGCGGTTGATCGCCGCGATCAGCAGGTTCCGGTCGCGCGAATTGATTGCGCGGAAGATCGACCTGCCGGCGCTATCGAGGCCGAGGCCCTGCGCCAGCTTGGCGTAACGCGCATTCGCCCGCACCACATTGCCGCCGCGATCGACGGTGGCGATCGCCATCGGCGTGTGGTCGAAGAAGCGCATGAAGCGCACTTCGGCGGCGCGGTCGGGATCGCTGCGCTCGTCGCGGGCGCGGCTGATCACGAGGGTGCGCGACGGGCCCGGCGTGCCGTCGGCCCCGAAGGCCAGCTTGTGATAGAGCCGCACCGGCATGGTCCTGCCGGTGCGCATGCGCAGGTCGATGTCGAAGACTTCCGTCTTGACTTCGCCCGGCACCGCCACGATCGACGTCAGCAGCGAGGCGCCATCGCCGGAGACGATGTCGGTGAGCTTGAGGCCGCCCGAGCCGATCTCGGCGAGATCATAGTCGAGCCAGTTGGCGAGCGTTGCGTTGACGTAAGCGAGCTCGCCGGCCGGATTGACGGAGAAGAAGCCGCAGGGGGCGTGATCGAGATATTCGATCGCATGCTGGAGCTCCTGGAATACATCCTCCTGGCGCTCGCGGTCGCGGGTGATGTCGGCGATCGACCACACGGCATATCTGGCCTCGCGCTTGCCCGTGCCGAGCGGACGCACCCGCATGCGCAGCCAGCGTCCCTGGCTGCCGTCATGGCCGGAGATGCGCACCTCCTCCTGCTGCCGCTTGCCTTCGCGCGCGGCCTTCAGCAGGCGGAACACCGCCTCTGACACATCGGGATTGCCGATGAAGACGCGCTCGACGGGCCGCACGTCCTGCGGGCCGGAAGCGCCGGTCATGGTCAGATAGGCTGCGTTGGAATAGACGACATGGCCGCGCGGATCGGTCACCGCGAGCCCGTCAAAGGCATGATCGGAGATACGGGCGATGATGGGATCGTCGAGATTGCGGTCGGCGAAGCGGACGATGCCGGCTGCAAAGGCGAACAGGTTGAACAGACCGACCATCGCCAGCACGGCGAGGATGCCAAGGATATAGGGCTGCGCCTGTGTCCGGCCGAGCGTCATCAGCCCGACAGCCACCGCCACGAGCGTCGCCGCCACCAGGAACACCAGCGCGATGCTGCCCGAGCGCTGCGGCGGCTCATGCGCCGCAACAGGCTCACGTGACAGGTTGTGGTCGGTCTCGGCGGTCATCCCAGGTCAGCGCAGCCTGTCGGCAGGAAAAAGAACGCGCGAACCGCGCGCAACGTGCCCTCCCTGCCTGAATCGGACCTTCAGGCGCAAGGGCGGCAGGGGCGAAACGTAAGCTGATTCCCAGTTTACAGCCATTTCCGGTACTTTTCGGGTGCTTTATTGCCGTCCGGCGCCGAATCCGCGCTTCAGCCGCATGACGTAGCCGATGACCTCGGCAACAGCATGGTAGTGCTCGACCGGGATTTCCTGGTCGATTTCCACGGTGGCATAGAGCGCCCGCGCCAGCGGCACGTTCTCGACGATCGGAATGTCGTGCTTGCCGGCGATCTCCCTGATCTTGAAGGCGAGATTGTCGACGCCCTTGGCGACGCAGATCGGCGCCTGCATGCCGCGCTCGTAGGACAGCGCCACCGAATAGTGGGTCGGGTTGGTGATGACCACGGAGGCCTTTGGAACCGCCGCCATCATGCGTTTCTTGGCGCGAGCATGGCGGAGCTGGCGGATCTTGCCCTTGATGTGCGGGTCGCCTTCGGACTGCTTGAACTCTTCCTTGATCTCCTGCTTCGACATCTTCTGGCGCTGGAACCAGCTTCGGTACTGGAACAGGTAGTCGGCGAGCGCCACGACGGCGAGCGCGGCAACCACCGCGCCGAGCAGGTGCACGGTCATGCTGGTGGTGACGCCGAGCATTGCGGACGGATCGAGCTTGACCATGGCTTCAACGCGATGCCGCTCCGGCCACAGGACCATGGTCATGACGGCGCCGAGCCCGACCAGCTTGCCGATGCCCTTGAGGAAGTTCGCCGCCGCCTGCTTGCCGAAGATGCGCTTGAAGCCGGCGCCGGGCGAGATCTTGCTGAGCTTCGGCTTCAGGGATTCGCCCGACCACACCAGCCGGTGCTGGAGCATGTTGCCGGCGATCGCGGCGAGCACCAGCATCAGCAGCGGCACGCCGATCGCGGCGATGACGGCGAATTCGAGCTGTTGCATCAGCGCCATCAGGCTCTTGCCGTCCGTCCTGATCATCCAGGCATTCGCCAGCAAATTGCGCATCGGCATCAACAGGCCTCCGCCGACCGAGCCCGAGAAGGTCGAGAACACGAGCGTGCCGCCCGCGATCATGAACCAGGTGTTGATCTCCTGGCTCTTGGCGACGTCGCCGCGCTCGAGCGCCTCGTCGAGACGTTTTTGTGTCGGGTCTTCTGTTTGGCTCTCGGGATCGTTGTCGTCCGCCATTGATCCCTCTTACCTGAGCGGCATCATCTGGTGCATCACACCGATGAAATAGTCGAGGAAGGTGCCCATCATCGCCGTGAGCACCACGGCGAGCACGAGGAAGCCGGCGAAGATCGAGAGCGGCACGCCGACGAAATAGACCTGCATCTGCGGCATCAGCCGCGCCAGGACGCCAAGCCCGATATTGAAGACGAGACCGAACACCAGGAACGGCCCGGCGAGCTGAAGTCCCAGGCGGAAGGCGGCGGCGAAGGCGCGCGTCGCAAGCGAGGCGACGTCGCCGCTCGACATCGTCTCGCCGGGCGCGAAGATCGCGTAGCTGTCGTTCAGGGCGGCGATCACGAGATGATGGCTGTCGGTCGCGAACAGCAGCGTCACGCCTAGCATGGTCAGGAAGTTGCCCACCAGCACGCCCTGCTGGCCCTGCGTCGGATCGACCGAGGTGACGAAGCCGAGCCCCATCTGTTGCGCGATGACGGCGCCGGCGACCTGGAGGGCGGCGAGCGTCACGCGTGCGGTCGCGCCGAGCACGATGCCGATGGCGATCTCATGCAGCATCAGCACCAGGAGCGAGGCGATCGAACCCATGTCGACATGGTAGGCGTTGCGATGAAGCGGCAGGATGATCAGCGTGAGCAGCAGCGCGATCGACAGTTTGATGCGCGTCGGAATATTGGTCTCGCCGAGCCCCGGCAGCAGCATCACCATCGCGCCGACCCGGGCGAAGGCGAGCATGAAGGCCGCGGCGAGCGCCGGCAGCAGCGAGATGTCGATGCGCATGGTGCACGCATACTGCCTCAGCCGCCGATGATTCGCGACGATATCCGCAGCATGTGGGAATGGAGCGCGTCGGCCATGAAGGGTAATGCCAGCAGCATGGTCGCGAAGATGGCGAGGATCTTCGGCACGTAGATCAGGGTCTGCTCCTGGATCTGCGTCAGCGCCTGGAACAGCGACACCACGACACCAACCACGAGCCCCACCACCATCGGCGGCGACGACACGATCACGATCGTCCAGATCGCATCGCGGGCCACGTCAAGCGTTTCAGGTCCGGTCATTGCACAAATCCTCTATTCCACACTCGCCTTCCCCCCGCTATCGCGAGGAGGCCACGCCCTCTTCCCGTCATTGCGAGCGCAGCGAAGCAATCCAGAGACGCATCCGCGGTAAGATTCTGGATTGCTTCGCTGCGCTCGCAATGACGAGTGCGAGAAACTCAGATCGCCATCTTCATGATGTCTTCGTAGGACTGGATCACGCGGTCGCGCACCGACACCAGCGTCGAGACGGCGACGTCGGTTTCGGCTACCGCGGTTACCACGTCCATCACGTTGGCCTTGCCGCTCGCCATGGCCACGGTCTGCGCATCGGATTTGCGGCCGGACTCCATGACGCTGCCGATGGAGTCCTTGAGCAGCGCGGCGAAGGACGGGCCGCTCGTCTCGGATCCCTTGCCGGCGGCGCTGTTTTCGAGCACCCGCGCGAGGTTGGCATAGGCGTTGGCGGCAATCGTCGGTGAAGCCATGACTTTGAGCCTCCTGTTCAGGCCTTGAGGATGTCGAGCGTGCGCTGGATCATCCGGCGCGTCGCACTGATGATGTTGAGATTGGCCTCATAGGACCGCTGCGCATCGCGCATGTCGGTCATTTCGACCACCGAGTTCACATTCGGATATTTGACGTTGCCGCTCGCGTCTGCAGCCGGATTGTTCGGCTCGTATTTGACGCGAAAGTTGGACTGGTCGGGCCTGATCTTGCCGAGCGTGACGACCTGCGCGTCCAGCGTGCGGTCGAGCGCGGAGGAGAAGGTCGGCACCTTGCGCCGGTAGGGATCGCCGCCGGCACTCTGGGCGGTGGAGTCCGCGTTCGCGATGTTCTCCGAGATCACCCGCATGCGCCCGGCCTGGGCGCGCAGGCCGGAGGTCGCAATTGCCATCGAACGAGCAAAGTCGCTGCTGTCATTCGCCACGATAGGCCTCCCCTAGGCTCTTTGTTTGAGCATGATCTCGTCGAAAGACCGCTGCACACTTTTCCGGATCATGCTCTAGCCTTTGCCGATCGCCGTCTTCAGCAGATGCAGGCTCTTGGAGTAGAGCGAGGTCGCGGCCGCGTAATCCATCTGGTTCGAGGCGGACTTCATCATCTCCTCCTCGAGGTTGACGGCGTTGCCTGCAGGGCGGGTCTCGAAGCCCGCATTCTTGTTCTGATCGAAGCTCGACGGCGCGCCGGAGGGCGTCATGTGCGAGGCGCTGGTCCGGGCCATCGCGAGCGGCCCCATCGAGCCGGTGACCGCGCCGGTCTTGTCGAACTTGGGCTCGACCAGGTCGCGCGGCCGGAAGTTGGGCGTGTCGGAATTGGAGACGTTCTCGGACAGGACGCGCTGGCGTTCCTGGTGCCACTGCATCTTGGTGCGAAGCGCCGAGAGCACCGGGAGGTCGTTGATGGACATGGCTTGCGGCTCCTTGCCCCGGATCAGGCCCGGAGCTAGGCAGAATTTGCCGCGTGTATGGTTAACGGCTGGTTAAGATGTCGGCGGCGGATGTCCCTCCTTGAGACGCCGGGTTTCGCCCCCGGGATTCTACGTTTCCAAAACCCTCGTTAACCCAACTGCTTGGCTCCGGAACAAAGCCCAAGAAGTCGTTTTGGATCGGACGATTCATGGGTTATTAAGAACTGGGGGACGGCAGAACTTGCCGTTGGGTGTTAAGGGATCGAACTTCTGGGGCGTCGCGGGCTTGTGGTCGGGATGGATTTCGACCATTGGCCGCATGAGACAAGCGCCATTTGCCGGGGACAAGCATGCAAGGCCCTTTGACCTTTATTTTAGCGTTCATCGTCGTTCTGGCGCTGATCGGCTTGGCCGCGTGGCTGGCTGTCTCTTATACACATCTGACGCTGCCGACGACTAGGGGGGGGGGGGGGGGGGGGGGGGGGGGGGGGGGGGGGGGGGGGGGGGG
>NZ_JBVUBB010000013.1:0-183426 GCF_055791185.1 Bradyrhizobium ingae
GTATGTAATCTACTACAATAACTTCAGGCCTCATCAGGCCCTCGGCGGCAAGACACCAAAGGAATTTGCCGAGGTCCAGACCCAGACCATTCGATCAGCGAATTAGTGAACTTGCACAGCAATGACGAGCTGAGGGACTACCCCAGCCGCTGATCCCGCATATCCTGCGTATCTTCCGTCGCCGCCTTGACGGCGGCGCTCGCGGCGCTCTTTGCGGCGCCCTTGCGGCTGGCGATCTCTACCGCCTTGCGGCCCGAGATTTCGTGTCCGGCATCCTGCGGCATCTGCCAGAAGAACCAGCTCGAGGCAGCCGACGTCAGCGCGACGACGATGAAAGCGGGCCAGAACACGGTGGCGTCGAGCTCGGTGACGTGGCGCCACCACATCGTCGATTCGACCGAGAAGGCGCCGACCGCGACGCCGGCGGAGACCGCGAGTTGCTGGTTGACACTGACCAGCGTGGTCGCGCGGCTCATCTGCGGGGCCTCGACTTCCGCATAGGCGACCGTGTTGATCGCGGTGAACTCCAACGAGCGGAAGAAGCCGCCGACCACGAGGATGACCATGATGATAAGCAGCGGGGTCGTCACCGTGAACAGCGCGCACACGCCGAGGAAGAACGCGGAGATGATCGCGTTTGCGGTCATCAGGTTGCGGAAGCCGAAGGCGCGGATGAGACGCGCGGCCAGCGTCTTCATGCCCATGGCGCCGAGCGAGGAGGCGAAGGTCACGAGGCCCGAATGGAACGGCGTCAGCCCGAAGCCGATCTGCATCAGAAGCGGCAGCAGGAACGGCAGCGCGCCGATGCCGAGCCGGAACATGAATCCGCCGATGACGGCCGCGCGCAGCGTCGCGAGATTCAGCAGCGAAAAATCCAGCACCGGCGATCCGGTTTTTCGCGCATGCATGACGTAGAGCGTCATCGAGATCGCGCCGCCCGCGACCAGCGCGAGCACGGTGCTCCAGGGCAACAGATTGAGGCCTGCGACCGACAGGCCGAAGGCGATACCGGCAAGTCCGATGCCGGCGAGCAGCATGCCCTTGAGATCGAACGGCTCCTGCGCCTCGCTCTTGATCGGATCGATGTAGCGCAGCGCCATGAAGATGCCGAGCAGGCCGATCGGCAGGTTGATCAGGAAAATCCAGTGCCACGATGCATAGGTGGTGATGAAACCGCCGAGTGGCGGGCCGACCACGGGGCCGATCAGTGCGGGGACGGTCACCCAGGCCATCGCGTTGACGAGGTCGCTCTTGTCGATCGAGCGCAGCAGCACGAGCCGCCCGACCGGCGTCATCATCGCGCCGCCCATGCCTTGAAGAATACGCGCGAACACGAAGTCGGCGACCGAACCGGACAGCGCGCAGCCGACCGAGCCGACCATGAACACGCCCACCGCGATGGCAAACACCAGCCGCGCCCCGAAGCGGTCTGCGGTCCAGCCGCTCGCGGGGATGAACACTGCAAGCGATAACAGGTACGAGGTGATCGCGAGCTTCAGCGTCAGCGGGCTCGTGCCGATGTCGGCCGCGATCGCGGGCAGGGAGGTCGCGATCACCGTCGAGTCCATGTTTTCCATGAACAGGGCGGTCGCCACGATCAGCGGGATCACGCGTTGCTTGTTGACCGACATGACGGATATTTAATGGAAATCAGAAGGGATAGGGTGCGCGATGCGGCTTAACACCGTCGCTGCTCCGAGACCATTGCGGAACCGCGCATAGCACCTAAATCCTGCGTGACGGTGCGACCTTGACTGTGTCGGGGGCATCGGGCGCCGGAGATCCCGCGATGATCTACATCCTAGCCGTGCTTTTGCCGCCGATCGGGCTGCTCCTGAACGGGCAGCCTTTCTCGGCGATCTTCAACCTCGTCCTGTGCGTGGTTTGCGCGATTTTCGGCCTGTTTTTCCACATTTTGCTGCTGGTCCCGTCAGCGCATGCGGTCATCGCGGTGCACATGAAGCGGGAAGACCGGCGGCATCGGGAGGTCGTGGACGCGATCCGCCAGCACGGCCCGCCACGGGGTTATCCGCGCTAAAGGCGCAAAAAAGCCTGTGCATGGCTGGCAATCGGCCCGAATTGCTTTGATTCGTCACCCGGCCGTGCTATCGACCAGCGTCAACCCCACCGATGGGCTCCGATTCGACGGTGCTGCCGCAAGGTACGCCGAGGGCGGCGCTCATCCATAATCATTTGCGGCACGGCCGCAGGAAGGAGTTGGCATATGGCCACGGTGCAAGGTCTTCAAGGCATCCGCGAAGCCTTTACGTTCGACGACGTGCTGTTGAAGCCGGGCCTCTCGGACGTGCTTCCATCCGAGGTCGACATCCGCTCCCGCGTCACCCGCGCCATCCCGCTCAACATCCCGATCATGGCTTCCGCCATGGATACGGTCACCGAGGCGCGCATGGCGATCGCCATGGCGCAGGCCGGCGGCCTCGGCGTCATCCACCGCAATTTCGATCCGGAAGGGCAGGCCGCCCAGGTGCGGCAGGTCAAGCGATACGAGTCGGGCATGGTCGTGAACCCGCTCACCATCAGCCCCGACGCCACCCT
Source organism: Bradyrhizobium ingae (assembly GCF_055791185.1). Classification (NCBI taxonomy): domain Bacteria; kingdom Pseudomonadati; phylum Pseudomonadota; class Alphaproteobacteria; order Hyphomicrobiales; family Nitrobacteraceae; genus Bradyrhizobium; species Bradyrhizobium ingae. The sequence goes on from NZ_JBVUBB010000013.1 coordinate 2,557, forward strand.
GGATGACGCGCTCAAGCTGATGAGCGATCACGGCATCTCCGGCATTCCCGTCGTCACCGGCGCGGGCAAGACCACGCCAGGCAAGCTGGTCGGCATCCTCACCAATCGCGACGTGCGCTTTGCCACCGACCGCCGGCAAAAAGTCTCCGAGCTGATGACGCACGAAAATCTCGTCACGGTGCGCGAGAATGTCAGCCAGGATGAAGCCAGGCGCATGCTGCACAAGCATCGCATCGAAAAGCTGCTCGTCGTCGACGACCAGTATCGCTGCGTCGGCCTCATCACCGTGAAGGACATGGAGAAGGCGGTCGCCCATCCGCTCGCCTGCAAGGACGCGCAGGGTCGCCTGCGTGTTGCGGCCGCCACCACCGTCGGTGACACCGGTTTCGAGCGCACCGAGCGGCTGATCGACGCCGGCGTCGATCTCGTCGTCGTCGACACCGCCCATGGCCACTCCCGTCACGTGCTCCATGCCGTCAACCGTATCAAGCGTCTGTCCAACTCGGTGCAGGTCGTCGCCGGCAATGTTGCGACCGAGGACGGCGCGCAGGCGCTGATCGACGCGGGCGCGGACTGCATCAAGGTCGGCATCGGCCCGGGCTCGATCTGCACCACCCGCATCGTCGCGGGGGTCGGCGTGCCGCAGCTCACCGCGATCATGGATGCGGTGGAAGCGGCGAAAAAGGCGGACATTCCCGTGATCGCGGACGGCGGCATCAAGTTCTCCGGGGACCTTGCGAAAGCGCTCGCGGCCGGTGCGGACATCGCAATGGTCGGCTCGCTGCTCGCCGGTACCGACGAGACGCCCGGCGAAGTCTTCCTGTGGCAGGGCCGCTCCTACAAGGCCTATCGCGGCATGGGCTCGGTCGGCGCGATGGCGCGCGGCTCGGCCGACCGCTACTTCCAGCAGGACATCAAGGACACCTTGAAGCTCGTGCCCGAAGGCATTGAGGGGCAGGTGCCCTACAAGGGTCCGGTCGGTAACGTCATGCACCAGCTCGCCGGCGGCTTACGCGCCGCTATGGGCTATGTCGGCGCGCGCGACATGAAGGATCTGCATGAGAAGGCGCGTTTCGTCCGCATCACGGGCGCGGGCCTGCGCGAAAGCCACGTCCACGACGTGACCATCACGCGCGAAGCCCCGAACTATCCGGGCGGCGGCTAGGTTCACTCCGCCATTGCGGGACGATGCAAGACATAGAACCCGCAATCTCGATATGCCTCACTCATCTCGCGACCTCCCAATGCGCTATTGCGCATTGGGTTTTCGCGTCGCTAGCGTACACATTGATCTCATTAATACCTGAGATCATAAGGATCAATTTTACCGATAGTTCGGCCTGGGCCAATAATCACCGAGTCGATCTTCCGACGATGGAAGGTCGGTCCAAAAGGGGATGGTCGGCGCGCCGCTCGCGAAGCGACGCATATGCGCCGATTGCTTGGGGGAAACATGAACAGGCTACGGAATCTTTCTGCGGCATCGCTGCTGCTTGCGTGCGCAACGACCGGTGCATTTGGTGCTGAAAACGGCGTGATGAACTATCCTCCGGGAGCGCCCGGCGTGTTCATCGGCACTTTTCCGCCGATCCCCGGAATATTCATGCTCAGTCAGACCAACTACACGAGCGGAAGCGGGCTCTATGACGGGAGCGGCAACAAGGCTGCGATTCCGTTCAGCGTGTCCTCGTTCTCCGAGACGGCCCGAATCCTCGTGAGCTATCCGGCCGAATTTCTCGGGGCTCATGTCTACACGCAATTCGTGCTGCCTTATGTGCATCTGCACAGTTCGAATCCGGGCGGCACGTTTTCCGCCGACGGCTTTGCCGGCCTGACCGTATCCCCGGTGATTTTGCAGTGGTCGCTTTCGCAGTACCAGAGCCTCACGCTCGGACTGGATATCGCGACGAATACCGGCACCTATTCGCCCTGGGCGCCGCTGAACGTGGGCACCAACTACAACACCATCATGCCGACGCTGGCCTATCGCTACTTCGATCCCAAGGGATTTGAGCTGGGCATTTCGCCAAGGCTGATGTTCAACGACACCAACACGGCGTCGCTCAACACGTTCACGCAGTCGCTCCAGCGTTATCGAAGCGGCGACGCCCTGGTCGTCGACTTCAACGCCGGATACAATTTTGGTCCGTGGAAAGCCAGCGTCGTCGGCGCCTACACGCACCAGTACGGCGACGACACCGTGAATGGCGTGAAGGCCTTCAACGTGGCGGGTGTGCAGGACGGCAACCGACTCAGAACTTTCGCCCTGGGACCCTCGCTGACCTACGACGCCGGCAAGTTCCAGGTGAACCTCAACTATCAGCACACGTTCCTGGTCGAAAACGGCACGAAGTCGGAATCGGTCTGGGCGAACGTTGCCTTTCCGATCTGGGTGGCGGCTCCGCCTCCGGGCGCTCCCAGGCACTGAGAACGCGTTGACGCCGGCAGGCCTTGGTTGAACCCAAGGCCTGCTGCGCGCCTGCCGCTGTCTGGCGTTCAGCCCAACTCTTTTGCGGCGGCTGCAATCATCTTGCGCAGCCAGATCAGGCCTGCATCGTTCGACCTGTACCCGTGCCACTGCGCCGACTGCTTCATGGTCGGGAGTTGAAAGGGAAGCTCGACGAGCTTGATCGGCAACGTGCGCTGCGCCTCTCTTGCAAGCCGCCGGTGAACCGTCGCGATGCGGTTGGTCCCGGCGACGAGACCGGGCATCGAACAGAAATTGTAAGTAATCACGTCGATGCGGCGTTCGATGCCGCGCTGCGCCATGAACAGCGACTCGATCGACTGGCGCCCCTCCGACGGCTGCATGACCACATGTGGGGCGCTTGAAAATTCCTTTCGGGACAGCTTGCCGTTCGCGTAGCGTCCTTTGCTCCACACCACCGCGCAAAAGCCTTCTTCAAGGACCGTCTCTGAAGGGTGGTGCTTCGAGCAGAATTCGTTCGGGATGATCAGCAGATCGACCGAGCCCTGCTCGAGCAGCCGATCCGGCGCTGCGACCTGGTTGAGAAAATTGAACCTCACGTCCGGCGCGGTCCGCTCGCAACGGGCGAGCAGGGCGGGCGCCAGGACAGCGAGCGTATAGTCGGACGCCAGGATCGTGAAGCGGCGGTCCGATTGCGCGGGGTCGAACTCCGAGGTCGAGGCGACTGTCCACTCGATGCGGACGAGCAAGTCCCGCACCGAATCCTTGAGCGCTTCGGCTCTCGGCGTGAGTTCCATCTTGCGGCCGATCTTCACGAGCAGCTCATCCTCGAAATAGTCGCGCAGGCGCTGCAGCGCACTGCTCATCGCGGATTGCGTCACGTTCATTCGTCCCGCCGCGGCGCTCACGCTGCGCAGGTGCAGCAGGTGATCCAGTGCCACGAGAAGATTGAGATCAAGCCTGTTCTTGAAGCGCATCCGGTCCTCCCTGATCCATCAATTCTATCAATACCAAGAATGCGAACAATCGATTTTTGCAAAGTTCGAGGAGGCGCTAAACAGTATCGAGGGAGAACGCTCATCGGCCGACCAACGCGCCCTTTTGCCATCTCGGCGAAAGGCCCGGGTCCAGCCAGGGACGAGGGAATGTTCAGGTATTTTCCGAAGAACTACGTGTGGAATCTGTCGGTCGATCTCGCAATCGAGATGGGCGCCCGCATCGGCGAGATCGAGGAGATGTGCGCGCCTCTCCAGGCCGCGTCGGAGCAGCCCGACGCAGCCGGCGTGCAGGCCTTTCGCGAAACCTGGTCGCGCATGGCGGACAAGCTTGTCGCGCTTGCGGCCGAGGACGAGGCGTGCGGCCGATTGTTGTCGGCGGGCGAGAAATACAATCGCGCAGCGACGTATCTGATCACCTGCGAGCGGTTGCAGGCGCACGGCGCAGCCGGGCGTCTCGATCTCTATAAGCGCTTTCTCGACGTATTCGCGCGCGGTGTCGAACTCTCCAGGGAGAATTGCGAGCGGGTCGAGATTCCCTATGAAGGTCGGCACATTGCCGGTCTCTTCGTGCCGGCCGAGGGAGCGTCGAAGGCGGCGCCCCTGCTGGTGCAGGTCAACGGTCTCGATTCAACGAAGGAGATGAAGTACCGGGTGGGCCTGCCGGCGTGGCTCGCCAAGCGCGGTGTCTCCTCGCTCGTCATCGACCAGCCGGGCTCGGGCGAGGCCCTGCGCCTGCATGGCATGACGGCGCGCCATGACAGCGAGCATTGGGCCAGCCGTGTCGTCGATTGGCTGGAGACGCGTAAGGACGTCGACGCCAAGCGGATCGGGCTCGAGGGCGTTTCGCTCGGCGGCTATTTCTGTCCGCGCGCTGTCGCGTTCGAACCGCGTTTTGCCTGCGGCGTTGCCTGGGGCGCCAATCACGATTGGCGTGACGTGCAGAGGAAACGCCTCGAAAAGGAAGGCAATTTCCCGGTGCCGCACTACTGGGCGCATGTGCGCTGGGTGTGGGGCGCGAAAGATCAGGACGATTTTCTTCGCATCGCGGAAAACGTCCATCTCGATGGCATCCTGCAGCGGATCCAGGTGCCGTTCCTGGTCACGCATGGTGCGAACGATTCCCAGATCCCGCTGTCGTGGGCGCATCGTACCTACGATCAACTCGTCAACAGCGGCAAACGCGAGCTGAAGGTTTTCACCGAGCGCGAAGGCGGCTCCCAGCACGCGAGTTTCGACAACAGCATCAACGCGGGCCATTACATCGCCGACTGGGTTGCGGAGACCCTCGGCGGCCGCGTCGCATGAGGATGGAAGACCGGAGAAGAACAACAATGAAGATTATCGGATTGGACAGCGTGGTTTTCGGCGTCGACGACGTGGCAGGCGCTGCCCGGTTTCTCACTGACTACGGCTTGACGCCGGTGAACGTTTCGGAGAACGGCGGACGTTTCGAGGCCATCGACGGCACGTCAGTCGTAATTGCGCACGAAGGCAATCCACGGCTGCCCGCGCCGCCTAGACCGGGGTGCCGCTTGCGGAAGACCGCGATGGGCGTGGCCGACACCGCGACGTTACAGGCGATCGCGGCGGAGCTGCGGCGCGACCGCGAGGTTCGCCAGTTCGACGACGGCTCAATCGAATCGGTCGACGATTCGAATTTCGTGATTGGCTTTCAGGTCTCGGTCCGCCGGCCGTTCTCGCTGCCGGGCGAAATTTCGAACGCTCCGGGCGGTGCCATGTTCCGGCCGATCAACAGCCTTGGCGTGCCGTCGCCCGGCTCGGTCATTCGCCCGCGATCGCTCTCCCACGTGGTGTACTTCGTCCCCGACGTCCTCAAGGCCGAGGCGTTCTACGTCAATCGCCTCGGCTTCCGCTGCACCGACCGCTTCACGGGCACCGGTCCGTTCCTCCAGCCGGGCGGCAGCCTCGATCATCACACGCACTTTCTGATGGCCGCTCCGCCGCACATGCACGGGCTGGAGCACTTCACCTTTCATTTCGGTGGTCCGACCGAGATGATCGCCAACGGCTATCGGTTCGTCGAAAAGGGCTATCAGGCGTTCTGGGGACCAGGCCGTCACATCCTGGGCTCGAACTGGTTCTGGTATTTCAACAGCCCGTTTGCCTGCCACATCGAGATGGATGCGGACATGGACCAGCACGATGCGAGCTGGACGCCGCGCGAGACGGCGGCATCGGCGGACAATTCACAGACCTTCCTGCTGAAGATGCGGAAGAAGTGGTCTCCAGGTCCTGGAATTCACGAGAATGGCGACTACGCCTGAAACGGATTTGGAAGGTTGGATTCGGCTGTGCCGGTCGGAGGAGATCGGTGAAGGGCAATCACGCGGCTTCGATCTCGGAGATGAGGACCAGGACACGATATTCGTCGTTCGATGCCGTGGAGCCCTGCATGCGTGGCGCAACGCATGTCCGCATGTCGATGGCGCACCAATGGCCTGGCGCAGGGACGCGTACATGAACGCCGACGGCACGCGCATCGTGTGCCATGCCCACGGGGCTCAATTCATGCCCGATACCGGTCTCTGCGTTCAGGGGCCGTGTGTCGGGAAGCGGCTGATACCGGTAGGGTCCGTCACCGACGCGGACGGCGGACTGTTCGTAAAGAAATGAAATGGCGCCTCGAAGCGGCGCATGCTCAGGGGGAAAGAGCAACATGGCGGTGGTCAAGAGGGTTCTAACAATCGGCGGCGGGTTTTCCGGCATGGCCGCGTCGATCCAGATGCGGAAGGCCGGCATCAGCGTCGATCTGGTCGAAATCGATCCGAACTGGCGTCCGGAGGGGGCCGGCATCACCGTCAGCGGCCCGACGCTGCGCGCGCTCGATACGATTGGCGTGTATGGCGAGTTCGCCAAGCGGGGATTTACCGCCGACGGGGTCGATCTCTTCACGCCAACGGGACACAAGATCGGGGAGATTCCAACGCCGAAGGCCGCGGGCTCCGATGTTCCCGGCGGCGGTGGAATCATGCGCCCGGAGCTCGGCCGCATCTTGGCCGATGCAACGCGCGCCAGCGGTGTCTCCGTTCGCGTCGGATGCAGCTATGAACGGCTCGAACAGGCCGACGACCACGTCACCGTAACTTTCACCGACGGGACGGCAGCGAAATACGATCTCGTCGTCGCTGCCGACGGGGTTCATTCCAGGACCCGCGAATTGCTGTTTCCCGAGGTGAAGCCGCCGCAATATCTGGGGCAGGGGGTCTGGCGGGCTGTCCTGCCGCGCCCCTCGGATATCGTGCGCCCGCGGATGTGGTTGGGAGGGCCTGTGAAGATCGGCGTCAATCCGGTCTCGCAAAGCCACATGTACATGTTCATCACCGAAGCGCGTGCGGAAAAGCTTCAGGTCGATGCGGCGAGCCGGCCTCAGCTCGTTGCCGATCTCATCGCGCCCTTCGCCGACCCTGTTCTCGCGGCGCGTCGTTCCGATCTTTTCGCGCCGGATGCAGCGATCGATTATCGTCCGCTCTCGAATCTGCTCGTGCCACCGCCGTGGAATCGCGGCCGTGTGATCCTGATCGGCGATACGGTTGCGGCAACGACGCCGCATCTGGCATCCGGCGCGGGTATCGGCATCGAGAGCGGTATCGTTCTCGCAGAAGGGCTGGCGCGGGCCTCGACGCTCCAGGAGGCATTCGACAGCTTCCATCGTCGCCGCTGGGATCGTTGCCGGATGGTGATCGAAAATTCCGAGCGGTTGGGGCGCATCGAGATGGAAAACGGCGACAAGGCCGAGCATGCCAGGATTATGCGCGAGTCGGTGGCGGCCCTGACACAGCCGATCTGAAAAGAACGATACAAACGATCAACGGGAGGAGCAGATGAAGTCAACGACGGAAACATGGTCGGGTCGAATTCCCCTGATGGTGGCGCATTGCGCCGGCATGGTGGACCTCGTCGCGTTGCCGGTCTGGGTCGGAACGCTCATCGAACGGTACAAGTTCACGCCTCAGCAGGCCGGCGGACTTGCGACTTTGTTCTTGGTGGGAGCCGTGCTCAGCAGCGCGTTCTTCGCGCCGCGGTTCAATCGGCTGAATGCGCGCGTTGCGGCGGTCGTCGGCTTCGGCATCGCGAGCGTCGCTTTCCTCATCGCCAGCAGGATGTCCGACTATGCGTCGCTCGCTGGTTTGCATGCCGTGGCCGGTGCCGCGGCCGCCTGCGGACTGAGTTTCACCCACGGCACGATCGCCCGCAGCGCCAATCCGCATCGCTTGTTCGCGATCGTAGGCATGGCGCTCGGCGTCTTTGCGATCATGTTCCTCGGCGTCACGCCCAATCTCGTCGCCAGCCTTGGCGGGTTCGCGCTGTTTGCTGCCTTCGCCGCGATCATGGCGATTGCCGCGATCTTCGCCGCGATCTCGTTTCCGACCGGAGGCGCCAAGCGTGCGGACGATATTGTTGCCGCTGTGAGCCATCTCGGGCGCGCCGTGTGGTTCGGCATCGCCGGGATCAGCTGCATGGCCCTGACGCAGGCGATGATGTTCAGCTTCATCGAGCGCATCGGTATCGATCGTGGCTTTGGGACCCAGGCGGTTACCGGCGTCCTGATCGCCCTCGGTTTCGTGAATCTGCTTCCCGCGCCGCTCGCTGCATTGCTGGAGAAGCGGTTGCCGGCGAGGACCGTGCTGCTTGCCGGACCGGTCTGTCAGGCCGTGATTGCGGTTGCGATTACTTTCGGGACGGGATTCGCCGCCTATGCAGGTCCCACGGTGTTCTTCGCTGCGGTGATGATCTTTACCCACACCTTCGCGTTCGGGCTGCTGTCCCGGCTCGATCCCACGGCCCGCGCGCTTGCGGGCACGCCGGCAATGTTGATGATCGGCGCGGCCATTGGCCCGATCCTTGGCGGTACGCTCGTTCAGCTCTTCGGCTATCCGGCGCTCGGCCTGTGTGCGGTCGTCATCTCGACGATCGCGGTCCTGCTGTTCTCGAAGGTGTTTGCCTCAGTGGCTCGGCCTGTGCCAGGCTCGCTTGAAATCGCCTGAACCTGGAGATCATCCTTGTCCCTTCCGCCTATCCGTCGCGTCGTTACCGGCCATGCCGGTAACGGTGACGCAGTCGTAGCCTCGGATGGCGCGTTGTCGACCGTCGTGGAGCTCGCGGCCATCCCGGGGACGATCTTCCACGAGGTGTGGAGTACGGCGTCCACGCCGGCAACCATCGACAATGCTCCTGACCCGACCGTCGGCGGTCTGCGATTGCCGCCGCCGCCCAATGGCACGCGCATCCGCATCGTCGACATTCCTCCCGATACCGAGGACTTTCTCCGCGACGGGGCCGCGAAGATGGCGGCTGCCTTCGGTGAGATCGGCGATGTACATGCCTCGACTGTCAAACCGGATTCGCCGCATCCTCTGATGCATCGCACGGAAACCGTCGACTACGGGTTCGTCATCTCGGGCGAACTCACGCTCGTGCTCGACAACGGAGCGGTCGATCTGAAGACCGGCGATGTCGTCGTTCAGCGCGGCACCAATCACGCATGGGCCAATCGGAGCGGCAAGCCGTGCCGCATGCTGTTCGTTCTGGTGGACGGAAGGTTCGGCCCGGAGATCAATCTGGAGAAAGAGGGCCAATGAGGTTTGCAACCTACGACGATGGGAGCATCGACGGTCGTCTGGTCGTCGTGTCGAAGGATGGGACGCGGGCGGTCGAGGCAAGCGGCGTCGCGCCGAGCCTTCTCGCCGCGCTGCGCATCTGGTCGCAGGTCGAGACACCTCTGCGTGCCCTTGCGGACCAGCTCGAGAGCGGCAAGGTCGAGGGTGAGTTCGCTTTCGATCCCACCCGCTGCCTCGCACCGCTCCCGCGCGCGCCGCAATGGTGCGACGGGTCGGCTTTCCTCAATCACGGATGGCTGATGGACGTTGCGCTCAAGAAGGCGCCGATTCCCGATTTCGAGACCATCCCCGTCATGTATCAGGGGGCAAGCGACGATTTTCTCGGCCCGCACGCAGACGTTCCCTTCGTGTCGGAGGCCGATGGCATCGATTTCGAGGGTGAGTTCGGCGTGATCGTCGACGAGGTCGCGATGGCGACGCCGGCAGCTCAGGCTGGCGATCGAATTCGCCTGCTTGTCCAGATCAATGATTGGAGCCTGCGCATCCATGCCGGGCGCGAAGTGCGAACCGGATTTGGATTTCTGCAGTCGAAACCATCGACCGCCTTCGCGCCGCTTGCCGTGACGCCGGACGAGTTGGGCGAAGCCTGGCGTGATGGCCGCATCGACATGGCTCTTCATGTCGCGCTCAACGGAACGCGGGTCGGCTCCGCCTCCGGTCGGGAAATGACATTCTCCTTCCCGCAATTGATCGCCCATGCGGCCAAGACCCGTCGTCTGACGGCGGGGACGATCATCGGATCGGGAACGGTTTCCAATGCGGACCGTGCCGCCGGGTCGAGCTGTCTCGCCGAGGTGAGAGCGATCGAAACGATCGATCACGGTGCACCACGAACGGCGTTCCTGAAATTCGGCGATCGCGTGACCATGCAGGCCCGCTTTGCCGATGGGCGTGAGGGGCCGTTCGGTCGCGTCGATCAGACCGTGGTCGAGGCGGGCGCCGCTCGAGACAATCTGAAAACCTGAGCTCATGCGGATTTTGGTGACGGGGGCGGCGGGTTTCATCGGAAGTGCCCTGCTGAGGGCGCTGCTCCAGGATGGCGCCTTGTCCGAGATCACCGCTGTCGACCTTGCCACCGGGCCGGCCTCGGCATCCGACGGGCGATTGCGCTGGCTTACCGGTGGGCTCGACGATCGTGCGATCCTGGACGAGATCGCTCGCGCCCCATACGACCGCGTCTTCCATCTGGCGAGCGTTCCCGGAGCACGCGCCGAGGCGGACCCGGTCCTTGGGCGCCGCGTCAATCTGGATGCATCCCTCGATCTCCTCGGGGCGATCGCAGCCGGAGGGCGGCGTTCGCGCGTCGTTTACGCCAGCAGCATCGCGGTCTACGGGCAGATGTCGGGGACTGCAGTGAGTTGGCGGACGGAGCCGCGGCCGGTCACAACCTATGGCGCGCACAAGCGCATGGTCGAGATTGCTCTTGCCGATCACACACGGCGCGGAGAGATGTCGGGCATATCGCTGCGGTTGCCGGGAATCGTCGCGCGGCCGGGCCCCGCGACCGGGTTCGGATCAGCGTTCATGAGCGAGCTCTTGCGTGCGGGTTCGGTGGGTGAGCCTTACGTCTGCCCCGTGTCGCGGGCGGCCACCGCCTGGTGGTTGTCAGTCGCGGCGACAGTGAAGAACCTCATCCATGCCGGTTCGATCGATCATCGTGGCGAAGTTCAGCTTCCCGCGCTCCACCTTTCCGTCGACGACGTCATCCAGGTGCTGATCGAGGTTTACGGATTTGAATGGCGCTCACTCCTTCAATTTCGTCCGGACGAGCGCATCGAGGCCATCTTCGGGACACACCCGGATCTGGATACGCGCAAGGAGCAGGCGATCGGTTCACGCATGATGGCTCTGCTGCAACCATGATCAGAAACGCGATGCCACCCGGGTCTCTGTCCTCGTCGCAAAATGAGCGCGTGGCCGAGACTTAATCCTCTACCTGAGAGAGACGCTCACAATGACGAAGCGCTTTGTCGATATCTCCGTGCCGCTGCAGGTCGGGATCAAGTCCGATCCGCCTGGGCTCGAGCCTCACATCCAGTATTTCGGCCACAAGGATGGGCTGCACGAGGTCGAGGCCATGATGGGCTTGAAGCCCGATCAACTGCCGGATGGTGAGGCCTGGGCGTTCGAGAAGGTACAGATGAGTACGCATAACGGCACTCATCTCGATGCGCCATGGCACTACCATTCGACCATGGACGGGGGACGACCGTCCGCCACGATCGATCAGATCCCGCTCGACTGGTGCTTCAGGCCGGGCGTGAAATTGGATTTTCGCGGCAAGCCTGACGGCTATGTCTGTACGGCCACCGACGTAGAAACCGAGCTCGCACGGGTGGGGCACGAACTGCGCCCCCTCGACATCGTCCTCGTGAACACAGCCGCAGGCACGCGCTACGGACATGACGACTATATCGGGCGGGGTTGCGGCATGGGGCGGGAGGCGACGCTCTATCTACTGGAACGCGGAGTGCGCGTTGCGGGAACGGATGCATGGAGCTGGGACGCGCCGTTCGCTTTCACGCGGCAACGGATTGCGGAGACCGGCAACAGCGCACTGTTCTGGGAAGGGCACAAGGCCGGGCGCGAGATCGGTTATTGCCATCTCGAGAAATTGCACAACCTGGAGGCCTTGCCGGACCACGGCTTTACGGTGTGTTGCTTTCCGGTCAAGGTCGAGCGCGCATCGGCCGGCTGGACGCGAGCCGTGGCGATCGTCGAGTAAGGGGCCGACCTCCGGGCGAAGTGGGACACGCGAAGCGCGAACCCGACGTCTCGAGAGACGCATCTCCAAATTCCACATTGCGAAATTGTGCAATGAGCGCGGCTCTTCGAGTCGCCACGGAATGACCGTGCGCGGGTTTGCGTCGCGTTGGTGCGCCTCCTAAATGACAGCGATAACCTGTCAGGAGGAAGCATCATGTCCCAAGGCAAGCGCATCGTTCTCGCCGCGCGTCCCGTCGGCGAGCCCAAGCCGTCTGATTTCCGTATCGAGGAATTCGCCGTGCCGACGCCAGGCGCGGGCGAGGTGCTGTTGCGCACGGTCTGGCTGTCGCTCGACCCCTATATGCGCGGGCGGATGAGCGAAGGTCCGTCCTATGCCGCGCCGGTGCCGATCGGCGGCGTGATGGAGGGCGAGACGGTCAGCGAGGTGATGGCCTCCAACAATGCCGATTTCGCCAAGGGCGACATCGTGCGCACGCGCGCCGGCTGGCTGACGCATGCGGTCTCGAACGGCAAGGGATTGATCAAGGTCGATCCGAAGCTGGCGCCGATCTCGACCTCGATCGGTGTGCTGGGCATGCCCGGCATGACTGCCTATACGGGCCTCCTCGACATCGGCAAGCCGCAAGCCGGTGAGACTGTGGTCGTGGCGGGTGCCTCGGGCGCGGTGGGCTCGGCCGTCGGCCAGATCGCGAAGATCAAGGGCGCCCGAGCGGTCGGCATCGCCGGCGGCAAGGACAAGTGCGACTACGTCGTCAAAGAACTCGGCTTCGATGCCTGCATCGATCACCGCGATCCCGATCTTGCGGCCAAACTGAAGGATGCCTGCCCGAAAGGCATCGACGTCTATTTCGAGAATGTCGGCGGCGCGGTGTTCGAGGCGGTCTTCCCGCAGCTCAATGCCTTCGCGCGCGTGCCGGTCTGCGGCCTGATCGCGCATTACAACGACACCGAGGCCAAGCCGCCGAAATGGGCAGGCAGCATGATGCGCGCGATCCTCACCAAGCGACTGACCTTCCGCGGCTTCATCGTCAGCGATTTCGCCGCACGCCACGGTGACTTCCTGCGCGACATGTCCGCCTGGGTCCGCGAGGGCAAGGTCAAGTACAAGGAGTTCGTCACCGAGGGCCTGGACAGCGCGCCCGGCGCCTTCATGGGCCTCCTGAAGGGCGCCAATTTCGGCAAGCAACTCGTCCGGGTCGGACCGGACAAGGCTTAAGCCGCCACCTTCTGCGCGGCGCACGACATCAGGGGCGGGTCGGTCGGGAATCCGGTTGACTCATCCCTGGATTGTGCAGAAAAAATGCGCTCGTTAGGGGAACTGATCGGATCGGGCCGCGAGTTCGCCGTGGCAATCCGAAAAGGGGCGGGCGACGAACGATGAAGATAGGCGTGAGACTGCATGTCGTCGCGATCGTCCTGACGTCTGCCCTCGCTGCCCCTGCCTTGGCTGACGACGCGCCGTTCTCGATTCGCTTGTCCATGGCAACGACGGTGCTGCCCGGAGATCTCCTCGAAGCGGTTTCGACGGTCGATGTCGCGATCCGCTCCGAAGTGGCTGTCGCTGGGTTTGGCCAGACCACGCTTCAAGTCAATGAACATTTCGCCGATCTGGAGATCCTCGAGGCAACGACCGTCAAGGCAGATGGGCGCCGCATCGACGTCCCCGCCGACAAGATATTGACGTCCAATCTCCCGAACGCATCTCAGCTCGGCATCTTCGAGGCGGACGTCAGGAATCGGACCATCGTTTTTCCCGACGTCGCCGTCGGCGACAGCGTGCATTACAAGACGCGCAGGCGCGAACGCCAGCACGGCATCTCGGGCGGGTTCAGCGCGACGTACGTCCTGCCGCGCTCGGGCCGTTTCGAGGATGTGAAGATCACGCTCGATGCGCCCAAGAGCTTGATCGTCGCGGAACAGTCGGATGGCTTTGCCCGCGCGGTGGAAGAGCAGGGCGAGCGCCGGATCGTGGCATGGACGCTTGGACCACTGACCTATCTGGCCGATGAGCCCGGTGCGACCGCGGCCATCGATCACAGTCCGTACCTCGTAGTTTCGAGCTACGGGAGCTGGCAGGCGATCGGCCAGAGATTTCTGGACGGCGCGGCTCCGATGAGCATGCCGACGCCGGACTTGAAAGCGCTGGCGGAGGACCTCACCAGGGGCATCACGGATCGCCGCGAGCAGGCGCGCGCCATCTTCGACTGGGTCTCGAAGAATGTGCGTTATTTCGCGATCTTTCTCGGGCAGGGTGGCTTCGTGCCGCACGATGCGGCAAGCGTGCTCGCCAACAAGTACGGCGATTGCAAGGATCACGTCACGCTGATGCGCGCCCTGCTGGCAGCCAAGGGCATCGAGGCGGACTACGCGCTGATCTCCACCCAACCGGTCTATCGCGCCTTTGAAGTACCGGCCCCGGATTGGTTCAACCATGTGATCCTGTGGCTGCCCGAGTTCGATCAGTACGTCGATCCGACCGCGAGCACCTCGACCTTCGCAAGCTTGCCGGGCGTCGAGGCCGACAAAACCGTGCTGCGGATCGGCACCAAAGGCATCGTCGTGGTGCGGACGCCTCCGCTTGCCGCCGAGAGCAATCGACTGACGGTCGCGGCCGACGTCACCATCGCAGCGGATGGGACGGCCAAAGGCACAGCCACCGTCGCAGCCCAGGGCGCGACAGGCGCCAGCTTGCGCGGGGTCATGACCCAGGTCGCCCTGAAGGGGGGCGACGTGCTTGCGAAGGAGCTGCTTGGCAAGCAGAACTGGCGTGGCACCGGCAATATCGAAGCCCGCGCGGCGACCGATCACAGCGAGCCGTTCGTCGTGAAGACCAGCTATGACTTGTCGAGCAAGTTCTTCGGCGATGAAGGCAACCGGAGCGCCGTCCCGGTGGGGCCGCGTTTGGTGCTTCCGGCCCTGATCCCGTTCGACCAGGCCGCCAAGGGTAAGCACAGGCAGAACTTCGTGTGCCAGGCGCAGAGCTACGATCAGATCATCGATCTTCATCTGCCCGAGGGACGGACCCCGACGAATATTCCCGGTAGCGTCAATGTGAGCCTGCCTCTCGCAGACTTCGAAGCCCGTTATGAGCTGAGTGGGCAAACGCTGCATATCGAGCGCCGGACCGTGATCCGGGTGCCTGCGCAGTCGTGCTCGCCCCAGATCGCGACCGATATCGCGCCGGTCATTGCAGCCGCCACGAAGGAGTTCGGTTGGCGGCCGCAATTTGCCCGCAAGGACAACAATCCGGGGCAGAGCCCCTAGCAGGGCCGGCCCCGAGGGTCGGCGATTGGTTAACAAAGAGTTACTCATCGGCAACACCGGCCCGCAAAAGACGCAGGCGTGACCGTCCGTTCATTGACGGGCCGGCGAAGGCATTGAATCATCGCGCATATTTTTGGTGCTGCGATGTTAGAGATTGGTATTTTCAGCGTAATCCTTCTGGCTGCCGGTTATTGGGCGACGATGTTCCTCATGGGCCGCCACGACGACGTGCTGCACGGCAAGTTCGTTCGCAGCGACAATGAGCCCGAAAGCACGGCCGCTGCGGCGCCGGCTCCGCCGTCATTTCCCGCCCGGCCGGCCTTTCCCAAGCGCCCCGCGCCGCGGGTGGTCGCGAGCGCAAAGCCCATGGACAGCGACGCCCTGCAATCGCTGCTGGCCGCGATCCAACAGGATCTGAGGGACGTCGCGTAAGCGTTAGACGCTGCCGCGTTCGACCAAGGTGAGTTCGATCGCGCGTCGTTGCTCGGCGCTCGGTGTGCCGGACAGGCGCGCCAGCAAGAGTTCGCCGGCGATGCGCCCGATCGCGGCGGAATCGAAGGTGATGGTGGTGAGGCCCGGCGTGATCTGGTCCGCCACGTCGTTGTCACCGAAACCGAGCACGGCAAGATCGCGGGGGGCCGACAAGCCGCGCGACCGCGCCTCGATCAGCGCACCGGTCGCCAGCAGATCGTTGGCACAGAAAACGGCGTCAACGCTCCCGCCGTGGTCGAGCAGGGCGGTGAAGGCTGCGCGGCCGTCGACGAGGCCCGTGATCTCACTGACGCCGATCTCATGGACGATTTCGAGACCCAGCCTTGCCGCCGCGGCGCGAAACCCGTCGCGGCGGAGTGCACCGCGGCCGCTGCTGCGCCCGATGAAGGCGACGCGGTGATGTCCGGCGTCCGCCAGCCGGCGTGCTGCCATCGCGCCCGCGTCGGTGTTGGAGAGGCCGACCAGCATATCGATGGGATCGCGCGGAAATGCCCAGGTCTCGATCACGGGAATGCCGAGCTCGGCGAGCGCTGTGCGGTTCTCCTGAAGCTCGATCACGCCGGTGAACATCACCGCTGCAGGACGGATGCCGCGCAGCGACTGGATCATCGCGACCTCCTTGGCATAGGAGTAGGAGGTCTGGCCGACCAGTACCTCAAAGCCTGCCGGCTCGAGCGTGGCGGCGAAGCTGCGCACGGCGAGCCCGAACTGCTGGCTGAGGATGTTGGAGACGAAGGCGACCACAACGTTCGACCGGCCCGAGCGCAGCGCGCGGGCATGCGGGTTCGATGCATATCCGGTCGCCTCGATCACCTCGAGGATTCGGTCACGCGTCTCGCGATTGACCTTCTCGGGATGGCGCAGCACCCGCGACACCGTGATCGGCGCGACACCGGCGCGCTCCGCCACCTCTTCGATGCGCGGCGGCCGTCCACCCGCGGTGCCGCGGCCGGCCGGTGCGGGAATGCGCAGAACGTCGTCGTAGGTCGGCTTTGCCGGAGCGGTCATCGAATCCCGAGTGTGGTTGAAGTCAGTGTCGTCACCAAAGCTTAGCGCGCCAGCACCTCCTCGCGTGTCAGGGCGCGGCCAACCTGGACCAGGCAGTCGCCACTCTGGCTATCGGTGTGCAGGCGCTGCGAGATCACGATGCCGTCGGTGGGGAAGCGCAGCACCTCTTCAGGCACTTCCGGTCGCTCGAAGTCATGGTACCAGCCGGCGACGTCGCCGGCCTTGACCCGCGCGCCGACTGCGACGGCCGGCTCGAACCAGCCGCGCCGCGTCGCGAACACCGCTTGGGCGTGGCTTTGCAATGCCAGCAATTCGGTATCGCGCTCGACCGGCGCATGAGGTCCGAGCACGGGTGCCTGCACGATGCCGAGCGCGAGCAGCAACCGATCGACGGCGCGGGCGGTGAGCGCCATCGTCTGCGGCGTGACGGTGCCGCCGCCGCCGAATTCGCCTGAAAGTCCGATGGCGCCGGCGCGCGCTGCCGCCCCCATCGAGGTCGGAGCAGTAGCGCCATTCTCGGCGACGAAGGCGAAGGGCATACCCAATCCTTCCATCAAGCGAAGGGCGCCGCCGAACATCTCGGGCGGTCCCTGCCTCTCGATGAGCGCGCAGGGCACATGCGCCATCGAGGTGCCGCCGGAATGGATGTCGAAGACGACGTCGTGGCGCGGAAACAGCTCGTGCTCGAGGAAGTGAGCCAGGCGAAACGTCGGCGTGCCGCTGGCATCGCCCGGGAAGGCGCGGTTGAGATTACCCTCGTCGAGCGGTGAGCGCCGCCGCGCCGCCATCACGGCGGGCAGGTTGGCAAAGGGCAGGATGGTGATCTCGCCCCTGATGGCGGCACGATCGAGCCGGCGATACAGCCGCGTCAGCGTGATCTCGCCCTCATATTCGTCGCCGTGATTGCCGGCCATCAAAAGAAGTTTTGGGCCGGCGCCATTCCTGATCCGGAAGATCGGAATCTTGAGCTGGAAGTAGGGGGAGCGATCAATCGAGAAGGGAATGCCGAGATGGCCTGACCATTTCTGGTCCTTCTCGAAATCGATCTCGTGAAAAAGTCCGGTATGCATGGGTGGCCTCATGTCTGCATCGTCGCCGACGCCGGTTCGATCGCCCGCGCCGACGATATGACGCAGATGACAACGTTGTCATCAGGGAGTTTTGCCGTGTCGATCGTGCCCTCGGCCTTTGCGAACCGCTGGTTTCGGTTTGGAGCTCGATCCGGGTGTCAAACGCCTCAACTAAGATCCCCTTCGGCAAGCGGATTTCGAACTCGACCGTCGGCTTGGACGGATTGAGCCCGAGATAGGCGAGGGCAGCGATAAAAGGGCATGGTGGTTTGCGGGGCCCGCGGGAGAGGAGAGCCAAAATCGCTTTATCTCTCGATGGTTGGTCGCTGATGCGGGAACGGCGGTTGAAGTCGTTGATTGTCAGAGCCAGCGGTGGCGGCTAATGACGCTCTCGCCTCCGCACCAAGCGGGAAGGATTCCGATGTCCGTTCAAATGGTTTTGCTGCCGGTCTTCGTTCAGGTCGCGCTGACTTTCGCGCTCCTGATCTGGATGGCGCTGGCGCGGCGCGAGACGCTGGTCTCCGGCGAGACCAAGATCCGCGACATTGCGCTCGGCGAGCCGAACTGGCCGAAGCGCGCCACGCAGATCGCCAACTGCTTTGCCAACCAGTTCGAGCTGCCGGTGCTGTTCTACGTGCTGATCGCGCTGGCGCTGCCGCTGCGCCATGCGGATCTCTTCATCGTGCTGATGTCCTGGGTGTTCGTGGTGGCGCGGTTCGCCCATGCCGGCGTCTTCGTCAACTCGAACGACCTCGGCCGGCGCTCGACCGTCTGGCTCGCCGGCATGCTTGTGTTGCTGGCGATGTGGATCTACTTCGCGCTGAAGATTTTGTTGCTGATCTGAAAGAGTCAAATGACCCCTGCTGCCCGGCTGTCCGCGGCCATCGAACTGATCGACACCATCGAGAAAGACCGCGTGCCCGCCGCCAAGGCGCTGAAGGAGTGGGGCACCGCGCATCGCTTTGCCGGCTCCGGCGACCGCGCCGCGATCGCCGGCCTCGTCTGGGACGTGCTGCGCCGCTATGCCTCGAGTGCGTATCTCATGGACGCAGACACGGCGCGCGCGCGCCTGATCGGCATGCTGCGCCTGGAGCGCAACATGGATACCCCGACCATGGCCGCCCTGTTCGACGGCAACCGCTATGCGCCGGAGCCCTTGAGCGAGGCCGAGCAAGCCGCGCTCGCCTCGCGCTCCCTCAAGAACGCACCGGCCGCGGTCGCCGGCGACTATCCCGACTGGCTCGATCCGTACCTCGCAAAAGTCTTTGGCGAGGACCGTGCAGCGGAAGCCACCGCGATGGCGAGCCGCGCGCCGCTGGATCTGCGCGTCAACACGCTCAAAGGCAGTCGTGACAAGGTTCTCGGCCGGTTATCTCACTTGAAGGCGCAGCCGACGCCGTGGTCGCCGAACGGCCTGCGCATCGAGCTTGGCGCCGACGCGCGCAATCCGGGCATCCAGTCGGAAGAGGATTTCATCAAGGGCGCCATTGAAGTGCAGGACGAAGGCTCGCAGCTTGCGGCCTTGTTCACGGCCGCAAAACCCGGCGAGCAGGTGATCGACCTCTGCGCCGGCGCCGGCGGCAAGACTCTGGCGCTTGCGGCCCTCATGCAGGGCAAGGGACGGCTGATCGCGACCGACCGCGACAAGCGCCAGCTCGCCCCGATCCATGAGCGGCTGTCGCGCGCGGGGGTCCACAATGCGGAGATCCGTACGCCCAAGGGCGAGGCCGATCCGCTCGGCGAGATCCGCAGCACCGCGGACCTCGTCGTCATCGATGCGCCCTGCACGGGAACCGGCACCTGGCGTCGCAACCCCGACGCCAAATGGCGCATGCGCCCCGGTGCGCTGGAGATCCGCCTGAAGGACCAGACCGAGGTGCTCGAGCGCGCCGCGCCGCTGGTGAAGGCGGGCGGCCGCATCGCCTACATCACCTGCTCGGTGCTGTCGGAGGAGAACGGCGAGCAGGTGAGGGCCTTCGTGGCGCGCCATCCCGAGTTCTCGGTCGTGCCGAGTGAGCAGACCGCGGGTGTGCTCTGGGACAAGGCGGAGGATTTTGCGCAGGCTGCGCTGCAGACGCCCGAAGGCTGGCTGATGACGCCAAGGCGCACGGGGACGGATGGGTTCTTCGTCTCGGTGCTGAAGAAAGCCGCGTAACCACACCGCCGCGGCGATCCGGTACTCCGAGACGTCTGTGATGAATCGATAAGACCGCAGCGTACTAGATTCCCCGCCTTCGCGGGGAATGACTGGGGAGAGGGAGGCGGCACTGTCCCGCTCCAAAAGCAAAAGCCCCGCGCACCGAATCCCGGTGGCGGGGCCTGATCGCTTACGCTCTGCCAGTACGTCCGTGGACAGAGCGCTCTGGCGCTTTGCGCGGCCGACTAGCCGGCGCGGAGGTTATCGGCCGAAGACTTGCCGCTGCGGCGGTCTGCGACGATGTCGAACGACACCTTCTGGCCTTCGTTGAGGGTGCTGAGACCAGCGCGCTCAACCGCGCTGATGTGAACGAAGACGTCCTTGTCGCCGTCGTCCGGCTGAATGAAGCCGTAGCCCTTTTGACTGTTGAACCACTTCACGGTGCCCATGGCCATGGGAATATCCTTTGTTTGATAGTACGCACGTGGATCGGTACGCAGCGGTGCGCCCATGATCCGGATTGGTCGATGTTTTGGGGAAATCATCTGAAGCGTGCGCGCCCGTCAAAAAAACGAGGCGAAGCGGCCCAGTCGTTCGGCCAAGTATCGATCGTGCCGATATAGCGAAATAATAGGGCTACTTCAAGGCGCTGCACGCGTGTCGCGAATCGTATGACTTTTCAATTTCGCGCTGCGGTGTACGACAATCCACGTGAACAGCACCAGCCTGTCGTCGATGAGCGGTGCGCAGCATCGCCGAAGTTCCGAGGCCTGCCAGCTCGTTCCCGGCGTGAGCTTGAACCTGCGCCCATCGCGCAGCTCGGGCGGTGACGGGATACGGAGGAGCCGCGGCGCACTGGCTTCCCCGCCCGCGCGGGGAATGACGGCAGCGGTGTCCCAGGCCAATCAAAATGGCATGCGCCGGCTGAGAGAGCAGAGACATCGATGCGCACAAGGCATCAGCGCTCCAAATGGTTCGCCGATCCCTGCACGATCAGCCCCTCCGCGTTCACCCGCAGATACTCGCAAATCTTCTTTCCGCGCTCGTTCTGGTAAAACACCACGGCGCTGTCCGGGCTCACGAACACATCGATCGGCGTGAAGTGCAACTCCGGCACAAGCGCCAGCGCCTTGCTCCAATAGGCGCGCAGGCTCTCCTTGCCGTGCAGGGTTCCGCCGGCGTCGATGCCGAGCGCCTGGATGCGGTCCGAGGTCATCTCGGCCGCATCGTCATAGAGCGCGAGCACGCGCTCGAGATCGCGCGAATTCCAGGCCTCGATCCATGTCCGCCCGAGGGCGACAAGCTCCGATGGTTGATGGTGATGTGGCATCGCGTCCTCCCTGATCCGCCCCTGTATGAAGCGGGAGCAAAATTAGGTCAATAATACTTACCTATATAGCTCCTGTCCATGCCCAAAGAAGAATGTGGGCGCGCGTGCGCGTGCGGTTGCGGGCTGGACGGGGGTCGCGTATTTGCTTGCCATGACAGCAGCACAGCACGACCGCTCCCCGTCGTCGCCCCATGTGGCCTCGGCGCACGACAAGATTCTCATCGTCGACTTCGGTAGCCAGGTGACGCAGCTCATTGCGCGTCGCGTGCGCGAGGACGGCGTGTATTGCGAGATCGTCCCGTTCAACAAGGCCGAAGAGGCCTTCAAGGAGATGAAGCCTAAGGCGGTGATTCTCTCCGGCGGACCGGAATCGGTGCACGAGGAGGGCTCGCCCCGCGCCCCCCAACTGATCTTCGCCTCCGGCGTGCCCGTGATGGGCATCTGCTACGGCCAGATGACCATGGCGGCCCAGCTGGGCGGCGAGGTCGAGGGCGGCCATCACCGCGAGTTCGGACGCGCCGATGTCGAGGTGAAGGCCGAGAGCAAGCTGTTCGAGGATACCTGGAAGCTCGGCGGCAAGCACCAGGTCTGGATGAGCCATGGCGACCGCATCACCAGGATGCCGCCCGGCTTCACGGTGGCCGGCACCTCGCCGAATGCGCCGTTCGCGATCATCCAGGACGAGAAGCGCAAATATTACGGGTTGATGTTCCATCCCGAGGTCGTGCACACGCCCGATGGCGCGAAACTCATCCGCAACTTCGTGCGCAAGATCGCAGGCCTTAGCGGCGACTGGACCATGCGCGCCTTCCGCGAGGAGGCGATCCAGAAGATCCGCAACCAGGTCGGCAAGGGCAGGGTGATCTGCGGCCTCTCCGGCGGCGTCGATTCAGCCGTCGCTGCGGTGCTGATCCACGAGGCGATCGGCGATCAGCTCACCTGCGTGTTCGTCGATCATGGCCTGCTTCGTCTCGATGAGGCCAAGACAGTGGTCGACCTGTTCCGCCACCACTACAACATCCCGCTCGTGCATGTGGATGCGTCAAAACAGTTCCTCGGCGAGCTCGAAGGCGTCACCGACCCCGAGGTGAAGCGCAAGACCATCGGCCGTCTCTTCATCGACGTGTTCGACGCCGAGGCGAAGAAGATCGGCGGCGCCGACTTCCTCGCGCAAGGCACGCTCTACCCCGACGTGATCGAGAGCGTCTCCTTCACCGGCGGCCCCTCGGTGACGATCAAGTCGCACCACAATGTCGGCGGCCTCCCTGAGCGCATGAACATGAAGCTCGTCGAGCCCCTGCGCGAGCTCTTCAAGGACGAGGTGCGCGAGCTCGGCCGCGAGCTCGGCCTGCCCGAAATCTTCGTCGGCCGCCACCCGTTCCCGGGCCCGGGCCTCGCCATCCGCTGCCCCGGCGACATCACGCGCGACAAGCTCGACATCCTGCGCAAGGCCGATGCCGTCTACATCGACCAGATCCGCAAACACGGCCTCTACGACGAGATTTGGCAGGCCTTCGCCGTGCTGCTTCCGGTGAAGACCGTCGGCGTCATGGGCGACGGCCGCACCTACGACTACGTCGTGGGCCTCCGCGCCGTCAACTCCACCGACGGCATGACCGCGGACTTCTACCAGTTCGACATGAAGTTTTTGGGCGAGACCGCGACACGCATCATCAACGAGGTGAAGGGCGTGAACCGGGTGGTGTACGACGTGACCAGCAAGCCGCCTGGGACGATTGAGTGGGAGTAGGGGGAGTGCCTATTCAATGTCGGGCATCGCTCTATCGCGGAGCGACCTGCCGGAGAGGCCGCGCCGCGTAAGTCATGGGATTTGGGGTATTCATCCATCGATCGGACTCGATCTACGATGACAGCCCCGCTGAACGGTATCAATTTCCCAGTCAGTATTTGCGTCGCGTTGAAGCCTGCATCGGCGATTGGATCATCTATTACGAACCAAGCAAGGTTGCCGAGACGCGCGGCTATTTTGCGATTGCTCGGGTTCAGCGGGTTATCCCCGATCCCGGTACTTCAGGGATGTATCTCGCTCTGATCGAGCCCAGAAGTTATCTCGATTTTGCCAATCCGGTCCCTTTCAACGGGCCGACTGGCCCTGTGGAGCGGGGCGTCCTAAATGAGCAAGGACGAATTTCAGGACGCGCTCAGTCGGCAGTCCGTCCAATCTCTCCCGACGATTTCAATGAAATATGCGAACTTGGTTTGGCGGAGAATGCGCCGCTGCTGCCGCGGCGCGATGACGACGTCCGACCGCTCGATCTCAACGAGAAGCAGGAGCCATTCACCTTCGAGCAGCAGCGCGACCGTGTTAGCCTGACGGTATCGAGAGTTTTGCGCGATCGAGTTTTTCGCCGCATCGTGCTCCGTGCCTATGATGAGCGCTGCGCAATCACCGGGCTAAAGCTCATCAATGGGATGGGGCGCGCCGAAGTCGCGGCCGCTCACATACGGCCGGTCGAGGCAAACGGCCCAGACATCATCAGCAATGGCATCGCTCTTTCAGGCACCGCGCATTGGATGTTCGATCGCGGCCTCATTAGCCTAACGGACAATTTGGAGATATTGATTTCACGTCAGACAAACGATCTGGACGGTGTCCGATCGATAATCAACAAGACCGGTCACGCTCTTGAGCCGAAGAGGCCATCGGATCGGCCGCATCCACATTTCTTGAAGTGGCACCGCGAGCATTGTTTCAAGCAATGAGTAGGATCGGTAGAGCGCAGCGAAACCCATCGCGCTTGAAAAACCGGATTGATGGAATCGCTTCGTCCATCCTTCCTGTAAGCTGCCCTCGCGCAAACAGCCTTATTAAGGTCAGATCGCGTCGACTGCGGTCATTGCTACCAAAGGCGGGAAACGAAGAAATCAAAGGCTTCGTGAAAAATGGGGTGCCAATCTTGGTCTAGCGGTAAGTCGATTGAATGCCAGAAAAACGCGAACGAATGACCGTAGTCGTCTTCCGTTGTGTGCAGCCAAGTGTCGGGCAACTTCGAAGATTTACAAGCGAAGAAGTGCCAGAGTGCTTTGTCGGCTCCAATTTCGTGCGTTCCCAAAAACCTCATCGGCGACTGAAGCGTCAACCCACTCTCTTCCCGAAGCTCGCGCGCGGCAGCATCTTGCGGCGTCTCGCCGCTCTCAATCGTCCCCTTTACAAATTGCTTGCCTGCCGTTGGATGTTTGAACGCGAGAAACTCTGTTGCTCCGTTAGAGGTTCTTATGACGATAGGGCAGGCTTTCTTTGTTTTTCTCATTAAAGCTTTCCGCCACAAGGTTTATCAATAATCGGATTGTTAGCGCGTAGGATGGGTAGAGCGTTCGCGCCACCCATCCTACGAACTGTTCAACCTCGCGCCATCTTCTCAAATCTCTTGATCAGCCGCTCCCGCTTCAGCCGCGACAGCCGCTGGATCCAGAACGTCCCGTCGAGCTGATCGATCTCGTGCTGGTGGCAAACAGCACGCAAGCCATCCGACTCCTCGGTCAGCACGTTGCCGTCGACATCCTGATAGCTGATCCGCACGCGCGCGTGACGCTGGACTTCGTCGTTGACGCCGGGCATCGAGACGCTGCCTTCGCGGTGCAGGATCATCTCGGGCGAGGCCCATTCGATCTCAGGGTTGACGTAGGTGCGCGCGCCATCCTTGTCGCCGAGCTCGAGCACCACGACCCTCAAGGGAATGCCGATATGCGGCGCCGTGATCCCGATGCCGGGCGCGGCGTGCATCGTCTCGAGCAGATCCCTTGCAAGCTCCCGCAGTGCGTCGTCGAACACGGTCACGGGCCGTGCCGCGATCGCAAGCCGGCGGTCGGGATAGCGGACGATCGGGCGAATGGTCATGATCTCTGGGGTTCGACGGTGACGATTCCAAAGCAGCGTAGCGCAAGTGGCGTTGCTGCCATAAGCAGACTGCCGCGCGGGTCAGCCGACCTCGATGTTCATCTCCGCGATCAGCCGCTCGCGACCCGCCAGGGAGTTTAGCGCCTTGTCGCCCAATTCCTTCGCGACGAGGTTGAGCAGCGCTTCACAGAACACGACATAGGCGCCCATGCTGTTCGAATAGAAGCTGCTGGCGTGGGGAATGAAAAAGGCATGCGCGGCGGGAGGAACGAGCGGTGAGGACCGGGAATCCGTAATCGCGATAACCGTCTGGCCGTTCGATGCTGCGACCCGGGCCACCTCCGCGACGCTGCGCGTATAGGGCGCGCAGCTCGCGACGATGACGACGTCGCCCGAGTCGAGCTGCGACAATGCCTCGGCGACGCCGAGGCGTGGCGCGTCGAGCAGCGCGACGTCCGAGCGCACCATTCCCAGGCAATAGGTGAGAAAGCTCGCCAGCGAATGGAATTGGCGAACGCCATGGACACGAATACGGCGGGCGCTTGCCAGGAGCCTCACAGCCCCTTGCAGAGCGGCTCCGTCGAGCTGTCCGAGGAATCCGTCGACATTCGCTGCCGTTTCCCGCGCCAGTTGCTCGAAGGCCTGGATTTCGGCATTGCCGACCGAGGGCGCGGCCATGAGGCGGCCGGCCTGGCGGCTATAGAAATACTGCTGGTCGTTGGCGATGGCCTTGCGGAAGACCGCCTGGAAATCGCTGAAGCCTTCAAAGCCGAGTCGTTTCGCCAGCCTCGTCAGCGTCGACGGATTGATGCCGAACTGATCGGCAAGCTCCGAGATCGAGCGTACCGCCGACTGTTCCGGCGCTTCCACCAGCTTTGCGAAGACATCATGCGCTTTGGAGCCAAGCGAAAAGCCTGCCTCGTCGCGGCCGACCGAGAGCGCGAGTGCCCTGAGATCCTCGATGGTGCGCGGCGGCTCCGCGACGGCTTCCTCTGGCATCACCTTAAGATCCTGTTCACGCCGCGAAAGGCACCAGCCCATCCCGCATGTCGAAGCGAGCTGCTTCGCGCGCTCCATCGTAGACAGACCACTCGACCTTGTCAGCCCCGACCCGGAAGACGGCGCTTGCGAGCGTGTTCTCGACGTCGCTGTCGGCCGGGTCCGTGCGGTAGATCGGCAATTCCGCGTCGACTGCGTCCCACAAGATGCCGAGCGCGCGGCCCTGCGGCTCCGACGGGTGCGTCTGGCCGAGCAGCATCTCGCCGCGACGTTGTCGCACGCCGGACGAACCGGTCACGATCTGCGAGATGCGCCCGGTGTCGGCATGGATCAGGTGATTCGAATGGACACGCGGCGTCCGGACCCGATCGACCGACAGGGCGCGGGCGGTGAACTCGACGCTGAGAAGCCGCTCGTCGCCGGCTTGCGCCAAAGTCAGGTGAAAGGCGCCGGCGCGCGGCGCGGATTTGAGGAGGGTGAGCGCGCCGTCGATATCAGGTGCGTCGAGTATCGCGCGTGCCAGCACCATGCGCGGCGCGCCGGCGCCGCCGGCCAGCGGCCTGATGTTGTTGACGGTCTGGACCAGTCCCTTCGATGTGGCCGCAAACGTATGTCCCGGTAACGAGCCCGGGTACACAAAGGCGGTGAACGCCGTGCCCCCTTCCGATGCTATATGGGCGAGGGCACAGTGGCCGGCGAAATCCGGGTCGCCATCCTCGTTGTGGCCGACCACATGCGGTGGGCCGGGCAATTGCACGGTCGTGCAGCCATCCGGCGCCATCGCCCAGATATCGCCGCGGCAGTTCCACAGGAAGACGTCGTCGAACGGCAGCGCCAGCCCGACGGCGAGGCCCTGCAGCTCGGCCCAGTATCTTGGAAACCGTTCCCGGACGATGGCCGCCATCTCGCCGATCAAGGGATCGCCGCGGCGCGTGGTGAGTTCGCGCCACGCAGCGGAGGTACGGAAATGATCCTGCAGCGCCGCTTGGCCGAAGCGCCCAAGGGCAGTGCCGACATCAAATGGCGACCCTGCGACATCGATGAAGGAAAGCCGGCGTCCGGCGTCAGACGACATGTTGCAGAAACTCTTTCAGGCGAGGGTTTTGCGGATTGGCCAGCAGCTCCCGTGGCTCGCCGTCGACGGCGATCGTGCCGCCTTCCATGAAGATCAGCCTGGTGCCGACCTTGCGTGCGAAGGCCATCTCGTGGGTAACCACGATCATGGTCATGCCTTCCTCGGCGAGGGACTGCATGACGCGCAGCACTTCATGCCTCAGTTCCGGATCGAGTGCGGATGTCGGCTCGTCGAACAGCATCAGCTTCGGCTTGACGGCAAGCGCGCGGGCGATCGCGACGCGCTGCTGCTGGCCGCCGGAAAGCTCGCTTGGATAGTGGTGCGCGCGCTCGGCGAGGCCGACCTTGGCGAGCATTTCCAGCGCCCGCTTTTGCGCATCCTGCCGCGACTCGCCGCGCACGCGGCGCGGGCCGAAGGCGACGTTCTGGAGCGCCGTCATTTGCGGAAACAGGTTGAATTGCTGGAAGACCATGCCGGCTTCCTGGCGGATCATGCGGACCATGCGGCCGCCGGCCTTGACGCTGATGCCGTCGACGATGAGATCGCCGCCATTGATCTCCTCCAGCGCGTTGATGCAGCGGAGCAGCGTCGACTTGCCGGAGCCGGAGGGACCGATCAGCACGACCTTCTCGCCGGCCTCTATCGACAGGTCGACCTCGTTGAGGATCGTGACCTGGCCGAACCGCTTGGTGACCTTCTTGAACTCCACGATGCTCACAGGATGCGCATCCTCTTCTCGGTCATCCGAAGGATAAGCGTCAGCGCGCCGGTCATGATCAGGTAGAACATCGCCACGGCGGACCAGATTTCGACGGCGCGAAAGTTGGCCGCCATGATTTCCTGGCCTTGCCGCGTGAGTTCGCCGACACCGATGACGATGAAGAGCGACGTATCCTTCAGGCTGACGATGAACTGATTGCCTAACGCCGGAATCATGCGGCGGAAGGCGAGCGGGCCGATGATGTAGAGAAGCACCTTCCAGAGCGGCAGGCCGAGCGCCAGACCGGCTTCCCGCAATCCCCGGTGGACGGAGAGAAACGAGCCCCGCACGATCTCGGCGATATAGGCCCCGGCGTTGACGACGATGGCCATGATTGCCGCCGCGAGCGGGTAGATGCGGACATTGGCGAGGATCGGCAACGCGAAATAGATGAACATCACCTGCACGATGATCGGCGTGCCGCGTATCAGCTCGACATAGGCGAAGGCTATGGCGTTGAGGACGGCATTGCCGTAGGCGCGCGCGAGGCCAGCCGCGAAGCCGATCACCAGGCCGCCGGCGAGCCCGGCCAGCGCGATCAGCACGGTGAGGCGGGCACCCTTCAGGAGTTCAGGCAGGGCCTGCCAGATAACCGACCACTCGAAATCCATGAGAGCATTCCTCTAGGGAAGGCGCGCCGGACATACCGGCGCGCCACGGAACGTGGATCAGCTCTTCGGCGGCTCGGCGCCGAACCACTTCTTGTAGATGGCTGTGTAGGTGCCGTCGCCCTTCAGCTTGACCAGCGAGGCGTTGACCTTGGCGATGAGCTCGCTGCCCTTCGGGAAGGCCATGCCATATTGCTGGGCCATCATCTGGGGACCTACGGTCTTCACTTTCCCCTGGCCGTTGGTCTTGATGTAGTAGAGGACGTTGGGGGTGTCGTGCATTGCGGCGTCCGCGCGTCCGGTCGCGACTTCGAGATAGGCGTTGTCGCTGTTGGGGAAGAGGCGGAGCTCCGTTCCCTTGAAGTGCTCCTTGGCGTAGTCGGTTGCCGACGTCCCGGTCTTTACGGCCAGCGTCTTTCCGACAAGGTCTTCCGGACCTTTGATGGTGCTGTTGGTTGGCACCATCAGCAGGAAGCCGCTGTCGTAATAGCCGTCCGAAAAGTCGATGACCTTCTTGCGCTCGTCCTTGATGGTGATGCCGGCCAGCCCGACGTCGACCTGCTTGGTCTGCAGCGCCGGGATGATGCCATTGAAGTCCATCGGCTGCAGCGTGTAGGTCACGCCGATATCCTTGGCGATGGCGGCCCACAGGTCGATGTCGAAGCCGACATACTTGTCGCCCTCCTTGAACTCGAACGGCACGAAGGCGGTGTCGGTTGCGACGATCAGGTCGCCGGCACGGGCAGGTTGGCCGAAGGCCAGGGTTGCCGCGAAGGCCGCGGCGGCGGTCAGGCTGGCGAGCGCGAACTTCATCTGAGGGGTCCCCTTTGTTGGGATTGCCACGAAACCCCCACATCGTCGCACAAATTTTGAAAATTTAAAGTGCATCTTTTTGTGCAATGCATTGGAAATTTGCGCAATTTAGTGGCGGTTAAATCCGGCCGTTTCGGCCGCAGGCGGAACCTCCGTGCCGGCCAGGCGGACATTGTTCGTTCCCGTCCCTTCGCTGGAGCCCATCATTGCCCGATGCGAGGACGCGCTTCGCGACGCGGTGCCGAGCCGCAACGGTTCGGTACGCGATGCCCATGTGCTTGCACTGGCCTGGAGCGTCGAGGCCGATGTCTGGACGACGGACCGGGATTTCGCTGGAACCGGCGTCGCCACCCGGTCGACGCCGAATTTCGTGCGAGCGTTGGTCGAAGCAGCCGGGTAATGGGCCGAGCAAGACCGAAGACGCTGCCCTCATTGAATCATCTTGTTGGCGAGCATGATCTTGCGGCTATGAGGAACCGAGTGGAGAGGCTGGTTCGAGCTGGCGCTCGGCATCGATATCGACGGCGAGCGTCACGATCTCGCCCCGCACGTGGCCGCCCTGGTGTCGGCACCCAACTTCACGCCTGAACGCCTGAAGAAACTTGCCGAAAAGGGTGATAGCTTCTACCTGCCACTTGCCGACGGCCGTCAGCTCGTGCTGTCCGCCGACCGCTTCCTTCCGTTGGTGCTGGCGCTGCATAGCCTGCATATGAGCGGCACTCTCGCCGACGGTTCGAAGAAGATCAGGCTGTCGCACGCGGACGTCGTTCCGCTGCTGGGAGTGGAGAACGAGAGCTTTGCCTTTCGCGGGGGCGGCAATCTCCGTCGTCTCGCCAGCTTGCTTCGGCTGCGTGGATTGACCGCACCGGATCTCCCGCCGACCTTTCGTGCAACCCTTCGGCCTTATCAATCGCAAGGCATGGCATGGCTCGATTTGCTCCGCGAGAGCGGATTGGGCGGCGTCCTGGCCGACGACATGGGCCTCGGCAAGACGGTCCGCGCTGGAGAAGGAGCGGGGGCGCCTCACGCGTCCGGCGCTAGTGGTTGCGCCAACGAGCCTGATGACGAGCTGTCTGCCGAGGCGCAGAAGTTTGCCCCGGAATTGAAAGTGCTCATCCTGCAAGGGGCGGATCGCAAGCAGAAGTTTCCAGCCATAGCCGAAAGTGATCTGGTCTTGACCACTTATCCGCTGATCGCGAGGGATCGGGAGGTGCTTCTGGAGCAGGAATGGCACATGGCCGTGCTGGACGAAGCGCAGACGGTCAAGAATCCCGATGCGACGACCACCCGCGCGCTGCGGGAGATCAAGACGGGCCACCGCTTCTGTCTCACGGGTACACCGATGGAAAATCACCTCGGCGAGCTCTGGTTGATCATGAGCTTCGCAAATCCAGGCTATCTCGGCGACAAGACGGCGTTCTCGCGCCGGTGGCGTGGGCCGATCGAAAAACGTGGTGACAAGGCACGCGCAGCGGCGCTGGCGCAGCGCGTGAGGCCCTTCCTGCTGCGTCGGACCAAGGCCGAAGTGGCCACTGAACTGCCTCCCAAGAGCGAGATCCTGGAGGCAATCGCACTCGAAGGACCGCAGCGCGATCTCTACGATTCGATTCGGCTGTCGATGTCGCGCAAAGTCCGCGAGGCCATCGCTAAACAGGGGCTCGCCAAGAGCCACATCGTGGTGCTCGAAGCCCTGCTCAGGATGCGGCAGGTCTGCTGCGATCCTGCGCTGCTGAAGCTGAGCGACGGTATCGAACGGCCGTCGGCCAAGCTCGATCGGCTGATCGAGATGGTGTCGGAACTGCTGAGCGAGGGACGAAAAATCATCGTTTTCTCGCAATTCACCTCGATGCTCGCTCTCATTCGGCAACGCTTCGACGCCGATGGCCTGCTTTACAGCGTTCTGACCGGCGAGACCAAGGACCGCAAGACGGCGATCGAAGCGTTTCAGGATGGCTCGTCGGACATATTCCTCATCAGCCTGAAGGCGGGTGGTGTCGGCCTCAATCTGACCGCGGCTGACACCGTCATCATCTTCGATCCCTGGTGGAATCCTGCCGTTGAGGAGCAGGCGATCGATCGCGCGCACCGGATCGGACAGGACAAGGCCGTTTTCGTCTACAGGCTCGTTGCCGCCGGTACGATCGAGGAAAAGATGGACGAGCTCAAGGCCAGAAAACGCGCGCTCGCCGATAGCGTGTTCGACCGCGATGGACGGATCGCTTCGGCACTGACCGAGGATGACGTGAAGGCCTTGTTCGAGGCGTAAGCGGGGCCTCGGGGTACTTTCTCAAAATACTTCTTGGCTGTGCGACCGGGATCACGAGATCCGACGCGCCCGCCGTTGCACGGCGCTCAGCACGGATGCCATGAGCACGATCGCTTCGGACGCGGCGATAGCCTCATAGACGGCAAATTGGCGGTCGTGATAGTCGACGGCTGATCCGTCCCGGACACGGCCGGAGATCAGCATGCCCCAGAGCGGGGCCGAGAGAAGCACCGAGGAGAGGACGAGGATCAGGGCGACCCGGCTGGCGGCGAGGCTTCGCGCCGCATTGCGGACGAAAAGACTGTAGATCAGGAACGTAGTCGCGCCGATCACGAACAGGAAACCGAGAAACGGCCCTAGCAACGCCCAGAGAAAATACCCATCTACGGCCACTCCTACCGGCTCCCTCGGAAGGCATCTGCTTGCTGCCAGGGAAACACGATTGGAGTCCCCACGCCAACAACGTCCGCACGGCTTATTCCGCCAATTCTGATATTTTGCCGACAAGTGGGTAAGGCCTGTCGGCCCCCGCTGTTCCCATTCGTCTTCCACCCAGAGAAACCTCTTCGGGAGATCTGGAATGAGCAATCCGCACTATCGCTGGGTGATCGTCGCCGCCGGCGGCCTGCTTGGCTGCGTCGCGATCGGCGGCATGTTTTCGTTGCCGGTGTTCCTGCAGCCGATTGCAAAGGACACCGGGTGGTCGGTGACAGGCATCTCCAGCGCAATGACGATCGGCTTTCTTGCGATGGCCTGCACCAGCATGGCCTGGGGCACGCTGACTGACCGGTTCGGGCCGCTGCCGGTGGTGCTGACGGGATCGACGGTGCTGGCTTTGAGCCTGTTTCTGGCCAGCCACGCGACCTCCCTGATCGCGTTCCAGTTCATGTTCGGGCTCCTGGTCGGCGCGTCCTGCGCGGCGATCTTCGCGCCGATGATGGCGACCGTCACCGGCTGGTTCGACACCCACCGCAGCCTTGCGGTCTCGCTGGTGTCGGCGGGCATGGGCATGGCGCCGATGACGATGTCGCCGCTCGCGGCCTGGCTCGTCTCCAACCACGATTGGCGCACCTCGATGCAACTCGTGGCGCTGGTGGTCGGCGCGATCATGATCCCGGCCTCGCTGCTGGTGCGCCGTCCGCCGGCGCTGGCGAACCCGCCGGCTGTAACATCCGATGCCGGCGCGCCGCAGGCCGAGATGTCGCTGTCGGAGGCGCTGCGCTCGCCGCAATTCCTCATCCTGGTCGCCACCAACTTCTTCTGCTGCGCAACGCATTCCGGCCCGATCATCCACACCGTCAGCTACGCTGTGAGCTGCGGCATTCCGCTGATCGCGGCGGTGACCATCTACAGCGTCGAGGGCTTTGCGGGCATGGGAGGCCGGATCGCCTTCGGTCTCATGGGGGATCGCTTCGGCGCCAAGCGGGTGCTGGTCGCGGGCCTGCTCGCGCAAGCCTTCGGCGCGCTCGCTTATGTCTTCGCGCACCAGCTCGTCACCTTCTACGCGGTCGCTGCCGTGTTCGGCTTCATCTATGCCGGCACCATGCCGCTCTACGCCTCGCTGGCGCGCGACAATTTTCCGCTGCGCATGATGGGGACGGTGATCGGCGGCACGGCGATGGCCGGCAGCCTCGGCATGGCGACCGGCCCGCTCGCGGGCGGCCTGATCTATGATGCGTTCTCGAGCTACGCCTGGCTCTATATCGGCTCCTGGGCGATGGGTCTCGGCGCGTTCCTGATGGCGATGACGTTCCGCCCGTTTGCAAGGCCGCAACCGCAGCCTGCACCTGCGACGGCGTGAGAGAGGCCGCCGAGGCACGGCGCTAGAGCTGCGCCTCGATTGCCGCCTTGTCGATCACCGACCACACCTTCCAGATCTTCCTGTCTCGGAATTCGTAGAAGACGTTCTCGCAGAAGGACACGCGCTTGCCGTTGATGCCGAGCCCGAGAAAAGTCCCCACAGGCGCGCAATCGAATGTCAGCCGACTGGCGATGCGGGGCGGTTCGGATATCAGCAGCTCGATATTGAAGCTGAGATCGGGAATATCCCGAAAATCCTGCTCCAGCATCGCGCGGTAGCCGGCGAGCCCAAGTGTCTTCGCGTTATGGGAGACGTTGTCGTGAACGAATTGTCCGAGCGCCGGCCAGTCCTGCCGGTTCAGGCAGGCGATGTAGCTGCGATAAACGTCGGCGAGCTCGGTCCCGGTCATGGCGATGCTCCTGCGGCTGCGACGATAACGCAGCAGGAGCCAGAACCGGCACTCCCTTAGAGGCGCTTTTCGAAGAACAGGTCGGGGTAAGGGTCGTCATTGAAGCGCGGGATCTCGCGCCAGCCGGTTCTGCGGTAGAGCTGGCCCGCTTCCGGCAGCGCGCTGTTGGTGTCGAGCCGCAGCACGGTGATGCCGAGCTCGCGCGCTGCGCCCTCGATCGCTTCCATCAGGCGACGGCCGAGCCCCAGACCGCGCGCGGACGGAGAGACCCACAGCCGTTTGATCTCCGCATAGCCGTGGTCCGTTCCCTTCAGCCCGACGCAGCCGATCGGCAAGCTATCGGACATCGCGACGATGAAAGTACCGCGCGGGCGCACCATGTCCTTGGCGTCGGGGTCGCGCGACAGCTTGACGTCAAAGCCCTGTTTGAAGCGGCGTCCGAGCTCGGCGTAGTATTCGCCGAGGCAATAGCGCGCCTCGTCGCTACGTGGATTCATTTCCGTCAGCGTGGTGTGGCTCTGTCCAAGCGCGGAACCGACTAGGTCCATCGCGGCCAGCAGCGCGTCTTTTTGCGAATGCTGGGCAAGGAGGGTCTCGGCCTGCGCATTCGACAGCGCCTCATAGGCATTGAACTCGCGCCGGCCCGCACGCGTCAGGCGGGCGACGCGGCGACGCGCGTCGTCCTCATGCGGGCTCGTCTCGATCATCCCTTCCTCCTCGAGACTGCGGAGCAGGCGGCTCATCAGGCCGGAATCGAGGCCGAGATAATCGCGGATCTCGGCGACGTCAGAGCGGCCATGGCCGATCGCATTGAGCACGCGCGCGGCACCCAGCGGCCGGCCGCGCCCGAGGAACGAGGTATCGAGCGCACCGACTGCGGAGGTGACGGCGCGGTTGAAGCGGCGGACGCGGGAGATGGGATCGAGCATATATCTGACCTTAGTCAGATAATATCTGGAGGTCAACCGTGCCCGTCACTGTCATGCATCGCGCAAATGAAGGCGACCGCGCCGGCCTTCAACTCGGCAGCGGTTGGCCTGCCTGCTCCTTCACGATGTAATCGGCGTACCAATCCGGCCAATTGTCGTCGTGCTTGCCGCCGGTTCTCTTCTCGTGCTCGCCATGTGCTGTGGCCGCGCGCCGCAGCGCGTTTGCGAGTTCGGTCGTCGAGTTGAACGTCGTCTCAGTCTCGACGCGGCCGGGCAGGCGCGTCGTGATCTCCTGGAGCAGCCAGCCATTTCCGTCGGGATCGCGGAACGAAGCGAACGAGCGGTAGCTGCCGCGCGCAGGATCCGGGCCGCTGACGCGGCGCGAGCCTGAGATGTAGGGCTCATCCGTACCGCCATGCGTATCGCCGCTGCTGTGAAAGATCTCGCCGACCTCGATGCCACGGCCAATCAGCGCATCGCGGGCGGCCTCGATGTCGGAGACGATCAGGTACAGG
The DNA here is from genome assembly GCF_055791185.1 of Bradyrhizobium ingae. Taxonomy (NCBI): domain Bacteria; kingdom Pseudomonadati; phylum Pseudomonadota; class Alphaproteobacteria; order Hyphomicrobiales; family Nitrobacteraceae; genus Bradyrhizobium; species Bradyrhizobium ingae. The sequence continues at coordinate 37,684 of NZ_JBVUBB010000013.1, forward strand.
CCCTGCGCGGAGCCGGGCTTGGCCGGCGTGACATTCCTGCCGAAGATGACCGAGGCGTTCGAGCCCGGCGGGGTGAACTGGATCACGCGCCAGTCGTCGCCGGCGGCGAAATCGGCATCGAGCCGCCAACCGAGTTTTGCGTAAAATGCCTTGGCGCGATCGACGTCGGAGACCGGCACGACGACAATCTCGAGCTTGAAATCGACGCTCCGCAGCTTCGGGGTGCCGGCAGCCTTGTTGTTCTCAGCCGTGGGCATGGGTGTTCCTCCCTTGATGTTGGCGGCGCCCCATCTTGCGCGCCAAATGTGACGGCTTCCGCGATCCGGCCTCTGACCCGCGGGGGCGTTGCATTTCCACAAATCTGGATGGGCGAGGCTGGAGGCGATCACGAAGACGTGCCTTGCGCTTATCAACTTAAAACATATCTTACGATATATCTAACAGAGGAGACGTAAGATATGTTTCGAGACAAACATCACAATCGACAGGAGAGAGAGGACCGGGAATTCCGCTTCGCCTTTGCCATGGGCCGCCATGGCGGGCGGCATCGCTTCGGGCGCGGCGGGCATGGCTTCTTCGGACGCGGCGGTGGCGCCGACTTTCCGGGCGCGCGGCGGCTTTCGTCGCAGGACCTCCAGCTCGTCATCCTCGCCTTGCTCGCCGACCAACCGGCGCACGGCTATGAGCTGATCAAGACCATCGAGGAGCGTTCGGATGGCTTTTACAGCCCGAGCCCCGGCGTGATCTATCCGGCTCTGACCTATCTCGAAGAGGTCGGGCACGCCAGCGTCGAGCAGGACGCCGGCCGCAAGCGCTACAGCATCACCGCGCAGGGCCAGGCCCATCTCGCCGAGCATCGCGCTACCGCGGATGCGATCCTTCAGGCGCTGTCGCGGATCGGACGCCGCATGGACGAAGTGCGCGAAGCCTTTGCAGGCGTCAGCGATCTCGATGGCGATGCCTCCGACGAGCTGCATCGCGCCCGGCATGGCCTCAAGCGCGCACTGCGCGCCAAGCACGGCTGCGATGCCGATGAAGCGCGGCGCATCGCGAAGATACTCGATCGCGCGGCGGCCGAGATTCTACGGAGCTGAAGGGAATACGATCATGCAGCCAAGCGATCCAGACCGCCGCAGCTTCGCATCGGCGACTACGTCATGAACGACAAGGCCGAACCGGATGTTCCCGAGTTCGTTCGTGATTCAAAAACGGCTTCGTCTCGATGACGCTGCCGCTCAAGGGCGGGACGAAGCTCAGCCTGAAGTTGGCGTGACGCGGCCATAGCGCGTTCGTGATGGTCACCCCAACAGCAACTCCTTGCGTGCCTTGCGCGTCAGCTTAGCGACGATGAGCGCGTGAGCCTGGTCGAGATAAGCAGCGAGCTCGGGATCGGATAGGACGTCGTTGTCGACGAGCTGCACCCATCTGGCACGGGCGAGATAGGGCGCGGGGCGCGCAACGCCCTGCTCTATCAGCATCGCGTAAGCCACGTTCGACGTCTTGAACATGAAGCCGCCAGACTGCTCGACGAAGCCGCGTGCGAGCGCGAACATCTTGCCGCCCACCTTGAACACCGAAGTGCCTTCCCATTGCACAATCTTGGTTGCGGCGGGCAGTCGCAGGCAGTGGGCTTCGAAGCGTCTGGGAGTCATGCCAGGGTCAAACGTGAAAGGGATCGACACGATCATTGGCTGAGTGCGCGAAGTCCGACAAGGCGAAACTTCCGTGCAACTTCACAGTTTTGCCCGAGGCACGCATTACCAGCAGCTTTTCGAATCCCCAGCCCCTGCGGAGTTCCCATGCATACGCTGTCAGCCGACCGGCCGGCCACCCGGCTCGCGACACGGCTGTCTTTCCTCGTTGCGGGCTTCGGCATCGCCTGCTGGGCGCCGCTGGTGCCGTTTGCCAAGCAGCGGCTCGCGGTGGATGATGGCGTCCTCGGTTTGCTGCTGCTCTGTCTCGGCATCGGCTCGGTTGCGGCGATGCTGCTGACGGGGGCCTTGAGCGCGCGCTACGGCACCAAGCCGATCATTCTCGCCGGCGGCTTTGGCCTCGCAGTGATTCTGCCGTGGCTCGTCGTCGCGAGCACACCGGTCGCGCTGGGCCTTGTCCTGTTCGTCTTCGGCGCTGCGCTCGGCTCGATCGACGTCGCCATGAATATTCACGCGGTTGAGGTGGAACGCGCTGCAACGCGTCCGCTGATGTCGGGGTTCCACGCGTTGTTCAGCATTGGCGGATTTGCCGGATCGAGCCTGATGACGTTGCTGCTCTCGATCCATCTTGGCCCGCTCGCGAGCACGCTGATCGCGTCGGGTCTGATGCTGGTCGCGATGGTCGCGGCCTGGCCGCTCCTGCTGCGTCGTGCGCAGGCGCAGGATGGGCCGTTGTTTGTTTTGCCCCATGGCATCGTGCTGCTGCTCGCGCTGCTCGCCGCCGTTACCTTTCTCGTCGAAGGCGCCATGCTCGATTGGGGGGCGCTGCTCATCGTCGGCGCGGGTCTCGTGCCGGAGACGCAAGGCGGGCTCGGCTACATGCTGTTCTCGATCGCGATGACCGTGGGCCGGCTCGGCGGCGATGCCGTGGTGGCGCGGGTTGGTGATCGCGCCACGCTGATCGGCGGCAGCCTGTGGGCGATTGCCGGCTTCGTCGTGTTGCTGGTCTCTCCCTTCACCAGCGTCGCGATGGCCGGATTCGTGCTCATCGGCCTCGGCGCCTCGAACCTGGTGCCGGTGCTGTTTCGCCGCGCGGGCTCGCAACGGGCCATGCCCACGGGTCTTGCCGTCGCTGCAATCACGACCGCGGGTTACGCCGGCGTTCTGGTCGGGCCTGCCGGTGTCGGCTTCGTGGCGCGGATCGCGAGCCTTCCGACGGCGTTTGCCATTCTCGGCGCGCTCTTGTGCCTCGTCACGTTCTCGGCGGGCATTGTGACGTCGAGCGATCGCTCCAGCGGACGCAGCCGCTAGCGCGGCGCGCCGAATTTTCGCGAAGCCGGGCGGACGGGATGAGAAATCATGCCAGCCATTCCCTTGATATATATCGCATCACGATATATTGGCGTGGCGTCATAAACCTCCCAAAAGAGTAGTCATGCGCCAGACCCTCGACGTAGCCCGCGGGCTTCCGCGTCATCGCGGCAAGCCCGGAGATTTCACGGCGGACGCCCGCGTGCTGGTGCTGATCGGCATGGCCTTGGCTGTCGGCAGCCTCGGGGCAGGGGCCGCATGGGTGCTCTTGAAGCTGATTGCCCTGGTGACGAACCTCATCTGGTTCGGTCATATCAGCACCGAGAGCGTCTCGCTGGCGAACGCCCGGCCGGGTCTGTGGATGGTGCTGGCACCCGCGCTCGGCGGCCTTGCGATCGGGCTGATGGCGCGTTTCGGCTCGGAGAAGATCCGCGGCCATGGCATTCCCGAGGCGATCGAAGCGATCCTGATCGGTGGCAGCCGGATGCAGCCGAAAGTGGCCATCCTGAAGCCGCTGTCATCAGCCATTTCGATCGGCAGCGGCGGGCCGTTCGGCGCCGAAGGGCCGATCATCATGACCGGTGGCGCAATCGGCTCGATCTTCGCTCAGTGCTTCCATCTCACGGCGGCCGAGCGCAAGACGCTGCTGGTTGCAGGCGCCGCCGCCGGCATGACGGCGATCTTCGGCACGCCGATCGCGGCGGTGCTGCTCGCGGTCGAGCTGTTGCTGTTCGAATGGAAACCGCGCAGCTTCCTGCCCGTGGTGACGGGCGCGGTGGTCTCCGCGGCTTGGCGTCCGCTGCTGTTCGGGACGGGTCCTCTGTTTCCGTTCGCGGATCGGCTGGATCTGCCGTGGTGGGGACTGGCAGTCGCGATCGGCGTCGGTATCGTTGCCGGTCTCCAATCCGGGCTGATGACGAGACTGCTCTACGCTGCCGAGGATCTGTTCGACCATGTGCCGTTGCACTGGATGTGGTGGCCGATGCTCGGCGGCCTCGTGGTTGGGCTCGGCGGTCTCATCGATCCACGCGCGCTCAGTGTCGGTTACGACGTCATCGCCGATCTCCTCTCGGGGCACATGATGCGCGAGGAGGCGATCAGGATATTGCTGGTGAAGTCGGTGATCTGGGTCGTTGCGCTGGCCTCGGGGACGTCGGGCGGCGTGCTTGCGCCGCTCCTTATTCTCGGCGGAACTGCCGGTTGGCTGGAGGGGCAGGTGCTGCCCGGCGGCGGGTCATTCTGGGCGCTGGTCGGCATGGCCGCGATGATGGGCGGAACGATGCGCTCGCCGCTGACAGGCGTGATGTTCGCGGTCGAACTCACCGGCAATCACGACATGCTGTTGCCCCTGCTGGCCGCGACCGGAGCGGCGCACGCCGTGACGGTGCTGCTGCTCAAGCGCTCGATCCTCACCGAGAAGATCGCGCGCCGCGGCCAGCACATCACGCGCGAATACACTGTCGATCCGTTCGAATTGTTGCGTGTCGCTGATGTCATGGTGAGGAGCGTCGACACCCTGCCTGTCGACATGCCCGTCGACGCAGCGGTCAAACATTTCACGTCGGAGGAGCGTCGACACAAGTCTTATCCGGTCGTGACCGCGAATGGCCGTCTCGCCGGAATGGTGACGCGCGCCGACGTGTTGCGCTGGCGCACCGAGGGCGATCACCAGACCGCGACTCTCGACGACGTCGTGTCGGATACATCGGCCGCGGTCGCCTATCCCGATGAAGTGCTGGGGCGCGTCGCCGATCTCATGGTCGCCTCCGATCTCGGCCGCATCCCCGTCGTCGATCGCGAGGCGCATCGGGTGGTCGGCCTCCTCGCGCGCAAGGACCTGTTGCGGATTCGCGCCGTCGTCAATGCGCAGGAGGAGGACCGCAACGCTTATTTCCCGCGTGAAAAGTCGCTTGTACCGACCGGCTAGATCGCCGAAGCTTGCGCGTCGAAGCTAACAACAGGACTGGAAATGACCCGCGTACGCTGTATCACCGAGATGGGCATGGGGGTCGACGTCCACGGCAAGGATGCGACCAAGGCGGCCAGGCGTGCGGTGTCGGATGCAATCAGGCATTCGAGCCTCGGATTCTTTCGTATGCTCGGCAAGACCGCCAACGACATGTTCGTCGACGTCACGATTGCGGTGCCGAATCCTGAAGCGGTCGACAAGGACGCGGTGGCCAGGGAGCTGCCTTACGGCACCGTGACTGTCAATGCAGTCAAGGGCGGTCTCGAAATTCCGGCCGAGCAGGGCAGCGACGCCATCATCATCGCCAATGCGGCGGGTGATTGTAAGCCTCGACAAGGAATAGAGCGCGTGTCCGATTCCGATTTGGCGCTGCTGGACCGGCCGATCTGGAGCGCGCTGACGACACGACAGCGGAATCTGGCGCAAGGCGGTGCGCGGGCGCTGCGCTTTCCCTCGGCGATCGGACCCTTCGCCGACATGGTCGATCTGTCGCCGGAGAGCTATGCTGAGCTCGGCGCGTTGATGTTGCCGTCCGAGCATGTCGTGCTGTTCACGCATGACGCGGTAGCCGCGCCGGCCGGATTCAAGGTGCTCCTCGCCGAGACCGGCGAGCAGATGCTCGGCACGCCCATCGAAAGCCCGCTCCATGATGCCGAGATCGTCACGCTCGGGGTCGATGACGTTCCGGCGATGGTGACGTTGACCGCGTTGACCAAGCCTGGCCCGTTCGGCAAACGCACGCACGAACTCGGAACGTTTCTCGGCATCCGGGTCGGCGGCGAACTGGTCGCGATGGCCGGGGAACGGATGAAGCCCGGCACCTATACGGAGATGACGGCGATCTGCGTGCATCCCGATCACCGTGGACGCGGTTATGCGCAGGCGCTGCTTGGAGCGATCGCGCGCCATATCGTGGCGCGCGGTAAAACTCCGTTCCTGCACGTGTTTTCCAACAACGCGTCGGCGATCGCGCTCTACCAGCGGCAGGGGATGAGCATTCGTCGTCGCCTGCATGTCACCGTGCTGCAGAAAGATAGGTGAGGCCCGGTGGCCTTTGCGACCGGGCCCCTTGGCTCAGGTCTTGTAATCGACGAGCAGTGAGCTTGATGAGGAGGACGATGCGGTGCCGTTGGAGCCGTAGGAAGTCGATTGGCTGGTCGCATTCTGAAGCAGCGCGATCAGCTCCTTCATCAGGTCTGCCGTGGTCGTGGAAGACGAGCTGGACGAGGAGCTGGAGTCCGTGCTGCTCGTGCTCGAGCTGTCGCTGCTGTCATCCGGCGGCGGGGGAGGCGGCGGAGCGCTTGCATCGCTGGAAGAGAATGTGTTGGCAAACACGTTCTTCAGCTCGCTCGCCTGGTCGCTGGTCAGCTTGCCGCTCGACACCTCGCTCTGGATGAGATCGTCGATCTTGGACTGCATCTCGTCGGACGATGGCGGCGTCGAGGAGCTCGAGCTGGATGCGCCGCTCTTGAGCGACGAATCGATGTCGTCGAGTGCGGACGAGAGTGCAGACTCGTCGCTCGAACTGATCGTGCCGGCAGAGACTTCCTTGGTGAGCTCGCTCTTGAGGCGATCGAGCGGCGAATAGGAGCTGGTGGATGTTGCAGAGATCGAGGTCATTGCGGGTCACCCGTGATCGTGAATGGATTGAGATACGCCTAACATGGGTGTGAGGCTAAAGGTCGCGCCCTTAACGAGCCCTTGCTGCAGGGGTGCCTGGACGGTTGCGGGACTTTTCGTTGTGTTGCTCGCACCCGGATGAACACGGGGCGAAACAAAAAAGTCCGCGCTCGCGAGTGCCGGCATCGGCTCGAAGGAAGGGCTTTCCTGCTGGGGATTCGGCGTTATACCGATGTCCGCCAGTTCAGGAGACAGCAGCAGATGGACGCCAGGACACCCAAGTTTTCCGCCGCACGGACGGCGATGCAGCGCTACGTCGATCAAGAGATCGTCGCGGGCGTGTCCTGGGCGGTGCTGCATGGGCGGGAGGTCGTCGACCAGCAATGCGTGGGGCTGGCTGATCGCGAGGCGAATATCGCGCTTCGGCCTGATCACATCTTCCGTGCGTTTTCCAGCACCAAGATCGTCGTCACCTGCGCGATCATGCTGCTGGTTGAGGAGGGCCGCCTCGGCCTTGACGACGCGATCGAGAAATTCCTGCCGCAACTCGGCAATCGCAAGGTGCTGAAGCAGGGGGCGACGAGCCTTGCCGATGTCGAGCCGGCGCTCAGCCCGATTACGATCCGCCAGTTGCTGACGCATACGTCGGGACTGAGCTACGGATTATTCGATCCCGGCACGGTGCTGTTCAAGGGCTACAACGAGGCGCGCGTCCTCAATCCGCTGACGTCGCTCGGCGACATGATCGATGGGCTCGCCAAGCTTCCGCTGTCCTATCATCCCGGCGCTGGCTGGGAATATTCAGTTGCGACCGACGTGCTCGGCCGTGTCGTGGAGGTTGTCTCCGGCAAGGCCCTCGATGCCTTCTTAAAGGCGCGCATCTTCGATCCGCTCGGCATGGTCGATACCGGTTTTTCCGTGCCGGAAGCCGAGCAGGGCAGGCTGGTCGCCTATTATCGCGGCGCCGATGTGCTCGATCCCATGAAACCGGGCCTCTGGCGGTTCGACGATCAGCCCTATCCGCAAGCCTATCGCCGGCCGTTCCCGCGATTGTCGGGCGGCGGCGGGCTGGTCTCGACGCTGCCGGATATGCTCGCGCTGGTTCGGGCGCTGCTGCCGGGATCGGGCGAGCTCTTGAAGCCCGAGACGCTGCGGCAGATGATGACGAACCAGCTCGGCAGCGGCCAGACCATCCGTTTTGCGAACCTCGGGACCATTCCCGGCAAGGGATTTGGGCTCGGTGGCGCCGTCACCTTCGCGCCGACGCCTTTTGATCCCCCGAATTCGACCGGCGAATTCCAGTGGGGCGGCGTCGCCGGCACGCATTGGTGGATATGCCCGGCGGCTAATACGGCCGGCGTGCTGATGGCGCAGCGCGCGATGGGCTTCTGGAATCCATTCTTCTTCGAATTCAAGCGCCTCGCTTACGAGGCGCTTGGGACAGGCTGACGCGCCCCGCGAAGATCGCCGGAAGCGAACGGCACAAACGAAGTGGGAGGCATCGCCTCCCACTTACTGTTTGCATCAATCCTTCCAGGGATCGAACTCGCCTTCGCCGGCCATGGCGACGGCGAACGGCCGCAGCGTGTGCAGCACCTTCACGGTGCCGGCATGCTGCGCGAGCACCTCGGGCAGGCGCCGGTAGGCCATCGGGCTTTCATCGAGGTCGGCACCGATCAGGGTGACGCCGCGCTCGTTCAGCCAGCGGTCCATCTCCTCGCGCGTGAAGCGCCGCTTCGCCTCCTTGCGTCCGAACAGGCGGCCGGCGCCGTGCACGGTCGAGTAGAGCGAAGCCTTCGCCTCTGGACTGTCGACACCTTCGAGGATGACGGCGTCGTCGCCCATGGAGCCGCCGACGAATCCCTTCTGACCGGGGAAGGCCGGCGTTGCGCCCTTGCGCACCACCCACAAGTCCCGGCCGTTGTGCGTCTCGCGCCAGGCATAGTTGTGGTGGTTGTGGATGCGCTCGGTAACGCTGCCGCCGATGATCTGGCGGACGCGCTCCACGACCCACTCGCGGTCCGCATAGGCATAACGCCCGGCGAGCTGCATTGCCGCGATGTAGCGGCGGCCGAGCTCGGAGTCCTCGTCGACGACGGCGGGTGGGACGTTCATGCCGTCCTTGCCGCCGGCGGCCTTGAGATAGCGCGTCGCCGAAGTATGCCCGAGACCGCGGCTTCCGAAATGGACGCCGATCCAGACAAAGCCGTTCTCGTCGCGCATCAGGTCGACATAGTGGTTGCCGGACCCGACCGTCCCGAGCTGCGTCACGGCCTTCTGCCGATACGCCTCCATGTCGCTCTCGCGCCAGGCATCGCCGTCGTCGAACAGCTCGTGCTCGGCGCGCTCGGCATTGGCCCGGCCGATCCCGAAGGAGATCGTCTTCGCGACGTCGCGGATGATCGTAGGCACGAGGCCTGCGATGTCCTTGAAGCGCGTATCAAGGCGCGCGGCCATGTTGCCACAGCCGATATCGAAACCGACGCCGGAGATGCTGATTTGCTTCTCATAGGCGATGACCCCGCCGACCGGCTGGGCGTAGCCGAGATGGCCGTCGGCGCAGATCACCCCGGACACGACATTGCCAACCGCCATGCAGTTGCGCATCTGCGCCACGGTCGCCTCGTCGTGCTCGCCGAAGATCTTCAGCGGCGCATTCTGATAGCGCGCCTCCTGCGGGCGAAGGTTGGCGATCTCGCTCGCGGCCGCACTGGTCTCGCGGGCAAGATGCTCCTTCCGCGCGGCATCTCGATAGAGACACCAGGCGGGCTGGCCGCGTCCTTCGCCGACGCGCGAATCCGGATTCACGCCGGCGGCGAGGCACAGTTCGCGGGCACGTTCCTGGTAGGGGTCGGGTCGTCGCATGGTCTTGCTCCTACTTCATTCCGCGCGCGCCGTCCGGCTCGCGCGGGTCATTGCCGGCTGGCTCGAGTCGTTCGAAGCCGCCGGAACTCGGCCAAAAATAATTAAACCGATTGGTTGACAATCGGGGCCGGACGCGTATGTTTAACCACATGGTTGAACAATTTGCGCATCTCGACGCCGTTTTTCATGCCCTCGCGGATCCAACCCGACGGGCAATGCTTGGACATCTGGCGGAACGGGAGCTCACGATCGGGGAGCTTGCGACACCGTTCAGCATGAGTTTCGCGGGTGCCTCCAAGCACGTTCGTGTGCTGGAGAATGCAGGCCTCGTCACACGCACGATCCGCGGCCGTACCCATCTGTGCCGGCTGCAGGCCGCGCGGCTCGCGGAAGCCGATGCCTGGCTGCGACGTTACGAACGCTTCTGGAACGACAGGCTCGACTCGTTGGAGGCGCTGCTGCGCGCCGAAGACGAAGCGCAGGCAAAGAAGAAGTGAGGAGTAGAACGATGGATGCAACGACCAAGCCCGATGCCTATGGCGTGCTGACCGAACCTGCGACGTTGAGGATCCAGCGCCTGCTGCCCGGACCGATCGAGCGTATTTGGGCCTATCTCACCGACAGCGAGCTTCGCCGCAAATGGCTGGCGGCGGGCGTGATGGAGACGAGCGTCGGTGCGCCCTTCGAGTTCGTCTGGCGCAACGATGAGCTCAACGATCCGCCAAGCAGGCGCCCGGACGGCTTTCCCGAAGAGCATCGGATGCTGAGCCGGATCACCGAATGTGATCCGCCGCGAAAGCTTTCGATTGCCTGGAGCAACAGCGGCGACGTGACCTTCGAACTGGAGCCGAAGGGAAAGGGCGTTGTGCTCACCGTGATCCATCGTCGTCTGCCCGACCGCCCGACAATGCTCAAGGTCGGTGCCGGCTGGCACATGCATCTCGACATTCTGGTCGCGCGCATCTCCGGCGAGGAGCCGGCGCCGTTCTGGGATGGCTGGGCTCGGCTCCAGCAGGAATATGACCGGCGTCTGCCGGCCTGACGGAACGCACCATACAACAAACAGGAGGCTAGCTATGCAGACTCATGTCGTTTCGGCGCAGGAGTGGGAAGCTGCGCGCCAGCGGTTGCTCGTCAAGGAGAAGGCTTCAACCCGAGCCCGTGACGCACTGGCCGCTGAGCGGCGGCGGATGCCGTGGCTCGCGGTGGAGAAAAGCTACGCGTTCGAGGGACCGGAGGGCAAAGCGAGCTTGCTCGACTTGTTCGCGGGCCGCCGTCAGCTCATCATCTACCGCGCTTTTTTCGAGCCGGGTGTGTTTGGCTGGCCCGATCATGCTTGCCGCGGCTGCTCCATGGTGGCCGACCAGGTCGCCCATCTCGCTCATCTGAACGCACGCGATACCACGCTCGTGTTCGTCTCGCGTGCGCCGCAGGCGGACATCGCGCGCCTCAAGGCGCGGATGGGATGGGAGATACCCTGGTACACGATCACGGACAGCTTCGACGCCGACTTCGGCGTGGGCGAGTGGCACGGCACCAACGTGTTTTTCCGCGACGGCAGCAAAATCTTCCGCACCTATTTTCTCAACAATCGCGGCGACGAGCAGATGGGAGGTACCTGGAACTACCTCGACATCACCCCGCTCGGCCGGCAGGAGGTGTGGGAAGATTCGCCCGAAGGCTATCCTCAGACGCCGACCTACAAGTGGTGGAACTGGCATGACAATTACGAGGCGGGTGCGGCGCCCGACAAGAGATGGGTCGAGGTATCGGACGCCGGAGAGGCGGCGTTCCGGAAACAGAGCGCAAAGTCGTGAGCAAGACCGCGGCGATCGGCGCGGCCAATTGGCTGCGCCTCGCGGCCGCGCCCACTTTCGGGACCATGGCGCTGCTGACGGCCGCGCTCGGCGGCGGGTCGCCGGATTTGTTGTGTTCGACTGCGGGGACGTCGCCGTTCGGTGGAATGGTCCCGATGTACCTGCTGATGAGCGCCTTCCATTTGGCGCCCTGGCTGAAGTTGATCGGCAGTCGCGCCAGGCTGTCTCGCGCGGGTGAACGCGAAGCGTAAGAGCGCAAGCTCGTAAAACCGAGTGATCCGGGCGCGGCAGGCCGCGTCCGGATCGTTCGTATGACGCATCAGTGCAGCGTCGCCTCCGATGCCGCGATCCACGCGACTACGGACTCCGAGAAGCCGTTGACGCGAGTCCAGCCGTCGTGGCCGACGCCGTGCTGATACGAGGCGATATTGACCAGCGTTCCCCGCGCCGCAGGGTCCGGCACGCGGTCGTGGCTCTGGTCGTCGGTGAAGACGATCAGGCGGTCGCCCTTGCGGTCGATCTCGGATACCGCCTTGCCGAGATAGGTCCCGCTATGGGCCTGCGAGTTGATGATCGCATCCCTGAGCGCAAAGCCGCGGCGCGGCGGGACCTTCACGACTTCATTGCTGAAGGTGAAGATCTCGACCTCATCGCAGATCTCGCGGGCGAGGATCGCAAGCCCGCACGCCGCCTCCGCGCGCGTCATTTCCGACTGTGCGGAGAGGGCCGCGAACATCGAGCCCGACACGTCGATCAGGAGTCGCGTACGGCCGGGCAGCCGCACATGGTCCTTGATCGACTTCAGCATCGCACCTTCGAGCTCGGGCTCGAAGTCCGGGGCATAGCGCGCCGCCGTGATGAAGCGATAGGGCAGGATACGATCCGTCCGCATCGCCTCGATCGCGCCCGCGATCACCTCGGGCGGCACCTGCGCATTCTGCAACAGGCGCAGATTGCGCAGCAGGGCCATGCCGCCGAGCTTCTTCTCGGCGATCAGCCGCTCGAAGCTCTCGCGCTTGCTCTTTCCGGCCGAGAGCGAGACCTCCCAGGTGTCGGGGGAGGCGAGCTCGCCATCGACGAGCTGCTTCCACACCTTCTCCTGCGCGGCGTCCTTCGGCTTGGCGTGCACCAGGAACAGCACGTCCCTGATCCGCACCGCGCCGTCGCGGTCGTACTTGGCGAGCTGATAGGCGTCGAACCTGGTCAGCGCGCGGGCAAGTCCCTTCTTGATCTGCGCGGAGATCGGCTGGCGCTTGCGCTGCTGCTGCGGGCCGAGTGCGTCCGCCCAGTAGATCGCGAGAAGCTCCGTCATCTCGTCGGGACGCTGGATCACCTGCGCGAGCGTGTCGGCAACGAGGGCACGATGCTTCTCGCTACGCGCCATCTCGCGAACCACGAGGAGCGGTGCATGCCGCAGCTTCATGGCTTCGCGCGCCTCGATCGCGAGCTGCGCCACGCGGGCAGGAGCGACCTTTGGCACGAGCGCCTTGATGCGGTCGGCGATCGCAACGCCGTCCTCGTAGAACTGGTCCTCCCAGAGGAGGCAGTTCATCAGCGCGCGCTTCAGCTCCATCTCGGGCGTGAAGCGTGTCGCACGCGCGCCCTCATGCGTGAAGGCGCGAACGATCTTGTTGAGCCTGACCATGACGGCCTCCTCTTGAGTTGATGATGGATGGAAACGGGTGCCGGGGAACAGACGAGAGCTGAACCGCCCTTGCGGGCCAGACGTGCTCTACCACTGAGCTACGGACTTGCGTCCGGGAGGATTCGAACCTCCGACACCGAAGTAACAGCGCTCTTCACCACCGGCGGTGGGGACGAGAATGACACGATCCGGGAACAGGCGATGCTGAAACCCCAGCTTGCAGCTTACCCTGCAAGCCGGGTAGCGCTCTGGCCACTGAGCTACCGGTGCATGGTACACCGGGCGGGATTCGAACCCGCGACCTCTCGATTATCAGTCGAAGTAACAGCTATCTTCACCACGGATCGTGATCAGGTTGGCGGGGAACGGGCGATGCTGTGAGTCTGAGCTACGGCATTTCAGCCGGCGGGATACGAACCCGCGACCTCCGTTCCGGCAAACCAGCACGGCGCTCTACCCGATGTAACAGTCATCTTCATCACCGCCAGGCCTGTGCATTTGCATCGGCCCTTGATGGGTACGCTGGGGAACGGTTGATATCGGCTTGTTGGGATGGTGCGTAGCGTTTTTCCTCACCCGCTCTTCCATCGTGCGAAGTATCCGACGTCTTCACCACCAGCGTCGGTTGAGCCGCGAAGGTTCGCGGCAAACCGGACTATGAAATTCTTGATTGCGGCGCTGTCGACGCGCCGCTGCTTGCGAACCCTTGCAAGGTTCGCTCTGCCATCGGTGTCCGGCTCATCGCCTCGTTCCCTCCGGCAGGCCCCGCGCGCTTGGGCGCGCGCCTCTCCAGCGCGAGCCCCGGGATCCGGGTCTCCCGTTCCGGCCATGCCGGGATGTTCGAACGGGCCGCGCGGCGGGCAACAAAAAACCCTCCGGAGCGGCTGGCTCGGGAGGGTCCGTGAGAAGCGGACTTTCGATCTTGCGGTCAGGCGAGATCGCTCCCATGAGCCGGGCATGCGCTATCGATCGGTCCGAGACCGTTCGACAGTCGTGCAAATCTTTCGTAGCGATGGTTCATCGGCGGATTCATGGTCCTTTCGCGGACGGAAGTGTTCGCGAGGGCGCGGGACATACGCCCGCAACCTGCGGATGTCAAGCGTGCTCGAAGACGTGCAGCAGACGGAAGAGAGGATGCCAAGCTATCTCGGCCTCGACGGCTTTCGGTTCGGCTGGGTCGCAGCCTGGATCGACGGGCGCGGCGATCACGGTTTCGACTGTGCGCCGGAGCTCACGCGCTTGCTCGCCATCCCACACAAGCGGGCGATGATCGACATGCCGATCGGATTGAAGATGAGAGGCTATCGCGTCTGCGATCTTCGCGCACGTGAACTGGTCGGCGCTGCCGTCTTCCTCGGCGCGCGTCGCAATCTCTGGACGTTCGCGGACATGGCAGCCGCGAACCGGCATTATTGGGAGCAGGGTGACAAGGGCGTGTCGTGCCAGCTCTGGAACATCAGGGACAAGATCAAGGAGCTCGACGACGTCATGACACCGGAGCGTCAGATGACGATCGGCGAAGCGCATCCGGAGTTGATCTTCTGGACTCTCGCGGGCGAGCGCAGGCTGGAACGAAAGACGTCAACGACCGGGCGCGAACAGCGCATCAAGCTGCTTGAGCAACAGGGCTTCGCCAAACTCCGGAAATGGCTGACACAGCGTCACGGCACCGGCATCGGACGTGACGATCTGATTGACGCCTGTGCTTGCGCGATCGCCGCGCGCGACAGCACCAGATGCCTCGATGGTGAAGATCCTGATCCGCGTGGGTTGCGGATGGAGATCAACTACTGAGAGCGATCAGCGCCGTCATCTCCGGTGCGGACGGGACGCGCAGGGCGCTGCTTGAGGTGCTGCCGAAGTTGATCTTCCTGGTGCTCCAGCCTCGAAGCTCTGTGTTCATACTCCTCAGCCATTGCCCGCAGCCGTCGCGCGGCTTCGTTGTGGGTGAGGTCATCCGCGACCCGGCGACAACGTCCGGCGTGATCCAGCAAGGCGCGCTTTTCGATGTTCATCATCCGACAACGCGGGCGTGGCTCAATGGTCCCTCGCTCTGACCTTGGAATAGAGCGCCCGCGCAGTGTTCGAGGCGGGAAAGAGTGGCAATCTTTTCCTGGGAGTAGGGAACTTGGTGAATGCACCGACGTTTAGAGATCAAGTTTTGCTGAGGGACAAATGCAATGAACGATGTCAGCCAATTGGCGACCGCGATGCTTGCGATCGCCTTTACGGCGATGCTGCTGGTGACGGGGCAATGGTTCATGGAGTATCGGCTGCAACATGAGGCGATGGTGCCGAGCGCGGCGATGATGACGTTGCCGCCATAGATGCGTCCGACAGGCTCGCGCCGAACTTCGTCGTCATGATCGGAACGTGCAGGTGGCATAGCTTGTGATCTTGCGTTGTTCTGCGCCGCGCCTAGATTAGATGCGCTTCAAACACGCATCCAAGGTCCTGATGTCCGATCTCTCAGTCTTCCCCATCACCAAGCGTTGGCCCGCGAAGAATCCCGAACTCCTTCAACTCTACTCCCTGCCGACGCCGAACGGCGTCAAGGTTTCGATCATGCTTGAGGAGATCGGGCTGCCTTACGAGGTCCATCTCATCGATTTCGGCAAGGATGACCAGAAATCGGCGGAATTCCTTTCGCTCAATCCGAACGGCAAGATCCCGGCGATCCTTGATCCCAACGGCTCCGGCGGCAAGTCGCTGCCGTTGTTCGAATCCGGTGCGATCCTGCAATACCTCGCGGAGAAGACCGGCAAGCTTCTGCCGCAGGACGCGGCGCGCCGCTACCAGACCATCCAATGGGTGCACTTTCAGATGGGCGGCATCGGGCCGATGTTCGGCCAGGTCGGCTTCTTCCACAAATTCGCCGGGAAGGATTTTGAGGACAAGCGGCCGCTCGAGCGCTACGTGGGCGAGTCGAAGCGCCTGCTGGGCGTCATGGAAACGCATCTCGCCGACCGGAAATGGGTGATGGATGAAGAGTACACGATTGCCGACATCTCCATGCTGGGC
Source organism: Bradyrhizobium ingae (assembly GCF_055791185.1). Classification (NCBI taxonomy): domain Bacteria; kingdom Pseudomonadati; phylum Pseudomonadota; class Alphaproteobacteria; order Hyphomicrobiales; family Nitrobacteraceae; genus Bradyrhizobium; species Bradyrhizobium ingae. The sequence goes on from NZ_JBVUBB010000013.1 coordinate 53,584, forward strand.
TGGGTCCGCAATCTCGTCGGTTTCTATGGCGCGGGCGAGCTCGTCGAGTTCAATAAGTTCAAGGCGGTCGCGGCCTGGCTCGAACGGGGACTTGCGCGCCCGGCCGTGCAGCGCGGGTTGAACATTCCGAAGCGGCCGTGAACTAGCTCAGCGCCTTATGGGTCATGTAGAGCGCCATCAATGCGACGAGCCCTATCATGACCCGTCGCAACACTGATTTGCTCACCCCATTGGCCATGCGTGCGCCGAGATCGGTGCCGATCCAGAGGCCGGCAAGGATGCCGAGGATGGCGGGCCAGCCGACCATGAGCCCCTTGCTCCAGTAGATCCAGGCTGCCGGAACGTTGGTCGGGATGACCGAGAAGACGAGGCTGACGAGTTGAGCCTGATGCTGCGGCACGCGAAGGCCCGCGGCGAGGCCGACCGTGATCGCGAGGCCGCCACCGATGCCCATGAAGCCGGAGGAAAAGCCGGCCAGCGCGCCGATGAGGAGCAGGGGGAGCGCGGGCAATGTGTCGGGATTGCCGACCTCGCCAACGGCGTCCTTGCGGTCACGCCGCAGAACAAGCGCTGCGATCAGCGCAATGAGGTAGACGACGTAGGTCCATTGCAGGACTGAGTCGGATACCGCGGCCGCGGCATAGCCGCCGCTCGCGCCACCCACGAGAAATCCGATGCCGATCCAGGTGATCCATTGCAACGGGCTGCGATTGCCGCTCTGCCAGTAGCGGCGCACGCCGGCGAGGCCCGTGGGAGGCACCTGGGCGATCAGCGAAGTGCCTTGGGCGATGTGCTGCTCCGCGCCGAGCAGCAGCACGCAGAAGATCACGAGACCGCCGCCGGGGCTTGTGCCCATGAAGCCCGATGTCAGCCCCCCGACGAGGCCAACGCCGACACCAGCAAGCAGGTCATGGATCGCGGACATCGTTCAGGCCTTGGTCCTTCGTTTGACATCGGGTTTGGTCGTACGGAAGCCGTCGATCACGCCAGTGACGGCCGCCATGCAGGATTTGATGTCGAGCTCTTCGCCCCAGCATTTTTGCAGCACAAAGCCTTGGAAGATCGCGATCAGCAGGCGTGCGATCGCATCCGCGCCGAGATCGCGCTTGATGAGGCCATCGTGCTGGGCGCGCTCGACCAGCGCGGCGATCAGCGCGCGCGGCATGTCGATGCCTTCGACGACGCTGACGCGGACTCGGCGGTTGCGCAGGGCTTCGGCCCAGCCATGGATTCCGACACGGCGGCGCGCCTCGCCGGCGGGATCGGTGAGCCATTGCGCGTAGGCGCGGACCAGCGCCTGCAATCGTTCCAGCGGATCGCCGGACCCTTGCGCGACCGAGTTGATCACGGCCTCGCGGCGATGCCGGTCGTCGGCCAGCGCTTCGATGAGATCGTCCTTGCTCTGGAAGTAGAGATAGACCGCGCCGTGACTCAGCCCGGACCGTTTCACGATGTCGGCCATGCCGGTCTGGTGGAAGCCGTTTTCGGAGAAGCAGGTGAGGGCCGCCTCGAGAATCTGCTGGCGCCGGCTTTCACGCTGTCTCTCGCTGATCTTCGGCATAGCGGCTTGCTCACAGAATAACTGACGAGCTGATCGTTTGAGTTGGAAGTCCTCTTTAATTCGATCTCATCTCAGCGTAATAAAAAACGATCAGTCAGTCATTTTTAACGCGAGCAAACGGCGACGTCAAGTGATCGGGGGGGCGTCGTCTCGCATCGGAAGACGATGTTGGCTGATGGATTGAGGTGGCTAGAACAGCCGGCCGCCGTTCGGCACGGGCTTGCCCGGCTGCATCAGCACGACTTTGCCTTCAGCGTCGGGGAAGCCGAGCGTCAAGACCTCGGAAACAACCGGCCCGATCTGGCGCGGAGGAAAATTGACGACGGCTGCAACCTGCTGTCCCACCAGCGTTTCGAGCGGATGATTTTCGGTGATTTGTGCCGAGCTCTTGCGGACGCCGATCACCGGGCCGAAGTCTATCCACAATCGCCAGGCCGGCTTGCGCGCTTCGGGGAACGGTTTTGCGTCGATGATGGTGCCGACGCGGATGTCGACCTTCAGAAACGTGTCGAAGTCGATGGTCGGCGCCGCGGCGGCGGCGGAATCGTGATTGACGTGCATGGTGAAATCCGTGTGGCGAACTTGGCTGCCGAATATTGTGGGGTGCGCCGTAGTTTCGTACAACGCCAATCATCGTCACGCGACCCATGCATGAGGAGCAGCCTTGCCCACCACCATTTATGGCATCAAGAACTGCGACACCATGAAGAAGGCGCGCGCCTGGCTGGATTCCAACGGCGTGTCCTATGATTTCCACGACTACAAGGCCGTAGGCGTCGAGAAAGAGAAGCTCAAGGCGTGGACCGACAAGGTCGGCTGGGAGACGCTTCTCAACCGTGCCGGCACAACGTTCAAGAAGTTGCCCGAGAGCGACAAGGAAGGCCTCAACGAGAAGAAGGCCCTCGCGTTGATGCTGGCGCAACCCTCGATGATCAAGCGGCCGGTGCTCGAGACGGCCGGCAAGCTCCTTGTCGGGTTCAAGCCGGATGTCTATGCCAAGGAAGTCGGTTCCAGGAAGCGCTAAAAGGCGAGCAAAGGTGCGCGTAGCTTCGAGCCCGGCATCGCGTCACTTCCGCGCATCAGTTTCTTGATCTCGAAGCTGCCGTCGTCGCTGATCGTCTCCACGGATGCGATGATGCGGGTGATCTCGAAGTCCAAACGATAGTCCCGCGAATGCAAACACGCGGATGATCCAGCGCGCGGTAAGGTTTTCCATGCAGGGCTGACCGAGTCTGCGAAAGACCGTTAACGACGGCTTGATGACGGATGTCTTGCGCGCAAGATCGTCGGCGGGTGCGACATCGATGCTTCGACTAAGGGAGCATCTATTCCGTAGTCGACGGCTCCGCCTGCTCAGCTTTCCGCCTTGCCTAACCCCCGTCACCTCCGGCATATTCCGCGGCCGGAGGCGGCGTTCCGGAAAGGACTCCAAGACTTCCGGAAAGCCGATTGCAACAAGCAAAGCCACGCGCGGCCTGCGCGTCGCGCGGGCAGGGGGAAATTTGTTTGGCCGATGAGTTCATTCTTGAAACGGAAGGGCTGACCAAGGAGTTCGCGGGATTTTTCGCCGTCCGCGACGTCGCCCTCAAGGTCCGCCGTGGGAGCATTCACGCGTTGATCGGTCCGAACGGGGCCGGGAAGACCACGTGCTTCAATCTCCTGACCAAGTTCCTCAAACCGTCTGCCGGAAAAATCCTCTACAAGGGTCAGGATATCACCGCGATGGCGCCGGCCGACGTCGCGCGCATGGGATTGGTGCGCTCGTTCCAGATCTCGGCGGTGTTTCCGCATCTCACAGCGCTGGAAAACGTTCGTGTTGCCCTTCAGCGCCAGCACGGCAGCTCGTTCGATTTCTGGCGCTCCAAATCCGTGCTCAACCGCTTCAACGATCGGGCGCGCGAGCTGTTGAACGATGTCGGCCTCAGCGAGTTTGCCAATACGCCCGCGGTCGAGATGCCCTACGGGCGTAAGCGCGCGCTCGAGATCGCAACCACGCTCGCGCTCGACCCCGAGATGATGCTGCTGGACGAGCCGATGGCCGGTATGGGCCACGAGGACATCGACAAGATCGCGGCGCTGATCAAGCGCATCTCCGCGAAATATACCATCCTGATGGTCGAGCATAATTTGAGCGTCGTGGCCAATCTGTCCGACATCATTACCGTGCTGACGCGTGGGCAGGTGCTTGCGCAAGGCCACTATAGCGAGCTCACCAAGGACGAGCGCGTCAAGGAAGCCTATCTGGGAGCCGGTCATGCCTGACACAGCGATCGCCGAGGCACCGGCAAGGGCTGCGACGAGCGGTGGTAACATCCTCCAGGTGCGCAACCTGGAGGCTTGGTACGGCGAGTCTCACATCCTTCACGGGATCAATTTCGACGTGAACGCTGGTGAGGTCGTCACGCTGCTCGGGCGCAACGGCGCCGGCAAGACGACCACGCTGAAGTCGATCATGGGCATCATCGGCAAGCGCGCCGGCTCGATTCGTTTCAACAGCCAGGAGATCATCCGCGCGACGTCCGACAGGATTGCTCGGATGGGCATTGCCTTCTGCCCCGAGGAGCGCGGCATCTTCGCAAGCCTGGACGTGCGCGAGAACCTCTTGCTGCCGCCGATCGTGCGGGCAGGGGGGCTATCGCTCGACCAGATATTCGAGCTGTTTCCGAACCTGAAGGAACGTCTCAACAGCCAGGGAACAAAGCTCTCCGGCGGCGAGCAGCAGATGCTGGCCATCGCGCGCATCCTGCGCACCGGCGCGAGCTTCCTGATGCTGGACGAGCCGACGGAGGGTCTGGCGCCGGTCATCATCCAGCAGATCGGCCACACCATCGCGCGGCTGAAGAAAGAGGGTTTTACCATTCTCCTGGTCGAGCAGAACTTCCGCTTCGCCTCGACCGTCGCCGACCGCTATTATGTCGTAGAGCACGGCAAGATCATTGACGGATTTTCCAATGCGGAGCTTGCCGCCAATATGGACAAGCTCCACGCCTACCTCGGCGTCTAGAACCGCCAACGAGAAACTTCAAAAAGGGAAAGTTGCATGAAAACCACGTCGATAGCGTCATTTCTGCTCGGCACCGCGTTGTCGCTCACCGCGGTGGGCGCGGCTTGTGCGCAGGACAAGACCGTCAAGATCGGTGCGCTGTCCGATCAGTCCGGTCTCTACGCCGATCTCGGTGGCCCTGGCTCGACGCTTGCGGCGCAGATGGCGGTCGAAGACTCAGGCCTCGTAGCCAAGGGTTGGAAGATCGACATCATCTCCGGCGATCATCAGAACAAGCCCGACATCGGCACCGCGATCGCGCGGCAATGGTTCGACGTCGACAAGGTCGACGTCATCGTCGACGTGCCGAATTCCGGCGTCGCGCTTGCCGTCAACAACGTGATCAAGGAGAAGAACGGCGTCTACATCAATTCGGGCGCCGCGACCTCCGATCTCACCAACGCGCAGTGCTCGCCCAACACCGTGCACTGGACCTACGACACCTACATGCTCGCCCACACCACGGGCCAGGCGTTGGTGAAGGCCGGTGGCGACACCTGGTTCTTCCTGACCGCCGACTACGCCTTCGGCGCGGCGCTCGAGCGCGACACCACGGCGGTGGTGCTGGCCAATGGCGGCAAGGTCGTCGGCGGCGTCAAGCATCCGCTCAACACGCCGGACTTCTCCTCCTTCCTGCTCCAGGCGCAATCGTCCAAGGCCAAGGTCATCGGCCTTGCCAATGCCGGCGGCGACACCACCAACACGATCAAGCAGGCGGCCGAGTTCGGCATCACCAAGGGCGGCCAGAAGCTCGCCGCGCTTCTTCTGTTTCTCACCGACGTCAAGGCGATCGGCCTCGAGACCGCGCAGGGCCTCAACTTCACCGAGACCTTCTACTGGGACATGAACGACCAGACCCGCGCCTTCTCGAAGCGCTTCGCGGCGAAGATGAAGAACGGCGCACCGCCGACCATGGTGCAGGCCGGCGTCTATTCGGGCCTGCGTCATTACTTCAAGGCGCTGGAAGCGCTCGGCGGCAATCCGCATGACGGCGTCAAGGTTGTCGACAAGATGAAGTCGATGCCGACCGAGGATGATCTGTTCGGCAAGGGCGAGATCCAGCCGAACGGCCGCACCATCCACGACGCCTATCTGTTCGAGGTGAAGAAGCCTTCCGAATCCAAGGCACCCTGGGACTTCTACAAGCTCGTCGGTACGGTGCCGGGCGATCAGGCCTTCACCCCGCTGTCCGAAAGCAAGTGCGCGCTGTTGAAGAAGTAAGAAGCAATAGCGGTTCGCCGGCCAATGCCGGCGAACCACAAGAGGAACGCTGAAGGGACCGGGTGCGGGATCGATGCAGGCTCTCTATGCACAGCTACTGGTGGGACTGATCAACGGCTCGTTCTACGCGCTGCTCAGTCTTGGGCTTGCCGTGATCTTCGGCATGCTGAACATCATCAATTTCGCCCATGGCGCGCTTTACATGATGGGCGCGTTCGTCGCGTATTTCCTGCTGAACAACGACTACCTCAGTATCGGCTACTGGCCGGCATTGATTATCGCGCCGATCGTGGTCGGGATCTTCGGCATGATCCTGGAGCGGACCATGCTGCAATGGCTGACCGGGCTCGATCATCTCTATGGCCTGCTGTTGACGTTCGGTCTGGCCCTGATCATCCAGGGCGTGTTCCAGAATTATTTCGGCTCGTCGGGCCTGCCCTATGCCATTCCCGATCAGCTCAAGGGCGGCATGAATCTCGGCTTCATGTTCCTGCCGGTGTACCGGGGCTGGGTGGTCGTCTTCTCGCTGGTGGTGTGCCTTGCGACCTGGTTCCTGATCGAGAAGACCCGGCTCGGCGCCTATTTGCGCGCCGCGACCGAAAACCCGACGCTGGTACGCGCCTTCGGCATCAACGTGCCGCGCATGATCACGCTGACCTACGGTCTTGGCGTCGGCCTTGCCGCGCTCGCCGGCGTGCTCTCTGCGCCGATCAACCAGGTGCGGCCGCTGATGGGCGCCGACCTCATCATCGTGGTGTTCGCGGTGGTGGTGATCGGCGGCATGGGATCGATCATGGGCTCGATCATCACCGGCTTCGCGCTCGGGGTGATCGAAGGTCTGACCAAGTATTTTTACCCCGAGGCCTCCAACACCGTCGTGTTCGTGCTGATGGTGCTGGTGCTGCTCGTGAAGCCGACGGGACTGACGGGAAGGGCGGCCTGATATGACAGCCTTGACTGACGACACCCTGCCGGTGACCGCACGCGCGATGCGTGACGAGATGATCGTGTTCGTGTTCATGGCGCTGGCGCTGGCCGCCGTGCCGTTCACCGGCATCTATCCTTTCTTCGTGATGCAGGCGCTGTGCTTCGCGCTGCTCGCCTGCGCCTTCAACCTGCTGATCGGCTATGGCGGTCTGTTGTCGTTCGGCCACGCGATGTTCCTCGGCACCGCCGGCTATTGCAGCGCGCATGCGCTGAAGGTGTGGGCGCTGCCGCCGGAACTCGGTATTCTCGCCGGCGTCGCAGCGGCCTTCGTGCTCTCGATCGTGACCGGCTACATCTCGATCCGCCGCCAGGGCATCTACTTCTCGATGATCACGCTGGCGCTCTCCCAGCTCCTCTATTTCATTTACCTGCAGGCGCCATTCACGCATGGCGAAGACGGCATTCAGGGCATTCCGCAGGGCCATCTGTTCGGGATCTTCGATCTCTCCAAGCCGACGGTGCTGTACTACGTGGTGCTGGTCGGTTTCCTCGCCGGCTTCCTGCTGATCTACCGCATCATCAACTCGCCATTCGGCGAGGTCTTGAAGTCGATCCGCGAGAACGAGCAGCGCGCGATCTCGCTGGGCTACCGCACCGATCAGTACAAGCTGCTGGCCTTCATCCTCTCGGGCACGCTGGCGGGCTTTGCGGGCTCGCTGAAGGTGTTCGTGGCGCAGAACGCCTCGCTGACGGACGTGCACTGGTCGATGTCCGGTGAGGTCGTGCTGATGACGCTGGTCGGCGGTCTCGGTACCATTTTCGGACCCGTGGTGGGCGCCTTCGTGATCATCGCCATGCAGCAGTACCTGGCGAGCTATGGTCAGTGGGTGACGGTGATTCAGGGCGCAATCTTCGTGATCTGCGTGCTCACCTTCCGCCGCGGCATGGTCGGAGAAATCGCGCATTACTTCCGGAGATCTCTGTAAGTCTTTGATACAAAGATTGTTTCTCCGGCTTTTGAAAGTGGTGGATGAACTGCTTCGGGCGGCGTGACGTGGCACGCGCGCGGCCCGAAAATGGTCTATGACAGTTGGGTGACAGTCCCTCCGACCGGCCCAATCTCAACCCGGCAGTTATTCCCATGATGCGTTGGTTTCGCGCTTTCCTCCCCAAGGAGGAACGGTTCTTCGATCTGTTCGACCGCCATGCCCAGACCGTGATCCAGGGTTCGATCGCGCTCCAGGGCATGCTGAACGGCGGCGAGGAGACGCCGGTCTATTGCCAGCGCGTCAACCAGTTCGAGAACGATGCCGACAACATCACGCGTGAGGTGCTGACCGCGGTGCGCCGCACCTTCATCACGCCGTTCGACCGCGGCGACATCAAGAACCTGATCACCTCGATGGACGATGCCATCGACCAGATGCAGCAGACCGCCAAGGCGGTGATGCTGTTCGAGGTCCGCGCCTTCGAGCCGCCGATGCGCGAGATCGGAGGGCTTCTGATCGAATGCGCCAATTTGGTCGGCCGCGCCCTGCCGCTGCTTCAGGAGATCGGCAAGAACGTCGCCATGCTGACCGCGATCACGGAAGAGCTGACCAAGCTGGAAGGGCGGGTCGACGATCTCCATGACATCGGGCTCAAGGAACTGTTCCTGAAGCACCGTGACGGCAACGCGATGGATTTCATCGTGGGCGTCGAGATCTACGACCATCTCGAGAAAGTGGCAGACCGTTTCGACGACGTCGCCAACGAGATCAACAGCATCGTCATCGAGCAGGTCTAGCGCATGATCCGGAGAAGTGTGCTGCGGTTTTCGCCCGCGACAAACGCGGCACGCGTTTGCGCGGGGATCATGCGCAAACTTTAGAGCAGGGGCTGCTGCCGTGGATGCCGTGTTGGGTCTTCCCGTCCTGGTCGGATTGATCGCGGTCGCGCTGCTGTTCGACTTCCTGAACGGCCTGCACGACGCCGCCAATTCGATCGCCACCATCGTCTCGACCCGCGTGCTGCGGCCGCAATTCGCGGTGTTCTGGGCCGCGTTCTTCAATTTCGTCGCCTTCCTGGTGTTCGGCCTGCACGTCGCCCAGACCATCGGCACGGGGATCATCGATCCCTCGATCGTCGATGCCCAGGTGATCTTCGCGGCTCTTGTCGGCGCGATCGTCTGGAACATCGTCACGTGGGCGCTCGGCATTCCGTCGTCGTCGTCGCACGCGCTGATCGGCGGCCTCGTCGGTGGCGGCATGGCCAAGGCCGGGATTTCGGCCGCGGTCTGGAGCGGGCTGACGAAGACCGTGCTCGCGATCGTGCTCTCGCCGCTGGTCGGCTTCCTGCTCGCGATGATGCTGGTTGCGATCGTCTCCTGGGCCTCGGTGCGCTCGACGCCGTTTGCCGTCGACCGCGCCTTCCGCATCCTGCAATTCGCCTCCGCCTCGCTTTATTCCCTCGGCCATGGCGGCAACGATGCGCAGAAGACGATGGGCATCATCGCCGTCCTGCTCTTTTCGCAGGGCCAACTGGGCGGGGAATTTTACGTACCGTTCTGGGTGGTGTTGTCCTGCCAGGCGGCGATGGCGATGGGCACCCTGATGGGCGGCTGGCGGATCGTGCGCACCATGGGCCTGCGCATCACCAAGCTGACGCCGATGCAGGGTTTCTGTGCCGAAACCGGCGGTGCCGCAACCCTGTTCATGGCGACCTTCCTCGGCGTTCCCGTCTCGACCACCCACACCATCACCGGCGCGATCGTCGGTGTCGGCGCCGCCCGCCGCGTTTCGGCGGTGCGCTGGAACGTGGCGAGCTCGATCGTCTACGCCTGGGTGATCACGATACCGGCGTCCGCGATCGTCGCGGGACTCTCCTGGTGGGCGGTGCAGCTTTTGCGCTGATCCGGGGTCCTCACGGGTAGAGCTTCGGCGCCGGAATCCCCATATCGGAGGCGTCATTGGCCCTTGATATCACCGGTTTTCCCTGCCAAACGCTCCCGCCATGTCCGACACGACCCTTGCAACCGAATCGCCGGCCCGTTCCCCGCTTGCCGCTGAAGTGGCGCGGCGACGGACCTTTGCGATCATCTCCCATCCGGACGCCGGCAAGACCACGCTGACCGAAAAGCTCCTGCTGTTTGGCGGCGCCATCAACCTTGCCGGCCAGGTCAAGGCCAAGGGCGAGCGGCGCAACACGCGCTCGGACTGGATGAAGATCGAGCGCGAGCGCGGCATTTCCGTCGTCACCTCGGTCATGACCTTCGAGTTCGAGGGCTTGGTATTCAACCTCCTGGATACGCCCGGCCACGAGGACTTTTCGGAAGACACCTATCGCACGCTGACGGCGGTCGACTCCGCCGTGATGGTGATCGACGCCGCGAAAGGCATCGAAGCGCGCACGCGAAAGCTGTTCGAGGTCTGTCGCCTCCGCGACATCCCGATCATTACCTTCATCAACAAGATGGACCGCGAGAGCCGCGACGTTTTCGAGCTCCTGGACGAGATCGAGAAGACACTCGCGCTCGACACGACGCCGATGACCTGGCCGGTCGGTCGCGGCCGCGACTTCCTCGGTACCTATGACGTCGTCAATGGCGGCGTGCGTCTGCTCGAAGGCGGCGGAGCCAAGACCGGCGCCGCCCAGCAGATCGAGATCGCGGAACTGGCCAAGCTCAACGCCAATCTCGATGTCGCCGCGGTGAAGGACGAGCTTGAGCTCGTCACCGAGGCTTCCAAGCCGTTCGAGCTCGGGGCATTCCGCGAGGGCCATCTGACGCCGGTCTATTTCGGCAGCGCGCTGCGCAATTTCGGCGTCGGCGACCTCCTGGAAGGCCTCGGCAAGTTTGCGCCCGAGCCGCGCGCGCAGGAGAGCGACCAGCGCAAGGTCGAAGCAACCGATCCGCGCATGAGCGCGTTCGTGTTCAAGATCCAGGCGAACATGGATCCAAACCATCGCGACCGCATCGCCTTCGCACGGCTGTGCTCGGGCAAGCTCAGCCGGGGCATGAAGGCCAAGCTCGTGCGCACCGGCAAGAGCATGCCGCTGTCGAGCCCGCAATTCTTCTTTGCGCAGGACCGCTCGGTCGCCGACGAAGCCTTCGCCGGCGACGTCGTCGGCATTCCCAATCACGGCACCTTGCGCATCGGCGACACGCTGACGGAAGGCGAGGATTTCACCTTCGTCGGCGTGCCGAGTTTTGCGCCGGAAATCGTCCGCCGCGTGCGGCTAACAGACGCCATGAAGGCAAAGAAGCTGAAGGAAGCGCTTCAGCAGATGTCGGAAGAGGGCGTGGTTCAGGTGTTCCGTCCGCGCGACGGCGCGCCGGCGCTCGTCGGCGTCGTTGGCGCGCTGCAGCTCGACGTGCTGAAGGCGCGGCTCGAGGCGGAATATTCGTTGCCGGTGGAGTTCGAGGTGAGCGAATTCCAGCTTGCGCGTTGGGTCTCCTCGGACGACCGCAAGAAGCTCGACACCTTCATCGCCGCGAACACCTCCAGCATCGCCGACGATGTCGACGGCGATCCCGTGTACCTGGCCCGGAACGAGTTCTATCTCGGCTATACCCGGGAACGCGCCGAGGGTATCGAATTCGCCAACGTCAAGGACGTCAAGAAGAAGGGGTAGGGCACAGCCCACTCTTCGTTGTCATACCCGAACTGAACGCGCGCATGTGAACGCCGGTGGGCTTGACGCGTCGACGGCCGGTGCCACGTTTCAAGTACGAGGCATTGCGGTCTGGCGGTCATGTGGCGCTGCATCCTTATTCTGCTCCTGGTGACGGCAACATCGGTCTCTGCCGACGCACGGTACCGGCATTTCCATTCGATTCCGTACTTCTATGAGCCCTTTTCCTACGAGCCTTGCGGCGGACCATTTCAGGGGCCCTGCATCACCGAGATACCCTTTCCGTTCGGCGAGACGCTCCAGGTCACCGTCGAGACTGTTCCATCGCAAGCCGACAATGCGAAGTACCAGAAGCCGGATCATGACCTCGACACGATCAGCGACCTGATGGCCCAGTTGCGCTCGTGCTGGTCGCCTCCCTCAGCCGATAGCGCGCGGGAGGGCATGCAGATGTCGGTGCGTTTCAGCCTCAACAGGTCGGGCAGCCTGATCGGCCCGCCGCGCCTGACCTTTGCAACGGCGGGCGCGTCGGCAGACACGCGAACCACGTACCTCGATGCCATCAACGCGTCGCTGAACGCCTGCCTGCCGCTGAAGCTCACTGACGGTTTTGCCGGGGCGCTGGCCGGGCGGCCGATCGCGATCCGATACGTCGACAATCGCGACCTGAAGAAGCCCGGAGCGCAGCAGTGATCCGCGAATGACGCATTGCGGGCGGCGGGCTTGAAGTGATACCCGATAGCGGGGCGCCAATGATGGGGAGGACGTCATGGGTCTATTGGTGATGATCCTGGGGCTGGCTCTGTTTTTCGCGGCCCACATATTTACGACCAAGCGTGAGGCGCGCGCGCAGGCGATCGCGCGGCTGGGCGAGGGTACCTACAAGATCCTCTATGCTCTGGTCTCGCTGGCCGGCCTTGCACTGATCGTGTGGGGCTTTTCCCAATATCGGGCGACCGGCTGGATCGACGTCTGGTACCCGCCGAAGGCGATGAAGCACATCACTGTCGCGCTGATGCTGCCGGCCGTGATCCTGGTTGCGGCATCCTACATCCGCGGACGAATCTATGCGACGCTGAAGCATCCGATGCTCGCCGGCATCAAGCTTTGGGCGGCGGCGCATCTCTTGGCCAACGGCGATCTCGGCTCCATCATCCTGTTCGGCTCGTTCCTGGGTTGGGCAGTGTATGACCGGATCTCGCTGAAGCATCGCAAGGATGCCGGCGGTCCCCCAATTCCGGTCGGCGGCGTCACCAACGATCTCATCGCCATGGCGGTAGGTATCGTCGCCTATCTGGCGCTCGCCTTCGCGTTCCATCCTGTCGTGATTGGCGTTCCCGTGATTGGAGCTTGAGGTTAGCCGATCAGCGCAAGACGAGACCGGCTGTCCGTGCAGGGAAGGTGAAGAGAACAACAAGCCGGGAGAAACCAGATGGAGTGGTCGCAATCTGAGCTTCCCCCGATGCGGCTCGAGGCGCGCTTCGGAGATCGCGTGGTGAGCGCATTTTGCGAGCGGCCGGCAAGCGTTTGGGCGATGATCGCGGACGCAGCCGACCGCAATCCCGACGGTGAGGCGCTGATTTGCGGCAACGCCAGACTGACCTGGCGGCAGACCGTCGATCAGTCCGCACGTATAGCTGTCGGACTTCGCAGGCTGGGCCTGCAGCGTGGCGACCGCATCGCGCTCCTGCTTGGCAACCGCATCGAATTTCCGTTGATGCTGTTTGCCGCGGCGCATGAGGGCCTTGTCACCGTTCTGCTGAGCACGCGACAGCAGAAACCTGAGATCGCCTATGTATTAGCCGACTGCGGCGCCAAGGTCCTGATCCACGAGGCGGCGCTTGCCGATCGTCTCCCGGAGCCGCGCGACGTCCCCGATGTCGCGCATCGTATCGCGGTCGACGATGACGTGGGTTTATCGCGCTTGTCAGAGTTTGGCGATCACGCGCCTGCGGATGCGCCGGCGGATGTCGGCGAAGAGGACATTGCGATGATCCTCTACACGTCCGGCACCACCGGCAAGCCGAAGGGCGCGATGCTGGCCCACTGCAACATCATCCATTCCTCGATGGTCTTCGTGTCCTGCTTGAAGCTCAGCCCAGCCGATCGTTCGATCGCTGCGGTGCCGCTCGGCCACGTTACCGGCATCGTTGCCAATATCACGACGATGGTCCGCTGCGCCGGCACGCTGATCATCATGCCGGAATTCAAGACGGCCGACTATCTCAAGCTCGCCGCGCGCGAGCGCGTGACCTACACGGTGATGGTGCCGGCAATGTACAATCTCTGTCTGCTGCAGCCGGACTTCGACAGCTACGATCTCTCGAGCTGGCGCATCGGCGGCTTTGGCGGCGCGCCGATGCCGATCGCGACCATCGAGAAGCTGAACGCAAAAATTCCCGGCCTGAAGCTGATGAATTGCTACGGGGCGACGGAGACCACATCGCCGTCGACGATCATGCCGGGCGAGCTCACCGCACGTCACATCGACAGCGTCGGCTTGCCCTGTCCGGGTGCGCGGATCGTCGCAGTTGACACAGAGGGACACGAACTGCCGCGTGGCGAGATCGGCGAACTCTGGATTGGAAGCGCGTCCGTGATCAAGGGCTACTGGAGCAATCCGAAGGCGACGGCCGAGAGCTTTACCGGCGGCTTCTGGCACTCCGGCGATCTCGGATCGGTCGATCCCGACGGATTCGTCCGCGTCTTCGACCGCCAGAAGGACATGATCAACCGCGGCGGCCTCAAGATCTATTCCGCCGAGGTTGAATCCGTGCTGGCCGGACATCCGTCCGTGGTCGAGAGCGCGATCATCGCAAAGCCGTGCCCGGTGCTCGGCGAGCGCGTCCATGCCGTGGTCGTCACGCGTGAGGCGGTTGCAGGAGAGGCGCTGCGCGCCTGGTGCGCCGAGCGGCTGTCCGACTACAAGGTGCCGGAGACGATTGTCCTCACAGCCGAGCCGCTGCCGCGCAACGCAAATGGCAAGGTGCTCAAGCGGCAGTTGCGGGAGATACTGGCCGGATATTGACCCCCGCCGGAACCCGGTAGGGGCCGAGGCGGAGGGTTAACGCCTTGATCCGGCTCGCTTTGCCTTGCCACCGCCATATCGATAGCGTATCGCAGCCGCCACGCGGGGACGGGATTCCTGACGCGAACGCTACGGCGCGCGCTCCCGGCCGGGCATGGGATTAGCATAAGTGTCTGAATTATTTGACGAAGTCGACGAGGAAGTACGTCGCGAACAGCTCAAGAAGCTGTGGGACAAGTATTCGATCTACTTCATCGCCCTGATGGTGCTGGTTGTGGCCGCAGTCGGCGGCTGGCGCGGTTACCAGTACCTGGAGGCCAAGAAGGCCGCCGAGGCCGGTGCCGCCTTCGAGAAGGCCGTGGAGCTATCCGACCAGAACAAGCATGCCGAGGCCGAGGCGGCTTTCACTGAGCTCGCGGCCAGGGCACCTCGGGGCTACCGTACGCTGGCGCGCCTGCGCGCCGCGGCTGAGGCCGCCGCGCGCGACCCCAAGGCCGCCGTGAAGATGTATGACGATATCGCGGCCGACAGCAGCGCTGGCTCCGAGCAGCAGGCGCTCGCAAAGCTCCGTGCCGCAGGACTTCTGATCGACACGGCTCCCTACGCCGACATCCAGCAGCGGCTGGAGGCATCCGCCGCGGCCGGCTCGACCTTCCGCCATAGCGCACGTGAAATGCTGGCCCTGTCGGCCTGGCGCAATGGCGACGCGGCCACCGCACGCAAATGGCTGGATGCGATTGCCGAGGATGGCGAAACCCCGCAGGGCCTGCGCTCGCGCGCCGAGGCCCTGCAGGCTCTGCTGCCGCCGGTCGCCAAGAGCTGACGGCCCAAGAATAGTTGCGAGAATAGTTGGACGAGACCTGAGATGCGCCGTACGCAACGTTTGATCGCAGCTGCTGTTCTGATCGCCTTCTCAGGCCTGCTTGGCGGCTGCTCGAGCGGCGGGTTCGATCCGAGCGACCTCATGGACTGGCTCGACACCAAGAAGAAGCTGCCGGGCGATCGCAAGCCGGTCTTCCCTGAGGGCGTGCCGGGCCTGGAGCAGGGCGTGCCGAGGGATCTCTACAAGGGCGCGCAGCAGCCACAGGACCAGCAGAATGCGGACGTTGCGGCTGCTGCCGCAGCACCGCCGCCCGAGCCGCCGAAATCTGCCAAGGCCGCGAAGTCGAAGAAGACCCGGCATCCGGCGGCAACCGCTGCTGCGCCGGCCGAGGCGCCGGCTGGCGAAGTCGATGGCGAGGCCCAGCCCGAAGCGGCGCCACCCCCCGCGGCACCGCCGCCGAAGCAGAAGATCGTCCGCAAGCGCACCACCGCGCCGCCGCCGGACCAGGATCAGACCACCCAACCCGCGCAATCGACGCAGAGCACGCAGCAGCAGTCGCAGGGAGCTTTCCCGGCGCCGATGCCGAGCGGCAGTTTCACGCGCTGACATTTTTCACTGCATTGACAGGCGCCGCCCCGGCAGCGCACGAATGACCAATGTCCTTTACGATCGCCATCATCGGCCGACCCAATGTCGGAAAATCGACGCTGTTCAACCGCCTAGTGGGACAGAAGCTCGCGCTCGTCGATGACCTGCCCGGGGTGACCCGTGACCGCCGCGAGGGCGATGCCAAGCTCGGCGATCTCGCATTCACGATCATCGACACGGCCGGTCTCGACGAAGGTGCCAAGGGCTCGCTGACCGCGCGGATGCAGGAGCAGACCGAGGCCGCGATCGCGCAGGCCGACGCACTGTTCTTCGTCATCGATGCGCGCGTCGGCCTCACGCCGACCGATCGCGCCTTTGCCGATTTCGCTCGCCGCGCCAACAAGCCGGTCCTGCTGGTTGCCAACAAGAGCGAGGGCAAGCACGGCGATGCCGGTGCGATGGAAGCCTTTGCGCTGGGGCTCGGTGACCCCATCCAGATTTCCGCCGAGCACGGCGAGGGCATGGGCGAGCTCTACGATGCCCTGAGCAGGGTGATGCCGGAGCCGCCTGACGAGGATGAGGTCGAGGACGAGGAGGAGCTGTCCGAGGAGGAGGCCGCCAGGCGTCCGATCCGGGTTGCGATCGTCGGCCGCCCCAACGCCGGCAAGTCGACGCTGATCAACCATCTGCTCGGCGAGGAGCGCCTCTTGACCAGCCCGGAGGCAGGCACAACGCGCGACTCCATCGCGGTCGAGATCAGCTGGAAGGGGCGCGATTTCCGGGTGTTCGATACCGCGGGCCTGCGCCGCCGCTCGCGCATCGAGGAGAAGCTGGAGAAGCTCTCGGTTGCCGATGCCTTGCGTGCCGTGCGCTTTGCCGAGGTCGTGGTGCTGATGATGGACGCGCAGCACCGCTTCGAGGAGCAGGATCTGCGCATCGCCGACCTGATCGAGCGCGAGGGCCGCGCCGTCGTGCTGGCGGTCAACAAATGGGACCTGATGGAGAGCAGGGGCGGCGGTGCTATCTCCAACCTGCGCCGCGATGCCGATCACTGGTTGCCGCAGGTCAAGGGCGTGCCGATCGTCGCCGTCTCCGGCCTGATGGGGGAAGGTATCGACCGCCTGATGCAGGCGATCCAGGACGCCTATGCGGTCTGGAACAGGCGCGTGCCGACCTCGGCGCTGAACCGCTGGTTCGAGCAGGCGATCCAGGCCAATCCGCCGCCGGCGGTTTCGGGGCGCAGGCTGAAGCTCAACTACATCACCCAGACCAAGGCGCGTCCGCCGAGCTTCGTGCTGTTCTGCTCGCGCGCCGACGCCGTGCCTCAGGCCTATTTGCGCTACCTCACCAACTCCATGCGCGACGCCTTCGAGCTGCCGGGCACGCCGGTCCGGATCACGTTACGCGAAAAGGCCAACCCGTTTGCGCACAAGCGCAAGCGGCCGTCGTGAGTGGCGAGGCGAGTTAGGCAATAGATTCGAGGCGATAGCTTCGCAGGGTGGGCAAAGGCGCTCTTGCGCCGTGCCCACCATCTATCCGCGATCGCAAGAGAAGTGGTGGGCACACGCTACGCTTTGCCCACCCTGCAGCAGCTCAATTACTTCTTCACCAGCGGACACTCGCTCGCTTCGAGCGGCTTGGCGGCGTCTTCCGGTGCGATGGTGGCGATCAGCTTGTAGTAGTCCCAAGGGCCTTTCGACTCTTCCGGCTTCTTCACTTCGAACAGATACGCCGGAATGAGGCGGCGGCCGTCGGCACGCAGCGGGCCCTTGCCGAACAGCGGATCGTCGGTCGGCAGCTCCTTCATCTTGGCGACGACCTTTGCGCCGTCATGCGGATTGCCGCCGAGCGCTTCAAGTGCCTTCAGATAGTGAAGAACGGCCGCATAGTTGCCGGCCACCGTCATCGAGGGCATCGCGTTCTTGGGCGAGACCTTCTGGAAACGCTTCGACCATTCACGGGTTTTGTCGTTAAGGTCCCAATAGAAGGACTCGGTGAAGGTGAGGCCCTGCGCCGTCTTCAGGCCGAGCGAATGCACGTCGGTGATGAAGAGCAAGAGCGCCGCGAGTTTCTGGCCGCCTTGCACGATGCCGAACTCGGCGGCCTGCTTGATCGAATTGGTGGTATCGCCGCCGGCATTGGCAAGGCCGACAACCTTCGCCTTGGACGACTGCGCCTGGAGCAGGAAGGATGAGAAATCCGCCGTGTTCAGCGGATGCTTGACGCCGCCGAGCACCTTGCCGCCATTGGCGGTGACGACCGCGCTGGTGTCGCGCTCGAGGGCGTGGCCGAAGGCGTAGTCGGCGGTCAGGAAGAACCAGGTATCGCCGCCCGCTTTCGTCAGCGCCTTGCCGGTGCCGTTGGCGAGCATGTAGGTGTCATAGGTGTATGAGATGGTATTGGCGTTACACGCCTTGCCGGTCAGGTCGGCTGTGGCGGCGCCCGAATTCAGCAGGACCGAGTTCTTCTCCTTGACCACGTTGCTCACCGCGAGCGCGACGCCGGAGTTGGGAGTGTCGGCGATGACGTCGACCTTGTCGGCATCGATCCATTGCCGCGCGATGTTGACGCCGATATCAGGCTTGTTCTGGTGATCACCACTCACGACCTCGATCTTCCAGCCCTTGGCGGGCAGGCCGGAATCCTCGACCGCCATCTTGATCGCCGCCACTGAGTTTGGACCGCCGATGTCGGCATAGAGGCTCGACATGTCGTTCAACACGCCGATCTTCACGTTCTTGTCTTGGGCGGAAGCTGAGGTGGCGAAGCCGAGGCCGGCACAGGTCAACAGCGCGGCATAGCGCCACGCGCGCATATTTTTCATTGTATTCCCTCCAATTGTTATGCCGGGACAAGCCCTCTTGATCGGGGCTTTTGACCTGCGGCGCGATCGGGTCACGACCTTGGATTCCCGATAGCCTGTCCTGATGCTTGCGGCAATGCGCTAAACGTAGCGGTCGGGCCGATCGGTTAACCCGGTCGCCCCGCCGCTGACTTAAATTTCATCAATCCGTCTTGCCACTGCCGCGCGAGGCGATGCGGCGGGCGTCAGGCCGGCGGCCGGAAGCTCATCAGCGTGCGCGTCTTGTAGTCGTAGAATTTGCCGGTTTCCGCCCAGTCTGGCGCGCACATCGGCACGATGAACTCGGCGGCCTGCTCGGGCGCGTCGAGCGTCGAGGGATCCTCGCCCGGCATCAGGGTGGCGCGCATGCGGGTGCGGATCGGACCCGGGTTGAACAGGTTGACGCGCAGCTTCGTGCTCGCGGTCTCCTGCGCCCAGGCGCGCGCCAGCGTTTCCAGCGCGGCCTTGGAGGCGGCGTAGGGGCCGACATAGGCGGTCGCCTTGTTGGCTGCGCCCGAAGTGATGAACACCGCGCGGCCGGCGTCGGATTGTTTCAGCAGCGGCTCCATGCAGCGGATGAGCTGGAAGTTTGCCGAGACGTTGATCGCCATCACGTCGGTGAAGGTCTTCAGCTCGATATGGCCGAGCGGCGAGGAGGGGCCGAGCACGCCGGCGTTGCCGACGAGAATGTCGAGCTTGCCGTGGCGCTCATGGAGCGCAGCGCCGAGCCGCGCGATACCGTCGAAATCGGTAAGGTTGAGCGGCACCAGCGTGGCGCTGCCGCCAGCTTTCCGGATCTCGTCGTCGAGCTCTTCCAGCCCGCCCTGCGTGCGCGCGACCGCGACGATGTGCGCGCCGGCTTTCGCCAGCGCGATTGCGGTGGCGTAGCCGATGCCCCGCGAGGCGCCGGTGACGAGAGCGATGCGGTTGGCGAGGGGTTTTGTCATCTAAACAGTTTTATCCAGCGTCGTCCTGGCGAAAGCCAGGACCCATACGCCGTGACGGCCATGGCTTGGGAAGACGGTTGTAGCACCTTCTTCGAACCACATGGGCCTGTGGTAATGGGTCCTGGCTTTCGCCGGGACGACGACTCAGCTCGCCTCCGCCAGCAGCGACAACTGCCGCGGCTGCGCCTCGGTCTGGGTCTGATCGGTGAGATGCGTCGGATAGGCGCCGGTAAAGCAGTGGTCCGAAAACTTCGGATTGGCCGGGTCCCGGCCGGGCTCGCCCATCGCACGGTACATGCCGTCGATCGACAGGAAGGCGAGCGAGTCCGCGCCGATGATCTCGCGCATTTCTTCGAGCGAGTGCGTTGCGGCGAGCAGGCCGCCGCGATCGGGCAGGTCGATGCCGTAGTAGTCGGGATAGAGGATCGGCGGCGAGGCGAGACGGAAGTGCACTTCCGTCGCGCCTGCATCGCGCATCATTCGTACGATCTTCTTCGAGGTGGTGCCGCGCACCAGGGAGTCGTCGATCAGGATGATGCGCTTGCCTTCGATCGCGGCGCGGTTCGCCGAGTGCTTCATGCGCACGCCGGATTCGCGGATCGCCTGCGTCGGCTGGATGAAGGTACGGCCGACATAGTGGTTGCGGATGATGCCGAGCTCGAAGGGCACGCCGGAGAACTGGCTGTAACCGACCGCGGCGGGTACGCCGGAATCCGGCACCGGCACCACAACGTCGACCGGCACGTGGCTCTCGCGCGCGAGCTGCGCGCCGAAGGCCTTGCGAACCTCGTAGACCGAGCGGCCGTGGACGATGGAATCCGGACGGGAGAAATAGATGTATTCGAAGATGCAGGGCCGCGGGGCCATCGGCGGGAACGGCTTGTGGATGTCCTCGCCGTTCTCGTCGAACACGATGACTTCGCCCGGCTCGATGTCGCGGATGAAGCGCGCGCCGATGATGTCGAGCGCGCAGGTCTCCGAGGTCAGGATCGGGCAGCCGTCGAGCTCACCGAGCACCAGCGGACGGATGCCGCGCGGATCGCGCGCGCCGACCAGCTTTTTGTTGGTGAGCGAGACCAGCGCGTAGGCGCCCTCGATCTCGCGCAAGGCGTCGATGTAGCGCTCGATGAAGCGGCTGCGCCTGGAGCGCGCGACCAGATGCAGGATCACCTCGGTGTCGTTAGTCGACTGCATCATCGCGCCGTTCTTCACGAGCTCGCGGCGCAGCGTCAGGCCGTTGGTGAGGTTGCCGTTGTGGGCGACTGCAAGGCCGCCGGCATTGAGCTCGGCGAACAGCGGCTGCACGTTGCGCAGGATGTTGGCGCCAGTGGTGGAATAGCGGACATGGCCGACGGCCATGTTGCCGGGCAGGCGGTCGATCACCTCGCGGCGGGAGAAGGTGTCGCCGACGAGCCCGAGGCGGCGTTCCAAGTGAAAGCGGCTGCCGTCATAGGAGACGATGCCGGCGGATTCCTGGCCGCGGTGCTGAAGGGCGTGAAGGCCGAGCGCCGTGATGGCGGCGGCCTCGGGGTGGCCGTAGATGCCGAACACGCCGCATTCCTCGCGTAGCGTGTCCCCCTCGAGATCGTCCTGAAGCTCAAGCCCGGCCGGGGGTAGGTCGAGATCAAGCTGGGCGTTCCAGTCGGGTTTTTGCATCTCGTCCATCGCGCCTCTCTTCGGGCTCAATTCAACGCGCCGCGGGTTTCTCGATCAGCTTTTTAAGGCTGTCACGAGCCGGTTTACTGTAGCCGTCGCCGCCGCCCGCAGGCTGCTGCTCGGTATCAGCTTGATCATCATCTGGTTTGTTTTTCTTGAATCTCTTCAAGATGGTGTTCTCGGGGTCGTCCGGCAAGAGCGACATCAGCCAATCCCCGGTTCCCTGCAGCACCACCCGGGACTTCGCCCCCGTCACCCAGTCCGGGCGCTGCTTGTCCGGGACCAGCCAGGTGAAGAACAGGAAGGCGACCACGACGATCAGGAGGCCGCGGGCGAGGCCAAACAGGAAGCCCAGGGTGCGGTCCAGGGCGCCGATCCGCGAATCCAGGATCATGTCGGAGATCCGGACCGTGATCACGGAGACCACGATCAGCGTACCCACGAACACGCCGGCCACGACCACGACGCTGGCGACCGTATCGTTGTTGAAATAGGTCTTTGCGGTCGGTAGCAGCTTCGAGAACGAATAAAGCGTCACGATCGCCGCCGCACCCCAGGCCGCGATCGACAGGATTTCGCGCATGAAGCCGCGGACCATGGCAAGCAGGCCCGAGATCAGCATCACACCGAGCAGGATCAGATCGAGGAGTGTAATCGGCATCGGCTGCTCTGGTCCGCTCGTACTCTCAAAGATGCTCAGCGAATCGGTGTTTTGGCCGTCGCCCCAAGTGAGGGGCAGACGGTGTTCCCGGCAAGTCTGGAACCACGCAATCCCGTGTTGCTTTGTGACGGCTGTATAGCGGCGGGGCCGGGGATCGTCACCTCCACCTAGCCTTCTCCACGGCGGAATCTGGCGGGTGTGGCATTTTTCTCGGGCTGGGTTGTGGATTCGCCCCGGCGGGAGCCGCGGGCGGCGATCTCGGCGACCAGCGTGGTCAGGCTGTTCACGGCGTTGAGCGACAGCCCGGCGTCGCCGCCGGCCTCGCCACGGGCCGATTCGGGCAGCACGGCGCGGCTGAAGCCGAGCTTTGCGGCCTCCTTGAGCCGCGCGGGGGTCTGGGCCACGGGCCGCACCACGCCGGAGAGCGAAATCTCGCCGAAATAGACGGCGTCGGTCGGTAACTGCGCGTTAACCAGGGAGGAAACCAGCGCCGCAGCGGCAGCGAGGTCGGCCGCCGGCTCGTGAATACGCAGGCCGCCCGCGACGTTCAGATAGACGTCGTGGCCGGACAGCTTGACCCCGCAATGGGCCTCCAGCACCGCCAGCACCATCGAGAGCCGGCTTGGGTCCCAGCCGACCACGGCGCGGCGCGGGGTGCCGAGCGAGGTCGGCGCCACCAGGGCCTGCAGTTCGACCAGCACGGGGCGGGTGCCCTCGATGCCTGCGAACACGGCGGTGCCCGGCGTGCCGAGGTCGCGCTCCGACAGGAACAGTTCCGACGGGTTGGTGACCTCGCGCAGGCCGAGGCCCGTCATCTCGAAGACGCCGATCTCGTCGGTGGGGCCGAAGCGGTTCTTCACGGCGCGTAAGATGCGGAATTGCTGAGAGCCTTCACCCTCGAAGGACAGCACGGCGTCGACCATGTGCTCGACCACACGGGGGCCGGCGATCTGGCCGTCCTTGGTGACGTGGCCAACCAGGATGATGGCGGCTCCCGTCTTCTTGGCGAAGCGGATCAGGGCCTGCGCCGAGGCGCGGACCTGCGTCACGGTGCCGGGCGCCGACTCGACGGTGTCGGTCCACATGGTCTGGATCGAGTCGATCACGATCAGGCGGGGGACGGAGCCTTCCGACAGCGTCGAGATGATGTCCTCGACCGACGTCTCCGCGGCGAGCTGCACCGGCGCGTCCGACAACCCCAGCCGCTCGGCGCGCAGGCGCACCTGCGCGATCGCCTCTTCGCCGGAGATGTAGACGATGCGATGGCCGGCGCGGGCCAGCAGGCTGGTGGCCTGAGTCAGCAGCGTCGACTTGCCGATGCCGGGATCGCCGCCGACCAGCAGCACCGAGCCACGCACGAAGCCGCCGCCGGTAACGCGGTCGAGCTCGGTCATCCCCGACGACAGGCGGGGGGCGTCGGGGCTTTTTCCCGCCAGGCTCTCCAGCGCGAAGGTGCGGCCCTTGCGCTTGGAGCGGATCGACACCGGGACGTTGCCGGTCGCGTCCTCCTCGGCCAGCGTGTTCCACTCGCCGCAGGCCTCGCACTTGCCCTGCCAGCGATTATAGGCCGCGCCGCAGTTCTGGCAGACGAAGGAGAGCGTGGATTTGGCCATGGGGACTGGTGAATCGGTGTCAGGGGGATTGGGTGGCGTTCCATAGCATGGAGAGCCCCGCTGCGACCATGATGGCATCCATCACCAGGCGGAACACGTCCGGCTTCATGTGGAGCACGAAGCGCTTGGCGATGAAGGCGCCGGACATCAGCGAGGAGCCGGCGATCAAGCCCTTGATTGCGACATCGCCGGTCAGCGCGCCGAAGCGTTCGAAGGTCACGGATTTCGAAAGATAGAGGCCGAGCGAGGAGGCGGCCTCGGTCGCAAGGAAGGCGCCCTTGGTCAGGCCGTAGAACAGGAACAGCGGCACGCTGAGCGGGCCGGTCGAGACCACGATGCCGGTGAGATAACCGATGATCGCGCCGCCGATCGCGAGGTGCCAGAGGTTCGCTTTCAAATTATGCCGCGCTAGCCAGTGCCGAGCCGGCACCATCGCGATGAGGAAGATGCCGATCGCAAGATCAACGGCGTGCGAGGGCAACGCCAGCAGCGTCCGCGCGCCGAGCGCCGCGGCAGGGATGCCGGTGACGGAATAGGCTGCGCACGCCTTCCAGTCGACCTCGCGCCACCAGGCGAGGATCCGCGACAGGTTCGCCATCACTGCGGCCACCGCCATGATCGGCACCGCTTCCTTCGGCCCGTATTCATAGACCAGCACCGGCATCAGCATGATCGACGACCCTGTGCCGACGATGCCGGAAATGGTGCCGGCGATCAGGCCGACGATGAGGACGAAAAGGAAAGCCAAGGACGAAGACTCCGGGAATCGGGGGGAGTGTAGTCAATTCTTGTCGCCGATCGGACCAGTTCGCTTGCGCGACAACAAAATCCGGAAAACAACTCCATGCGAAGTAGCCGGGGGCGGCTTTGCGGGCGAATGCGGGCTTGCTGCGCTCGCAATCACGCTGTGAGTTCCGTCATCCTGAGGTGCTCGCGAAGCGAGCCTCGAAGGATGAACGGCCGGGATGGAGCCGGGCCGTCGTCCTTCGAGGGCCGCTATCGCGGCCACCTCAGGATGACGGTGATCGATTGGTTCGCGTGGCATCGGGACGGCGCCGTAGCGCCTCCGTGGACTATCCAGGCGAACGCCGGCCTGATCCTTAGAATTTTGGCGAACACCAAGCGGCTGTCCGCAAATTAGCTGCCGCGCCGCAACACATGCTGACAGCATGTTGGCAGCAGGACCGGGCTACGACCATCTCCTGACAAATTTCGAGAGACGGAGCGGGCCATGTCGGTCGAGGGAAGCTGTCATTGCGGCGAGACGGTGTTCGAGGTCACGGAGCCGCCGGCCAGCGTGACGCGCTGCACTTGCTCGCTCTGCGCCAAGCGCGGGGCGCTATGGGCCTATTACAAGCCTGCCCAGTTCCGCTTGCTCTCTCCGCAGGAGAACGTCGCGACCTACCAATGGGGCAGCCGCACCGTCAAACATCACTACTGCGCGAGCTGCGGTTGCGGCACCTATTCGGAGTCGCCGGACTGGTCGACCGGCAAACCCGATTTCGACAATCCCAAGGTCGGCATCAACGCGCGCCTGTTCGACGATTTCGATCTCGATGCTGTGCCGGTGAACGTGATCGACGGGAAGAATTTGTGGTGAGGGTGCGCATACTTACCAGCATGGACGCGAGATGTCCGCTTTCGAGTATTGAGCATGCATGCCCGAAGCTCTGGGGGAATGTCGCCGTTTGACCCTTTGCGGACTTATCGAAATCGAAAAGCACTTAAAAGTCTGAGACGGGCACCGCTGGGTGAACTACGGAAGTCTGCTTGTCGCCGTAAAGGGATTGAACCCTCGTTCTGCAAGGGCGGCCCACGAAGCTGCACCAAGATGTGGCAATCGAAAATAGAGTCGTGGCTTGGCCGGATCGGTATCCAGCATGAACCCAGTCGGTAGCCCTCGGACACTTGCGGCATAGAACCCGCCATCCGGCGACCTCTGGGATTCGATTACAGCGATCAACGATTTTGCCTTCTCGCCCCTGCCGAGTAACTCCAGCAAGAGAGCCATTTGGCCCGTCCCTTCGGTCCACACTCCGTCTCGGTCTTCACCGTAAGAAAAGCCCCCGTCGACACCCATTCGCTGTTCGGCGGTAGTAATTGCCGATGCAAATTTCTTGGCCGCTCCGGGGAGCGCCGTTAAGGGCCAAACCTGAGCATCGAGGGCCAAAATCGGATTGCGCGTGACGCCGTCTTCAGCGGTCCCTGCGGCGAAACAGGCGCATGCCGGATCCCACATCGTATTTACGAAGTGCTCAGCAGCCGTTGCCTTATCACGCCAGCGCGAATCGCCTGTACGGATCGCAAGAAGGCCAAACGCGGCGGCGAGATCAGTATTATGTTCAGTCGATTTCCATGTCCGTACGTCGGGCGTCGGTTCATGCCCAAACGTACCGCCCGTGAAACCGCCAGTGCCGCGCGCGTCGGCCCATTGCGCGACCCAGGCGCCAATTCGTGTCGCACCGTCTCGGAACCGAGAGCCGGTGTTCACATCGTCAATCGACAGCAAAGCCAACATGGCCCATGCCATGTTTCCATTATCGCTACCCACCTGGTATCGATCTTCTAACCATTTGTTCTGGGCATTGTCCCACCACCCCGGGAGTTTGACGGGGCTATTCGCCACCACACCCGCGGCGTAAGCGTTCCGGAGTCGTCCATCGTGCCAAGTGCGGTCGTTGTCAATCGCCCAGAGAATCGCCGCCCCAATCCGATATGCTTTGTCTCGTTCACCGCAACCGACCAATGCGATGGCGGCCAGCGCATCGTCATAAAGGTAGGCGGCGCCATGGAGAGGCCCCGCTTCGACGGTCGGATAGCTGGGCAAGAACAACGGCCCTGGCGGTGCCTTATCGATTAGATCAGCGAGATAACCGCACGCTGACACATTTGGTGTCGCTGAAGCCGGTAGTGGAGCGGCAACCATAGCGATTGCGAAAGTCGCGACGATCCAAGTGTGACGGAAGAGCCCGCGATAACGGTAGAAACAATAAGCAATTGGTTCCGGTAGCATTTCGCTGCCTCTCGCGTCTTCTTCAACCAGAATAGACTTTGGGAAGAGACCAGGTCAGGATCGAATACAAAATCGTGCCGTCATGTTCAATGGCAGCTGCTGGCGCATGGCGAAATCATCGAAGCTACTGCCGAATTGCTGCATCAACGTCGTCAACAGACTTGAGAGCGCGCGCCTAATTCAGCACCACCCACGCCGGTGCGTGATCGCTGGCGCCGTCTTCGCCGCGGACCCGCTTGTCGACGCCAGCCTTCGCCAGCTGCGGCACGAGGGCAGGGCTGAGCAAAAGATGATCAAGCCTTAAGCCCGCATCGCGCGGCCAGCGGTTACGCTTGTAGTCCCAGAACGTGTAGACGCGCTTCTCGGGATGCAACTCGCGGATCGCATCGCACCAGCCTTGCGCGACGAGTGAGGCGAATGCGGCGCGGCTCTTGGGCTGGACCAGGGCGTCCTTGTCCCACGATCTTGTCGGATAGATGTCGATCTCCGTCGGCGCGACGTTGTAGTCGCCGGCGAGCACGACCGGCAGGTCCTGTTTCAGGAAGGTCTTCGCGTGGCGCTTCAGGCGGGCGAACCAGTCGAGCTTGTAGTCGAATTTCGGTCCGGGCTGCGGGTTGCCGTTCGGCAGATAGATGCTGGCGACGATGATGCCGCGCACGGCCGCCTCGATGTAGCGCGCCTCGGTGTCGTCAGGGGCGCCCGGCAAGCGGTCGCGGGTCAGCACCGGCTCGGCATTGCGCGCGAGAATGGCGACGCCGTTCCAGGTCTTTTGTCCGCGCCAGACCGCGCCGTAGCCGGCCTTTGCGATCGCAGCGGCCGGAAATTCGCCATCAGTGGCCTTCAGTTCTTGGAGGGCGACGACATCGGGATTCGCCGCGCGCAGCCAGTGCAACAGGTTAGGCAGGCGACGGTTGATGTTGTTGATGTTGAATGTCGCAATCTTCATGTAGAGCTGATGGCTCCTCACGCCTCAATCCGGAGAGACAATGTCCAAGTTGAGATTCACCGCTATCGCCTTCGCCCTCATGCTCTCCGGGCCCGCGCTGGCACAATCGTCCGATCCGCGCGGCGCGTGCAAGGCTGATTATGACAAATTCTGCGCCGGCATCGCGCCGGGCAACGGCATCGTCGCGTGCCTCAATGGCAAGCGCGACCAGCTCAGCGCCTCCTGCAAGAAAGCGCTCGACAGCCGAAAAAAGAAGTAAGCGCCCCCACTACGCCGCGAAGAGCGGCGCACTGCGCTGCGTCCGGGGCACGACAGTGTTGACTAAGTCGGCAGCGGCGGCGGGGCTGCCGGTTGCTCTGTCGGCGGCGGGGACGGGGGCTGCTCGGCTGCCTGGGCGAGCTCTGGCTTGGCCGGCGGCTCTACCACATTGCCGCCCTTGTAGACCCGGGCATAACGGTGGCCGAGGCTCGTCAGCACCTCATATCCGATGGTGCCGAAATGATGCGCGAGTTCGTCGACGGTGATGCCTTCGCCGAGCAGCGTCACCATGTGGCCGCGTCGCACCGTGTTCGGCGGCAGATCGGTGATGTCGATCGCGATCAGATCCATGGAGACGCGGCCCGCGACCGGACAGCGTTTGCCGGCGACGATCACCTCGGCGCCGCGGGTGCCGTCATTGGAGCTGGCAGCGCGGAAATAGCCGTCGGCATAGCCGACCGCGATGATCGCGAGCTTCGTGGGGCGCCGCGCGCTCCACGTGCCGCCATAGCCGACCGTCTCGCCGCGCTCGATGGTGCGGATCTGCACGATGCGGGCCTTGAGATCGACCACCGGCTGCATCGGATTGTCGGCCTCCGGCGTCGGGTTGACGCCGTAGAGCGCCGCGCCCGGCCGCACCAGGTCGAACTGGAAGGGAGCGCCCAGGAAGATGCCGGACGAATTGGCAAGCGCGGCTGGCACGCCCGCGAATTCGCTCGCGATGCTGCGGAAAGCTGCGAGCTGCTTGGCGTTGACCGGGCTGTTGAGCTGTTCGGCGGAGACCAGATGGCTCATCACCAGCGTGATCCCGTGATCGCCGGCATTGATACGTGGGATGATGGCCTGCGCCTCCTGGAGCGTCAGCCCGAGCCGGTTCATGCCGGTGTCGATGTGGATGGCCACGCCCCCGGTCCAGCCCGTGCGGCGGCAGAACACGTCCCATTCGGCGAGCTCGTTGAGATCGCCGATCACCGGCCGGCAGTCGATCTTGGCGTAATGCTCGCCGGTGTTCTGGAAATAGCCGCCGAGCACATAGATCGTCGCGGTCGGTACTGCCGCGCGAGCGATGCGCGCTTCCTCGATCGTCGCGACGAAAAAGGTCTTGCAGCCCGCTCTGTGCAGCGCGCGCGCCACCGGCTCGGTGCCGCAGCC
The DNA here is from genome assembly GCF_055791185.1 of Bradyrhizobium ingae. Taxonomy (NCBI): domain Bacteria; kingdom Pseudomonadati; phylum Pseudomonadota; class Alphaproteobacteria; order Hyphomicrobiales; family Nitrobacteraceae; genus Bradyrhizobium; species Bradyrhizobium ingae. Next base: position 82,474 of record NZ_JBVUBB010000013.1, read on the forward strand.
ATAGGCGTCGGCCTTGATCACGGCAGCGCATTCGGCCGGCACGGCGGTCTTCTCGAGCTTGCGCCAGTTCGCGACGATCGCGTCGAGGTCGACAGTGAGCACGCCGCCGAAAGCAGCGAGCGCGGCAGCCTGATTGCCCTCTACCGAGAGAAGGCCGGATTGCGGGATCATGTTCATGTCGGACGCCAGTGTCATGGCGCCGTTTTACGCAAGAGGCTGGTTTGGTTCAAGGAACTCAGTAGTCGTTGTTGCTGCGCGCCGGCAGCTGACTGTCAGGGGCGAGGTCGCCGAACCGCGTGACCGAGGCCTCGAACGCCAGGTCGACGGTGCCTGTCGGGCCGTGGCGCTGCTTGCCGATGATGACTTCGGCCTTTCCGTGCGCAAGACTCATGTCAAGCTGCCACTTCTCGTGTTCAGGCGTGCCCGGGCGCGGCTCCTTCATGGCGAGGTAATATTCCTCGCGATACACGAACAGCACGACGTCGGCGTCCTGCTCGATCGAACCGGATTCACGCAGGTCAGAGAGCTGCGGCCGTTTGTCGTCGCGCGATTCCACCTGACGCGAGAGCTGCGACAGCGCGATCACGGGGACGTTGAGCTCCTTGGCCAGCGCCTTCAGGCTGGTCGTGATCTCCGTGATTTCCTGCACGCGGCTGTCGCTGGCGCGTTTGCCCGAGCCCGACAGCAGCTGGATGTAGTCGATCACGAGGAGATCGAGGCCCTTTTGGCGCTTCAGCCGGCGCGCGCGCGCCATGAGCTGCGCGATCGACAGGCCGCCGGTTGCGTCGACATAGAACGGCAACGACTGCAGCTCGATCGAGACCTCCCGGATCTTGTCGAAATCGGCTTCCGAGATCCCGCCGCGGCGGATGTGGGAGGAGGGAACGCCGGTGCGCTCGGCCACGATACGCGTGGCGAGCTGGTCGGCCGACATTTCGCAGGAGAAGAAGCCGATTACGCCGCCATTGGCGGCCTTCGTCGTGCCGTCGGCCTGGAGTTCCGGAACGTAGGCTCGTGCGACATTGTAGGCGATGTTGGTCGCCAGCGACGTCTTGCCCATGCCCGGGCGTCCGGCCACGATGATGAGATCGGAGTGCTGGAGGCCGCCCATCTTGGTGTCGAGGTCGCGCATGCCCGTGGAAATGCCGGATAGCTTTCCGTCGCGCTGGAACGCCTTTGCCGCGAGATCGACCGCAACCGCCAACGCCTGCGAGAACTTCTGGAAGCCGCCGTCATAGCGGCCGGACTCGGCGAGTTCATACAGGCGCCGCTCGGCATCCTCGATCTGCGCCCGCGGCGCAAAGTCGACCGGCGCGTCATAGGCGACATTGACCATGTCTTCGCCGATGCCGATCAAGTCGCGGCGTAGCGCGAGATCGTAGATGGTGCGGCCATAATCCTGGGCGTTGATGATGGTGGTCGCTTCCGCCGCAAGGCGCGCCAGATATTGGCCGATGGTCATGCCGCCGACGTCGGTATCGGCAGGCAGGAAGGTCTTGAGCGTCACCGGGGTCGCGATCTTGCCCATCCGGATCAGGCTGCCGGCGGTCTCGAAGATGGTCTGGTGCAGCGGCTCGAAGAAGTGCTTCGGCTCGAGGAAGTCGGAGACGCGGTAGAAGGCGTCGTTATTGACCAAAATGGCGCCCAGAAGGCTCTGTTCTGCCTCGATATTGTGCGGCGCGCTCCGATAAGCGGGGGTTCCCGGCTCAGGCGCGAGTTTGAGGATATTCGAATCGGTCAGGGCCATGGTCGGACGTGCTTAGCAACTTTTCCGGCGGAATGCGGGCGGCGATAAAGCGCCGACGGCACGCAAAGCGGAAGCGAAAGCTGGTCGCTATCAACTGGTCTTTAAAATGGTGGATGATTAGCAGCCGCAGCATGGGCGATGCTTGACTGATGTTTTGCGGAATTGCCCCTCGGCGCCTTGATCTTGCTCACGCCGGGCCACGGAAAAAAGCCGATGATGTGAACCTTATTTCCCGGCGCGCAGACCTATTTTGCAGGCGCGCATCAAGCGGCGCGGTGGCCGGCCGACTGCTCAGACGATCAGGAGGTAGACCAGCGCAACAAGGGCGGCGGCAACGCCGGTGGCGATCAAGGCATAGTCGGTGCGGAGATCGTCCTGCACGTCGAAGGAGGTTTGGATCTTCTTGCTCATGGGTGAGGGTCTAGGACAATTCCGACCACCGCTTTGTGAAGCAGATCACAGAACCCCGGATTCTTTCGGGTGACAGTGGGAACAGGCTGGCGGGAAGCGAATTGAACCCGTCGGTGGCCGTCAGAAGACGAGGCGACAATGCGGCAGGAGCTGCAGACTTGGCAGCAGACATGGAAGAGCGAGGCGGGCAGCCGGATTTGGCTGGCCGCGCTGATCGCCGCCATGGAGGATGCCTCTCTCCCGGAACCTGAACGGCCCAAACTGTCGACCGAAACGCTGGCGCAGTTCCGTGCGCAGCTCGCGCTGCCAGCCTCACGCCTGCGCCACTAGTTTCTCTCGTTATTCACCCTCGTTATTCACCGGCCAGCTTCAGCCTCGGCTTGCTCCCGCTTTCCAGGCCGCGTAGCCGTGCCTCCTCATGGGCGATATAGTCGCGAGTGACGGGCACCGCGCCCTGGCGTCTGGTGAGCTGGATCTGGAAGTTCATCATGGCCTGCTTGCGGAAGGTCATCTCGCAGGCGGCCAGATAAAATTCCCACATCAACGCAAAGCGCTCGTCATAGAGTTGCACCGCTTCCTCGCGCCGCGCCATGAAGCGCTCGCGCCAGGCCTTCAGCGTCTCGGCATAGTGCAGGCGGAGGATCTCGATGTCGCAGACGAGCAGCCCTGCGCGCTCGATTGCGGGCAGGACCTCGGACAGCGCCGGAATATAGCCGCCGGGGAAGATGTATTTGGCGATCCAGGGATTGGTGGCGTCCGGCCCCTGCGAACGGCCGATCGAATGCAGCAGCATGATGCCGTCCTCGGCGAGGAGCTCGGCGCAGCGCTGGAAATAGGTGTCGTAGAACTTGACGCCGACATGCTCGAACATGCCGACCGAGACGATACGGTCGAACGGACCGTCGATGTCGCGATAGTCCTGGAGCAGGAACCGGGCCGACCGGGTCAGGCTCTTTTCGGCCGCGCGGGCGTTCGCAACCTGCAACTGCTCGGTCGAGAGCGTGATGCCGGTGACGTCGGCGCCTGCGATCTCGGCGAGATAGAGGCCGAGGCCGCCCCAGCCGGAGCCGATATCGAGCACGCGCTGACCGCGTTTGACGATGAGCTTCGCCGCGACGTGCCGCTTCTTGGCGAGCTGGGCGTCGTCGAGCGAAGTGTCCGGCGTCTCGAAATAGGCGCAGCTATATTGCTTGTCGGCGTCGAGGAAGAGCGAATAGAGCCGACCGTCCAGATCGTAGTGATGGGCGACGTTGGTCTTCGCGCGGGCACGCAGGTTGAACTGCTTCAAATGCCGCGTCAGGTAGCGCAAGTGCCATTGGGGCTTGGCCCACTGCGGCAATATATCGGGTTGATCCAGCAGGATCGCCAGGGCATCAGCGATCGTGCCTTGCTCGACGACGAATTCGCTCTCCATGTAGGCCTCGCCGAGCCCGAGTTCGGGGTTGAGCAGGATCTTGCGCTCCGCCTCGGTCGTCACGAAGCGGACCGCCACGTGCTGACCGGCGCCGTCGCCGCATGTGAATTTTGCACCGCTTGCGGTCGTGACCGTCATCGATCCGCGACGGATGAACTGCGTCAGGAAGCTGCGCAACAAACGGTCCATAGAACACCCCGTCGAGCGAACCCGAAAAGATGCGACTAGCCCCCGCCTTCACACCGACGCATCGGAACCGCGTTGGTTCCTATGCATCTGCATGGTATCTAATCAGCTTGTTCCGGACTGCTATTGCGTTGTGTTCAAAGCCGATATTCGCAAAACGCGCGATCACATCCTTGCGTCATGAGCGCGCTTCCAATTGCAGCTCAATCGGCTAAAAGGTGACCCGCTGCCGGTACCGCCTGACGCGCGGGCTGGCTTTCTTGTTTTATTTTCGATGGAGATGACGGGATGTCGAGCCGAGCGCTCAGCCTCGCGACGGTGTTGCTTCTGATCGGCCTTGGCGCCCCAGAGGCTGCGTTTGCGCAGGCGACGAACCTCGAGGCCGGCAAGAGCCCATCGCAGATCTTCGCTCAGACCTGCAATGCCTGCCACAAGTCGCCGCGAGGGCTGCTCAAGTCAGTGCCGCCGGGCTCGCTGCCGGGCTTCTTGCGCCAGCACTACACGACAAGCTCAGACATGGCGGGCGTGCTCTCCTCCTATCTCGTCTCCAACGGTGCGGCCGACACGCGCTACCAGGCCAAGGACGGCAAGAAGGACGGCGCCAAGGAAAAAGACAAAGAGGCCAACTCCAGCGCCACGCAACAGCCCGAGCATCCCAGCCGACGCCAGCACCAGGACGCTGCGAAGCCGGAGGGCGAGGGCGCTCCTGCATCCGAGGCCGGACGCGCCGGTTCGAAGCGGATGGCTCGGCCGAGCGAAGAGGGTGCGAGGGAAAGCGGCAAGCCCGATGGCCAGGCGACCAATGAGCGCGGCCCCGAGGGCCGCAAGTCCAAGCAGCGCATGAGCAAGCGCGGCAAGCCCGAGCCGGAGGAAGCTCCGAAGGCTGACACGCCCAAGGGTGAGACGCCTAAGGGTGAGACACCCAAGGAGATGCCTGCCGCAGCCGAGCCGCCGGCCGAGGACAAGAAGAGCGAACCCAAAAACGATACGAAGCAGGATACGAAGAACGACAGTGCCAAGGTCGATACCGAAGCCAAGCCTGACGCCGCGAAGGACAAGCCGGCGGAGAAGCCGGCCGATAAGCCCGAGAGCGCCAAGGTCGAGCCTTCGACCAGCCAGACCCCCGCGCTGCGGCCCGATCCGGCGCCTCAGGTGACGCCGGCCCCGCCGGCTGCTGCAAAGCCGGCCGAAGCTGCGCCCGAGCAGAAGCCGGCCGACACCGCGGCGAAGCCCGCCGATACCTCTTCAAACGGTGGCGGCTCTGCGCCGACCCCGGCCGAGCCGTCCGGCGCGCCGGTCCCGCCGCTCTCCCGCTAAAGAAGAGCTTCATTTCAAAACGAACAGCCCGGCCGCACAGGCGGCCGGGCTTCGATCTGTCGTCATTATTCCGAGGGCGCTTTTCAGGCGCCCCGGAATAACGATGTCCGTTACTGCTCGGTCGCTTCCGTCGGGGCCGGCGCGACGTCGTCGTGCTGGGCTTCCGGATCGAAGAACTCGCCAGCGGCGGCGATCGCCTCGGCGGCAGCATCCCGGTCCTCGTTGCGGGTCGAGATGTCCTCGCCACGGTTGATGCGCTCGGCCTCTTCCTGGCTGCGCGCAACCGTCACGGTGACCTCGACCTCGACCTCCGGGTGAACGGCGATCTTGATCGTGTGCTTGCCGATGGTCTTGATCGGCGCGTCGAGTTGCACCTGCGGGCGGGCGAGCGAGATGCCGTCGGCCTCGAAGGCAAGGACGATGTCGCGCACCGTGACCGAGCCGAACAGCTGGCCGGCTTCGGAGGCCTGACGGATCACGGTGATGTTCTTGCCCTCGATCTTCTCGGCGACCGTGGACGCCTCGGCCTTGGACGCGAGGTTGCGTGCCTCGAGCTCGGCCTTCATGCCGTCATACTTGGAACGGTTGTCGGCGGTGGCGCGCAGCGCCTTGCCGCGCTTGAGCAGGAAATTACGGGCATAGCCGTCGCGAACCTTCACGACTTCGCCCATCTGGCCGAGCTTGGCCACGCGTTCCAGCAAAATGACTTCCATAATCGTTCTCCTTTTGAAGTGCTGTGAGTTGGGATCTGGTTGGACTTAAGGGGTTGGCAGTGGCGGCGGCCGGTTGCGCAGGAAGCGCTCGCGGAAACCGAAGACGGCATCGGCAAGCCCGAGCGCGATCATTGCGATCACGGGCCATCCGAGCACGACGACGACGGCGTAGGTCGAGCCGAGCCAGAACGCGCGGCTTTTCAGCGCGAGCGTCAGCGTATGCAGCACGGCGAATCCGGTCACCGCATAGGCCATCATCAGCGCCGCGGTGATGATCTGCGCGGCGATCGCGATCAGTCCGCCGGCGAAGCAGAAGGCGATCGCGATGCACAGCACAGCGAGCGTCATCGACGGCAGCTCGGCGGTCATCAGTGCGGGCCAGGGACGGCGCAGCCGTCCCGACGTCGCCGTCACCTTGGCCGAGAGCCAGAGGTTGAGAGTGAGCGTCATCATCGAAACGATGGCGGCAACGGCCGGTGCGATGGTCGCCAGTGCATCGATGAACTGGTCGGCATCGCCGGAGACTTGCGGATCGGCTGAGCGGAGGATGCGCATCAAGCCACGGCGCAGCGAGCTCGTGATGCCCTCGGCATCGCTGCCGAGCGTAAGCAGCGCCGCGATCGTGATCAGCGCGGCGAAGCCCGCGATCCAGAGCAGGATTCGTCCGACCGGATACCATTCGATCTCGGGTTCGGCCGGCGGCTCTGCGCCCGCGGTGATCACGGCAGGAGTCGTATGGCGGCCGAGCAGCACGAGATGGCCGAGCCACCAGGCCGGCAGCGCGACCGTGACGGCGAAGGCGAGGCAGTAGGGCAGGCCGAAAATGGCGCCGAGGCCGATCGCGGCGGCAATGCCGCCAAGGCTCGCATAAACAGGTCCCCAGCCAATCGCGGCGACCATCAGCGGCAGCGGCGAGAGGTAGAACAGGACGAGCGAGATCAGTGCGCCCGAGACGATCGAGGCGAACATCAGGGCCGACGCAGCGCCGGCGATCAAGGCAATGAGTACAAGTGCCATCATCAGCTGTCCCGCTCCCTTCGAGCGGTTAGAGGCGTGTCGCCCCAACCATCGGCAACCGGACGACCCGGAAGCCTTATGAGTTTGAACAATGCGACCGGCGGCCCTGGGACCGCCGGTCGAAACGTCGTTTAGCGGATCACGTAGGGCAAGAGGCCGAGGAACCGCGCGCGCTTGATGGCGCGGGCGAGCTCACGCTGCTTCTTGGCGGAGACGGCCGTGATGCGGCTCGGCACGATCTTGCCGCGCTCGGAGACGTAACGCATCAGCAGCTTGGAATCCTTGTAGTCGATCTTCGGCGCGTTGGCCCCCGTGAACGGGCAGCTCTTGCGGCGACGAAAAAACGGACGGCGTGCACCAGCTTCAGCCATTGTTCTTACTCCCCATCCGTCGTTTCAGCTTCGTCGCGCGGACGGCGCGGGCCGCGGTCACCGCGGAAGCCGCCTTCACGATCGCCACGGAAGCCGCCTTCGCGCTCGCCGCGGAATCCACCGCCGCGGTCATCGCGCTCGCGATCGCGGTCGGCCTTGCGCATCATCGCGGACGGGCCTTCTTCCAGCTCCTCGACGCGAACGCTGAGATAGCGGATCACGTCTTCGCTGATGCGCTCCTGGCGCTCGATCTCGGCGATCGCCGCGGAGGGCGCGTCGATGTTGAGCAGCACGAAGTGCGCCTTGCGATTCTTGTTCATGCGGTAGGTGAGGGAGCGCACGCCCCAATTCTCGGTCTTGGTGACCTTGCCGCCGAGACCTTCGACGATGCCGGTCATCTGGGTCGTCAGCTCTTCAACCTGCTGCGGGCTCGCGTCTTGACGCGCGAGAAAAACATGCTCGTAAAGAGGCATGGAAGTCCTTTCCTCATGTTGGCGCATCGCCCGGCGTCAAGCCCTTAAGAGACCTTCGGAAAGGACTCTGGGATTAAGCTCAGAAGGCGGAAACACGGGACGACGGGCCGACTGGCCCTGCCACATCAAAATCAACAAGTGAATTTGCTGAGACCGTCCGTTCAGCTCCCGGCCGGGGTCTGCGGATGGCGCGCTTTATACGGATTTTGGCCGTGTTGGCAAGGTTCGGCGGGCAGGTTTTGCGGCCCTCCTGCAAAATCGACTACCCTGGGCGGGTTCCGACGCCGGAACACCGCAGTCATACGGAATCCACTGAATTTGCTGAAAGTTCTAGTCTGTTAGCTGCCGGGGCTGAATTTCATCCCGAAACCATTTGTACCGGCAAGGGGCCGCTCAGGAGCGGCCCCTTTCGATTCCGGAGCTATTCAACAAGCGACGCGTCCTGTTCGTCTTGATTTATTTGTTTGTATAGCATACAAATAAATCGCGGGAGGAGCCGATGGCCAAGTCTGTCAAAGGTCCGGTGGAAGCGCCTCGGGGCGATCCGAAGCACGCAGCCCGGGCCACCCGTTCGGCGGGGCGCAAGATGCGCTCGCTGCTCCTCGATGCGGCCAGTCCTTTGTTTAGGGAGCAGGGGCTTTCCGGCACCTCGATCTCCGACATAGCGACTGCCGCGAACGCCTTCCCGAGCCAGATCACCTATTACTTCCGCACCAAGGAGGCGCTGTTCGTCGAATGCGCCTGCCGCGATCTCCTGTATCTGGCGCGCGCCACCGAACAGGCCGCATTGAAGGCGCACACGCCACAGACTTACACCCATGCGCTCGCGCAGACGGTCACGGCGACCGATTCGGTGGCCTTCTTCGCCGAAGCGCTGACGTTGACGCGGCGGCGACAGGATCTCGCGCCGCTGGTCGAGCGCACCATCGAGCGCCTGCACACCGAGGGCGCGCGTGCCTATGCCGCCCAGGTCGAGCGCCATGGCTGGCGGACCTTGCGCGCGCCCGACGAGAGTTCGCGCAGGTTCTGGGCGGTGGCGATTGGCGTCATCGTGGAAGGCTACGCGATGGGCCGCTCGCCGGATGGGCTGTGCGCAGAGATGCTGCGCGTGCTCGGCGAGCAAGCGAAACCGGCAGGCGATGCGGCGCGCCTGCATCTCGTCGGGAAGCGCGGCGCATCGACACCATCGGATGGGGAGAGCTAGGCCATGACCGCGCTTCGCATGCGTGCCCGCGATTTCCTGACCGAGGACCAGCTCGTCGACGTGCGCGAGCGCGTCACCTGGAAGGGCGCAGCGCTGATCGCGCACGCCTGGGCGCTGATCGCGGCTGCGATCGCACTGGTGGCATGGTGGCCCAATCCGCTGACCTACATTCTCGCGGTCGGGATCATCGGCTCGCGCCAGCTCGGCCTGGCGATCCTCATGCATGACGGCGCGCATGGCTGCCTGTCGCCGAATGAAAAGACCAATCTGACGCTCAGCCAATGGTTCTGTGCCTATCCGATCTTCGCGGAGACGCGCAGCTATCGCCGCTATCATTTGCAGCACCACGCGCGTACCCAGCGGGAGGACGATCCCGATCTCGTGCTGTCAGCGCCATTCCCGATCACCAGGCTCAGCTACCGCCGCAAGTTCTTCCGCGATCTCACCGGACAGACCGGCTACCAGCAGCGCAAGGCGCAACTGCTCAACGCGCTCGGCCCGAAGGATTGGCCGTGGTCGCAGCGCGCCGCGCATTTCTGGGAGAAGCTTGGGCCGCAATGCGTCGCGAATGCGCTTCTGTTTGTAGTGCTCGCGGCCGCCGGCGTGTGGTGGGCCTATCCGCTGCTATGGCTGGTGCCGCTTTTGACCTGGCAGATGGTCATTACCCGCATCCGCAACATCGCCGAGCACGCCGTCGTGCCCGACAGCAGCGATCCCCTGCGCAACACCCGCACCACGCACGCCAATTTTCTCGAGCGCCTGTTCATCGCGCCGTACTACGTGAATTATCACCTTGAGCATCACCTATTGTTCTATGTGCCCTGCTACAATTTGCCCAAGGTCCATCGGCTGCTGAGCGAGAGCCGGCACGCCGGGCGCATGGAAGTGCAGCCGAACTATCTTGCCGTGCTGCGGCTCGCGACGGCCAGGCCAAACCGCGACGATCGTCCAGGGCAATTGGTCAGCAGTGTCCGCCGCGCGCAGGCGGGTGCCGAAGTCGGCGCGGATCAGAAGGCCGGCGGGTTCTAAAGCAAGATCCGGAAAAGTGTGAAGCGGTTTTCCCTCGCGACAAACGCGGACGCGTTTGCGCGGAGATCATGCGCACACAACGAGCTAAAGCGCGATGACGATTCATCCTAGTCTCATCGCGCTTTAGTCGGCCAGCGCCAGGCTTTGCACCGCGGGGACGAGCGGCACCTCTTCGGTGACGTCCTCGACGCCGGAGGCGTGAATCACGAAACCGCCCTTGCCGCGGCGCTTGGCCTCGTACATCGCACGGTCGGCCGCGCTCAGCAATTCGTCCGCGGTCACGCCGTCGCGCGGCGCGGATGCGAGGCCGATGCTGGCTCCGACACGCGCAGTGGGCGCAAACTCGAACGGCTCGGCGACCCGCGCAATGATCCGGCGCGCAATGTCCGCGGCCTCGATGTCGGTGATGTCCGGCAACAGGATCACGAATTCGTCGCCGCCCACGCGGCACACGACATCAGCCTCGCGCACGCTGACACGCAAACGGTCCGCGATTGCGACGAGGACGGCGTCGCCGGCCGCATGTCCGAGCCGGTCATTGACGCCCTTGAAATTATCGAGATCGACGCAAAACACCGTGAGCTTCGCGGCAGATGGCGAGGCGGCCTCAGGCCATGGAGCGTCGAGCAGCTCCGTAAACAGCTTCCGGTTCAGGGCGCGATTGGGAAGACCGGTGAGTAGGTCGTGGTGCGCCATCTGGCGATTGTTGCGCTCGGAGCGATGCAGGTTGAGCAGGATTTTGTGGTTTTCAAGCAGCAGGAAAATCATCCCCGCGGTATAGACCGGGGTTTGCAGGCCGACGATGAACAGGAAGGGAATCGGCGACAGCATCGTCGCCACCGCAAACGGCAGCGTCAGGATGCAGATCATGAGAATTCCATAACGGGGCGTTCCGGCGTTGCGAGAGGCAATTCCACCGGTCAGGTTGGCGAGGCCTACGCCCGAACTCAAGACCAGCGGCAATTGCCCCGACGCGACGCATTGATAGCAGCCCGCCGAAATCAGGATCACGGATAGCAGGCCGATCCAGACCGGCGTGCCGCTCGCGGCCCCGGGCCCGTCGGCCTTTGCCCGCGCGAAGGCTTTCATCATCAGGTAGATGCGGGTGCTGCCCAGGACCAGTTCTCCCAGCACCCAGGCATAGGCCCATGCGGCGCCGGTCAAGGCAGCGGCGAGCGATGCGATCAGCAGGGATGCGAGCACCGCCACGAGAAGCGTTTTCGTCTTGTTCGTCCTTTGCTGAAGAAACGCGTTCCGGATGTCGTCGGGCTGCGAAGTTGGGCCGACAAGCAACCAGTCGACGAAGCCGTGCCACCACAGCCGCGGTTGTGTGGCGGCGCTGGACGCTGTCGGGGGTGAAGCTACGGATGTCATGGCCGGCAATCTCGTCAGCCGGTACTTAAGGCGGCTTAAAGCGCACCAACGAGTTCCAGACAGCGTAAACTTTTACCTGCGAGGGGCTGCACCGTCCCTCAGAAGGCATCAGCGGCCGATGGACCATACGGGCGACCCCGGAAAGGCTTTGAGGCAGACCTGCATCTGGGGGCCGGCTGGCGAGGGCGTAATCCGTCAGTGATCCCCAGTCCTGGACGCGCTCGTGGCTTGACATTCCGGCCTCTGTCAGTGTCTACGGCCCTCCTTTGGAGCATGATCGGGAACCTCGGCCCGCGCCCGGCGTAGAATGGCGGCCCGATCCTCATGAGGCTCAGCAAGCCAGGGAGCGCCGATGACGGCAGCATTCACATTTCCGGGGCAGGGGTCCCAGGCGGTCGGCATGGGCAAGGCCCTCGCTGAGGCCTTTCCTGCCGCCCGCGCCGTGTTCGACGAGGTCGATGCTGCGCTTGGGGAAAAGCTCACGGCGACCATCTGGGACGGCCCGGCCGAGACCCTCCAACTCACCGAAAACGCCCAGCCGGCGCTGATGGCTGTGTCGCTCGCGACCTTGCGCGTGCTTGAGGCCGAGGCCGGTTTTTCCGTGGGGCGGGATGCGGCCTTCGTCGCCGGTCACTCGCTCGGCGAATATTCGGCGCTGGCGGCGGCGGGGAGCCTGACGATTTCGGATACCGCGCGGCTGCTGCGCACCCGCGGTCTCGCCATGCAAAAGGCTGTCCCGGTCGGCGCCGGCGCGATGGCCGCGCTGCTTGGCCTCGACTACGAGGCGGCCATGGAGGTTGCCGGTGAGGCGGCGCAGGGTCAGGTCTGTCAGGCCGCCAACGACAATGGCGGCGGTCAGGTCGTGGTCTCCGGCGACAAGGCCGCGGTCGATCGCGCGGTTGAGATCGCCAAGGGCAAGGGCGCCAAGCGCGCGATGTTGCTGCCGGTGTCCGCGCCGTTCCACTGTAAACTGATGCAGCCGGCCGCCGAGGCAATGGCCGAGGCGCTCTCCAAGGTCACGATCAAGGCGCCCGCGGCGCCCCTGGTCTCCAACGTGCTGGCAAGCGCCATCACCGATCCCGACGAGATTCGCCGCCGCCTGGTCGAGCAGGTCACGGGCACGGTGCGCTGGCGCGAGTCGGTCTCCTATATGGCTGGCCAGGGCGTCACGCGTTTCTTCGAGATCGGCGCGGGCAAGGTGCTGACGGGTCTCGTCAAGCGCATCGCCGACGGGGCCGTCGGTTTGGCCGTCGGCGGGCCGAACGATATTGCCGCGGCCAAAGACGCCTTGGCTGCCGCGAAGCAGGGTTGAGGAGCTATCGATGTTCGATCTGACTGGCAAAAAGGCGCTCGTCACCGGCGCAACCGGCGGCATCGGCGGCGCAATTGCGCTGGCGCTGCACGCGCAGGGCGCAACGGTTGCGATTTCGGGGACGCGGAAAGAGGTGCTGGACGAGCTCGCCGGCAAGCTCGGCGAGCGCGCGCACGTGCTGCCGTGCAATCTCTCCAAGGCCGACGAGGTCGAGGCGCTGGTGCCCGCTGCGGAAGCCGCGATGGGGCAGGTCGACATCCTCGTCGCCAACGCCGGCATCACGCGTGACAATCTCTTCGTGCAGCTCCGCGACGAGGACTGGGAGGAGGTCATCAACGTCAACCTGACCGCGACCTTCCGCCTCGCGCGCGCAGCGACCAAGCTGATGATGCGCAAGCGCTTCGGCCGCATCATCGCGATCACCTCGGTGGTCGGCGTCACCGGCAATCCGGGGCAGGGCAACTACACCGCGTCGAAAGCCGGCCTGATCGGCATGATCAAGACGCTCGGGGCCGAATACGCCAAGCGCGGCGTGACCGCGAACTGCATCGCGCCCGGATTCATCAAGACGCCGATGACGGATGCGCTCAACGACAAGCAGCGCGAGACGATTCTGACCAAGGTTCCGGCCGCCCGGCTGGGAACGCCGGAGGATATTGCTGCGGCTGCGGTCTATCTCAGCTCCAACGAAGCGGGCTATGTCACCGGCCAGACCATCCATATCAACGGCGGCATGGCCATGATCTGAACGTAATCCGGCCGGCCGAGGGCGGGGCGGACCGGATGCGGCAAACGGCCGTTTCCGAAGCGAATTGAGGCTTGTAGTCAAGGCAATTGAAGTATGATAACCGGACCTTCAACGGATGGGCAAAGAACGCCATTGCAGGTTTTTGAAACCCTGTATATTGGCGATGCTGAGCCTTGGCCGTCGTTCGCCGGGCCCTGCATCGGCTAGGATGGGGCCAAATCAAGTTCGTACGCAAAGGCAGTAAAACGACCACGACGGCTCGTATCGTCCCGGGGGGTCGGGTCTACAGGGAACAACACGAGGTTAAGCAATGAGTGACATTGGCGAACGGGTTAAGAAGATCGTGGTCGAACACCTTGGTGTTGAGCCCGAGAAGGTTATCGACAGCGCGAGCTTCATTGACGACCTCGGCGCCGACAGTCTGGACACCGTCGAGCTGGTGATGGCGTTCGAAGAAGAGTTCGGTTGCGAGATTCCGGACGACGCTGCGGAAACGATTCTCACCGTCGGCGACGCGACCAAGTTTCTCGAGAAGAACGCGAAGAGCTAAGGCTCCAAAATCCGCGGTCGAGTCACGAAACCGGACGGATCGTTCCAGCGGTCCACCGGTTTCTTATTATCGGCCGCGATTCCTTGAGAACCGGAGTTTTGGGATATGAGACGGGTTGTCGTCACGGGCCTCGGCATGGTGTCGCCACTCGGCTGCGGCGTCGAGCCGACATGGCAGCGTATCCTGAACGGCGAGAGCGGGGCGCGCAAGATCGAGACTTTCGACGTCTCCGATCTGCAGACCAAGATAGCCTGTGTCGTGCCACGCGGCGACGGTTCGAACGGCACTTTCGACGCCGACCAGTGGATGGAGCCGAAGGACCAGCGCAAGGTCGACGACTTCATCATCTTCGCCATGTCGGCGGCGACGCAGGCGCTCAACGATGCCGACTGGCATCCCGAGAGCGAAGAGGACAAGTGCGCAACCGGCACCCTGATCGGCTCCGGTATCGGCGGCCTCAATGGCATCGCTGAGACCGCGATCCTGCTGAAGGAGCGCGGGCCGCGCCGGGTCTCGCCGTTCTTCATTCCGGGCCGGCTGATCAACCTCACCTCCGGCTACGTCTCGATCGAGCATGGGCTGAAGGGGCCGAACCATTCCGTGGTCACGGCCTGTTCGACCGGTGCGCATGCGATCGGTGATGCCGCCCGTCTGATCGCGCTGGGCGATGCGGACGTGATGGTCGCCGGCGGCGCGGAATCGCCGATCAGCCGCATCGGCATCGCCGGCTTCAACGCAGCGCGCGCGCTGTCGACAGGATTCAATGAGACGCCCGAAAAGGCCTCGCGTCCCTATGACAAGGACCGCGACGGCTTCGTGATGGGCGAGGGCGCAGGCGTCGTGATCCTCGAAGAGCTCGAGCATGCGAAGCGCCGCGGCGCGAAGATCTATGCCGAGGTGATCGGCTACGGCCTGTCGGGCGATGCCTATCACATCACCTCGCCATCTCCGGATGGCGACGGCGGCTTCCGCAGCATGTCGGCCGCGTTGAAGCGCGCCGGGCTGACGCCGTCCGATCTCGACTACATCAATGCGCATGGCACCTCGACGCCGCTCGGCGACGAGATCGAACTCGGCGCGGTGGAGCGGCTGCTCGGTAACGCGGCGTCCAAGGTCGCGATGTCCTCGACCAAGTCCTCGACGGGGCATCTGCTCGGCGCAGCGGGTGCGATCGAGGCGATCTTCGCCATGCTCGCGATTCGCGATAACATCGCGCCGCCGACCATCAATCTGGAGCATCCGTCGGTCGACACTGCGATCGATCTCGTGCCGCAGTCGGCGAAGAAGCGCGAGATCAACGTGGCGTTGTCGAATTCTTTCGGTTTTGGCGGCACCAATGCATCGGTGATCGTCAGGCGCCTGGCTAATTAGCTTGGGTTTGAGACGAATTCACCGTTTTGCCTTATTCGGCGATAAGTCATAGTCGCGGGCGTGTGCTATTAGCCGGGCAGACGATTGTCAGGCTGCGTTTGAACCGGCAGGATTCAGGTTTTCGATGAGTGAAAGGCCGCCCATTTCGCCCCGAAGCCCGCGCGCTGCGCTGGAGCCTGAGCAGGTGCCGCCTCCGCCGAAGCGGTCGGACCGCGCGCGCAATCCCTTCGTGGTGATCGGCAACGCCATCATCACCATCCTGCTGATTGCGATGCTCGGCGCAGGCGCGGTCTATTATTACGGCCGGCAGGTGCTCGAGGCTGCGGGGCCGCTCCAGGAAGACAAGGTCGTCAACATCCCCGCGCGCGCGGGCAAGCGCGACATCGCCGACACCCTGAACAAGGAAGGCGTCACCGACGTCAATCCATGGGTCTTCATCGCCAGCGTGTTCGCATTGAAGGCGAGCTCTGACCTGAAGCCCGGTGAATATTCGTTCCAGAAGAACGCTTCGTTGCGCGACGTCATCGCCACCATCGTCGAAGGCAAGGTGGTGCAGCACGCCGTGACGATTCCCGAAGGCCTGACCTCCGAGCAGATCGTCGCGCGTCTGTCGGACAACGACATCTTCACCGGCAGCGTGCGCGAAGTGCCGCGTGAGGGCACGCTGCTGCCGGAGACTTACAAGTTCCCGCGCGGCACGACGCGCGAGCAGGTGGTCCAGCGCATGCAGCAGGCGCACAAGCGCGTGCTCGCGGAAATCTGGGAACGCCGCAGCCAGGACATTCCGATCAAGACGCCGGAGCAATTGGTGACGCTCGCCTCGATCGTGGAGAAGGAGACCGGCAAGCCCGACGAGCGCAGCCGTGTCGCCGCCGTGTTCGTCAATCGCCTGAAGCAGAAGATCAAGCTGCAGTCCGATCCGACCATCATCTACGGTCTCGTCGGCGGCAAGGGCACGCTCGGCCGCCCGATCAAGCGCAGCGAGATCACCCAGCCCTCGCCCTACAACACCTATGTGATCGACGGACTGCCGCCGGGGCCCATCTCCAATCCCGGCCGCGCCTCGCTGGAGGCCGCCGCCAATCCGGCCCGCACCCGCGACCTCTATTTCGTCGCAGACGGCACCGGCGGCCACGCCTTCACCGAAACCTACGACGCGCACCAGAAGAACGTCGCCAAGCTCAGGGCGATGGAGAAGCAGATCCAGAACGACACCGTCGAGCCGGCCGACGACGCTCAGGCACCGGCTGCCGCCGCGCCTGCCGGCGCCGACACGGCGCCGACCGCAACCACGCCGCCGCCCAAGCCGACCCAGCAGAAGAAGCCGCCCGCGACGCGCCCGGCCAATCCTGCACCCGCCCACCAGGGGGCGGTGCAACCGTCGCCGCAGGTTATCCAGCGCTAGGACCGCAACCCCGACCTGCGGTGGTTACGGATTCCCCTTTGCGACAAAATAGTCTTAAGATTCGCGTGCCTTGATGGCCTTTGCGAATCTCATCTGTCCGGAGAAGTTCACCCGATGGCGCTGTCATCCATGACCGGCTTTGCCCGAAGCCACGGCGCAAGCGGGCCGTATACGTTCGAATGGGAATTGAAGTCGGTCAACGCCAAGGGCTTTGACCTGCGCGTGCGCCTGCCGCAGGGCTTCGACGAGCTCGAGGCTCACGCCAAGAAGCGTGCTGGCGAGGTTTTGTCGCGCGGCACCGTCTACGCCAATCTCAACGTCAAGCGCACCGACGCCGCTGCGACCGTGCGGATCAACGAGGACGTGCTCTCGGCCGTGCTGAAGGCCGCTGCCCAGATCGCCGGCAAGGTCGACGCGGTGGCGCCGAGCATCGACGGTCTTCTGGCCATCAAGGGCGTCATCGAGGTCGCCGAGCCCGAAGGCAACGAGGAAGATGACAAGGCGGCGCGCGCCGCCGCGGCCGAAGCCTTCGACAAGGCACTCGGCGAACTCGTCGACATGCGCAAGCGCGAGGGCACCTCCCTTGGCCAGATCCTGACCCAGCGCGTGGACGAGATCGAAGCGCTGGCGAAGAAGGCGGAAGCCGCGCCAGGCCGCAAGCCCGAGGCGATCAAGGCAAGACTCGCCGAGCAGATCGCAACGCTGCTCGATACTTCCGATCGCTTTGACTCCGATCGCCTGATGCAGGAAGCGATCCTGATCGCAACCAGGGCCGACATCCGCGAGGAGCTCGACCGCATCGCCTCCCATGTCGCGCAGGCGCGCGAGTTGATCGGCAAGGGCGGCCCGATAGGGCGCAAGCTCGATTTCCTGGCGCAGGAGTTTCACCGCGAGGTCAACACCTGCTGCTCGAAGTCGAACGACATCGAGCTGACCAATACGGGGCTCGCCATGAAGAACGTGGTCGAGCAATTCCGCGAGCAGGTCCAGAATCTGGAGTGATCGATGACGACGACCGGTCACGGAACTGATGGTGTCGAGCGGCGCGGACTGATGTTTGTGCTGTCCTCACCCTCCGGCGCGGGCAAGACGACGCTGTCGCGCCTGTTGATCGAGCGGATGCCGGGGCTGAAGATGTCGGTCTCCGCGACGACGCGCGCGAAGCGGCCCGGCGAGGTCGACGGCCGCGACTACCTGTTCGTCGACAAGCCGCGCTTCGAGGCGATGGTGAAGGACGACGAGCTGCTGGAATGGGCGACCGTATTCGACAACCGCTACGGCACGCCGCGTGCCCCGGTCGAGGCGGCGCTGTCGGCAGGGCAGGACGTGCTGTTCGACATCGACTGGCAGGGCACGCAGCAATTGCGTGAGAAGGCGCGCGCCGACGTCGTCAGCGTCTTCATCCTGCCGCCGTCCGCCGGCGATCTCGAGAAGCGCCTGCATTCCCGCGCCCAGGATTCCGATGAGGTGATCCGCAAGCGGATGAGCCGCGCCAGCCACGAGATGAGCCACTGGGCCGAGTACGACTACATCGTCATCAACCATGACGTCGATGAGGCCTTCGCCGAGGTGCAGTCGATCCTGAAAGCCGAGCGCCTCAAGCGCGAGCGGCGGATTGGCCTCGTCGGTTTTGTGAGAAATCTGCAAAGCCAGCTTCAGGGCTAGAGGGCGCCAGCCGCGGGCCTTCCTTCGCCAGCCGTTCCAGGATCGCAGTGATCGCGTCGATGTCGACCGCTTCGGCGTCGCGGTTGTTGCTGTCATCCGCGGTCGCGAGATGTGGCTCGGCTGCTTCCGTGGCCGATGCGGCGTCCAGATCCTTGTGGTCTAGATCCTCGTGGTCGTGCTCGTGGTCCAAGTGCTCGTGATCCAAGTCGAAGCTCTCATGGTCCAGGTCTTCGGGCTGGCTCATTTCATCTTCGACGAGGCGGTGATTCACATGGGGCGTCACCGCGCCGTTGGCCTTGGCTGCCGTTGCCAATGCAGAACCGAAATCGACGGTGCGCGGTCGCTGGGCGCGCGGGGCGGCAGTTGCGGCCGCATCGATCCACGGCGCGCGGCTCTTTTCGTCCTGTGTGATCTCCCGATGGTCCCAGTTGACGCGCCGCCGCCCACCTTCACCCGGGACGCGCGCGCGCGAGCCGGCGAAGCGATAGATGACGCTGCCGGTGATGCCGGCGAGCGCCAGCGCGCCGCCGACGACGAGCAGCAGCATCTGGAGCGAGCCGGTCGGCTTTTCGGCCGGGGCATCGGCGGAGGCGAGCGTCATGGCGCCGGCGGAGGGCGAAGCCTGCGGTTTGGGCGTAGGCCGCGCATCGGCGAGTTCGGGCGCGGGCGCGGCTTGCGGGGCGGGAGAGGGCGAGACGTTCGGGTCGGGCCAGCGCGCATCGACGGTCGGTTGGCTTGCACCGGCGTCGGCCACCGTGACCGGACGCTGAAGCGCTGCGGGCGGAGTGCCAGGGACGGTTGGTGCGGGGATCGATCCGGTCGTGTCGGGCGCGGGGCTCTGTGTCGTGAGTTCGGCGTGCGCGTCCTGCACCGAGCGCAGCGCAGGTTTGTCCGCCTTCTGCACGGGTGACGTCGCCGGCGCGCCCTGCGTCGCCGGCGCGCCCTGCGTCGCCGCCGCGTCCTGCATCGCTGGTGTGCTTTGAGTCGCCGGAGCGGCCTGCTTCGCCTGCGCGCCTTGGGTTGACTGGGCGGTTTTCGCGCCTTCCTCGCGCAGATACCAGCACTGCCGCTTGGTGCCGCGTTCGACGCGGAAGTACCAATGCTGCCCCTCAGGCGCTGTGCGCTTCGGAGCGCGAAGACAATCGTCCGCGGCGTTCGACGAATTTTGGGTGGTATTCTGCGCGTCTGTTGCGGCCGGGGCGTTCGCCGCGTTTTGCGATTCCGCACTCAACGGTATCCCGGCGAGTACGCTCGCAAACAGAGCGGATATGAATTTCGCGGTTCGGTTGCCCATCCTGGTCTCCCGGCTACGCCTTACGCAACACGTCACTGTCCCCTTTCTCGTCAAAGAGTTGGGTGGCAATGAGCCGCAAATCCGGAGAGGATGAGGCTTAAATCGGGCCTGCGCTGCGTTCGTTCCGCCGCGAAAATGAACAATATCCCCGTCGGGACAATTGTTTGTTCTAGGTCCGCGTCGCCAAGGGCGTCCAGCCGACCGGTATCACGATCGCGAAGTTCGGGGTTCCCCGGCGCAAATATGCCTATCCGACTGTGTCGCGAAGGCGATAAACTCGGGTTGCGGGTGTCGTTTGATGGATCATGGCCATGGCCCTTTTCCAGGATCATTCCGACAAGAGCAGTTCAGCCGAAAAGTGGTCGGTTGCGGGCGAGGAGTTCGTCCTGCTCGACACCGTCCAGCCGCCGGCCCGCATCGCGATGGCGCGGGAGCGGATGCTGCTGAGCCGGCTCTATCTCGGCCTGATCCGTAGCCTCAACGACGATTACGGCGCCGACTTCGTCAGGCAGAACGATAGCGCCACCTTCCGCACGATCGGCATCTACCTGTTCCTGCGCACCGCGATGTGCTCGCCGGTGCGGGCGAGCATGGTTGCGGCCGCGCTGAAGCTGCCACGCGCAACCGTGCTGCGGCGTCTCGAGGAGATGATCAAGCAGGGTTACGTGGAGCGCATCGGCAACGCCTACCGTGTTACCGACAAGGTCAACATCCCCGATTTGCAGCAGCGCTTGCAGCAGCGGATCGACATGATCCTGGAGACGGCGCGCGAGCTGGCGAGGCTGACGGGCAGGGATGGGGCGGCACACTGACGCTGCTCGGCGGCAGTCCCATTTTCGCAGAAATTGCATGATATCGCCCGGATTTGCCGAAGCCGGCGATGCGTTGTCGTTCCGGCACCAGCACGGCGCGAAGAGCTTGCCCCAGAAGAGGATGCGACCCGAACAACGAAAACAATGTCGAGGCGGTCATGGTACAGGCGTCAAAATCTGCGCTCGCATCCGAGGTGCTGCTGTTTCCCGAGCAGCCCGCCCTGAAATCGATCTACGACACGGCACCGATTGGACTGGCCTGCCTCTCTCCTGATTGCCGCTATCTGCAAATCAACCAGCGCCTCACCGAGATCTGCGGCATCTCGGTGGAGAACCATCTCGGCCGCTTCGTGCGGGATTGCGTTCCTGCCTTGGCGGATTCCGTCGCAGAGATCGTCCGCTCGATCATGGAAACCGGAGAACCGGTTGTCGGTATCGAAGTTACGGGCCAGCGCGCCGATCAGGCCGAGGAGCGTTACTGGATGACGTATTGGCATCCGCTGCGCGCGCCGAGCGGAGAGATCATCGCCGTCAACGTCGCGGCCGAGGAAATCACCGAACGCAAGCGCGCCGAGGCGGAATTGCGCAAGACAAGGGACGCCGCCGAAACCGCGCTGCGTCATTTGCGGGAGACCCAGGAGACGCTGGTCGAGGCCGAGAAGCTGGCTGCACTCGGACGGATGGTTGCCGGCGTGGCGCATGAGATCAACGGCCCCGTGGGCAGCAGCCTGACGATCGCCTCGACGCTTCAGCACAAGTCGGAAGCTTTCGCCGTGGAGGTTGCGGGTGGCAAGGTGCGACGCTCGAGCCTCAACGAGTTCATCAACCTCGCCGGCGATGCGTCCGTGCAACTCATCGCCAACCTGTCGCGCGCGGCGGAGCGCATCCAGTCCTTCAAGCAGGTCGCGCTCGATCCGGGCCAGTCGATGCTGCGCCGCTTCGACGCTTCCGAGTTGTCGGAACAATTGCTCTCGCATCTCGATCGCGAATGCCATCGCCGCGGCATCGCGCTCGATCTCCGGCTCGCGCGAGGTCTCGAAATGGACAGCTATCCCGGTCCCTTCGGACAGGTGCTGACCCATCTGGTCATGAACGCCATGACCCATGCGTGGCCGGATGGGGGCGGAGGTCGGATCCGTGTCGATCTGAGATCTGCGGGTGACGATCATGTCGAGTTCGTCGTGTCCGACGACGGTTGCGGAATGCCGCCGGACGTCAAGCTCTCCGCTTTCGATCCGTTCTTCACCACGCGACGTCAGCACGGGGCGACGGGGCTCGGACTGCACGTCGTCCATGGCGTCGTCACCGAACGCCTTGGCGGCCGCATCAGGCTGGACAGCGAGCCGGGGGCAGGGACCTATGTGCGGCTGATGCTTCCGAGAAGCGCACCACGGTCCGACGACTGATCCGTTCGGACCCCGTCAGCCCTCGGACGGATCGCGGATCTCGCCGATCTTGTGGACGGCGACCCTGACCGACATGCCCTTGTAGTCTCCTGCATCCCCGAACCATGATCCCTCCAACGGAATGGCCTGGCCCGGATGCCGCGCGACCGCGACCGGAATGAGATCGAAGCCGGCATTGATCTGGTTGGTCGGGTCGTAATCCAGCCATCCGGCGCCTGGCAGAAATACCTGGACCCAGGCGTGCGTGGCGCCGGAGCCGGTCATGCCGACAGCGCCGCCATCGAGTGCCTGATCGTACAGATAGCCGCTCACGAAGCGCGAGGCGAGGCCGAGACGGCGCAGCACCTCGATCATCAACCAGGCATAGTCGCGGCAGGTCCCGGATTTGGTACGCAGGGTTTCGCCCGGCGACTGGGTGCCCTCGGTGTCCCGGGAACGGTAGTTGAAGCTTTCACGGAACGTGCGCAGGATCCGGCGCAGCACGTCGACCGTCTGGTCCTGGTCGCCGGCGACGAAGCTCTTGGTCCATGCCGCAAGGCTGCCGTCGGGGTCGTCGGCATGGGGGCGCAGGTAGCCGGCAAGATCGGTCCATTCGTCCGGCGAATATTGCACGGGAATCTCGTCCGCGCGCGAGGCCAGCGGAAACGACTCGATGCCCTTGATGCCGAAGAACACGCCGCGGACCTGGAAGGTGAACGTCAGCTCGCTGGCCGGCTCTGCGAACTCCATCACCGTAACGGTGTTGGAGCGTGAATCGGTAACCCAGTGGATCTTCGAGGTTGGATTGGTTTTAGCCGACCAGCCAAGCAGGCGGGCAGATGCACCGCGCCTCGGCAGGAACATCGCCCGATGCGTCCCGAACGTAACAGGCTTTGCATATTTGTAGGTGGTGGTGTGCGTGATCTCGCCCAGCATGGCCATGCCGACCTCCCTCGCGCGACCTGATGTCGGTCTTGTGCAGTCAGGGCCGCCCGAGAACGCCGGCCTATGTTGATCTATGTCAAGGGCGCTACCGGGTGATGTCTCCCAGGATGCCGCTTGCCGCGTGCCGGCTCATGACAGGAGCAGTGAGATGGGGATCCTCTGGACTATCATCATCGGCTTTATCGTCGGGGTGATTGCTAAATTCATCATGCCGGGCGGCAATGAGCCGAAGGGCTTCGTCCTCACCACGATCCTGGGAATCGTCGGCGCGTTCGTCGCGACCTTTCTGGGCCAGTCGGTGGGCTGGTACCGGGCCGGCGAATCCGCAGGCTTCATTGGCGCCATCGTCGGCGCGGTGATCCTGCTCTTCCTCTATGGCCTCTTCATGGGCCGCCAGGGACGAACGAGCTGAACGCGGCGCGGACGATGGTCGCGGGGCCGTCGCGGTTCAGTTCTTCAGCACGATACGGCCGACGACCTTGCCGGCGCGCAAGCTGTCGATCCATTTCTGGACGTCGGCCATCGGCTCTTCCTGCATCGGTGTCGGCTTGATCTTGCCGGCGCGCGCAAGCGTCATCAACTCGTGGGCCTCCGCAAGCGTGCCGACCATGAAGCCCTCGATCGTCATGCGCTTGTACACCCATTGCACCATCGGCAGCGTGAACTGGCCGCCCATCAGGCCCGACACCACGATCTTGCCGCCGCGCGCTGCGACCGCGACCGCAAACGCCATCGACTTCTCGTTGCCGGCGAAATCGACGACCTCGTCGAAGCCCCCGTCGGTCTCCTTCAGGATGCGCCTGATAACCTCGGGCTCGGCCGGATCGTAGGCGACCGCCGCGCCGTTCTTCAGCGCAGTTTCGCGCGCCGCCGGGCTGAGATCGGCCACCGCAATCGGCTGCTTGAACATGGCCTGCGCGAACGACAAGCCCATCATGCCGACGCCGCCGAGACCAATCAGCAGCAGATTGCGCTGGCGCGGACGGTCGACGAGGCGCTTGAGCGCGCCGTAGGCCGTGACGCCCGAGCACATCAATGTCGCAGCCTGGTTGACCGGCAGGGGATCGTAGTCGAGCAGGTATTTTGCATCGGGCACCAGCACGTGGCTGGCAAAGCCGCCGTCGATGGAGACGCCGAGAAAGCGCTGCTTGGCGCATAGATTTTCATCGCCATTGGCGCAGTCGCGGCACTGGCCGCAGCCGATCCACGGGAACACCGCCTTCATGGCGCCGATGAGGTCGGCCGGCACATCGCCGCCGACTTCCTCCACGACGCCGGCGATCTCGTGGCCGAGCGTGAATGGCAGCGTCATGCCGCGCGTGGTGTCGAGCTTCTTGCCGCCGCCAAGATCGGCATAGCCGTCCTGGATGTGCAGGTCGGAATGGCACAGGCCGCAGCGCTCGATGCGCACCAGCACTTCGCGTCCTTGCGGCCTGGGCGTGTCGATGATGGTCTCGCACAGCGGTGCATCGAACTTGACCAGGGACTGCCGACGCATCAATGCCATTTTCCTTCCTCCGAAATTTTTTTGTAGTTCAGGCTTGGCTTCGTATATCGGCCAATTCAGACGCCATGGCAACAAAGCCTGCCACCGGAATGGTCTCGGCGCGCCGTGTCGCATCGACGCCGGCGGCCGCGGCGAGGCGAGCCGGATCGGCCTGAAGCGATTTAAGGCTCTGGCGCAGCATCTTGCGGCGCTGGCCGAAGGCGGCGGCCGCGACCTGTTCAAGAAGGCGGCGGTCGCAGGGCAGAGGCGCCGCGCGCGGCACGAGGCGCACGACCGAGGAGGTGACCTTCGGCGGCGGCACGAAGGCGGAGGGCGAGATGTCGAACAGGATCTTGGTCTCGGCGCGCCAGTTGGCGAGCACGCCGAGCCGGCCATAGGCTTCCTCGTTCTCACGCGCCACGATGCGCTCGGCGACCTCGCGCTGGAACATCAGCACCATCATCCCGTACCAGGGCGGCCACGGCTCGCTGGTGAGCCAGCCGATGAGGAGCTGTGTCGCGATGTTGTAGGGCAGGTTGGCGACGATCTTTGCCTTGGCGCCGCCGAGCAGGGGCCTCGGATCGAAGGTCATCGCATCGCCATGCACGATCTCGAGCCGCCCCGGATAGCGTGCCGAAATATCATGCAAGGCGGGAATCGCGCGCTCGTCATGCTCGATCGCGATGACGCGCGCAGCACCGAGCGCGAGCAGCGCGCGCGTCAATCCGCCGGGGCCCGGACCGATCTCGATGATCGTCGAATTCTCGAGCGGCGCGGCGGCGCGCGCGATGCGTGCCGTCAGGTTGAGATCGAGGAGGAAGTTCTGGCCCAGCGACTTGCGGGCCGATAGCGAATGCTGGCGAATGACCTCGCGAAGCGGCGGAAGGTCGTCGATCGCGCTCATGCCGGTTGCGCGGCCATGCGGCTTGCGAGCTGCAGCGCTGCGATCAGGCTTGCGGGATTGGCCCTGCCGGTGCCTGCGATGTCGAACGCCGTGCCGTGGTCCGGCGATGTCCGGATGAAGGGCAGGCCGAGCGTGACGTTGACCGCGTCATCGAAGGCCAGCGTCTTGATCGGGATCAGCGCCTGGTCGTGATACATGCAGACCGCGCAGTCATAGGTCTTGCGCGCGGCGTCATGGAACATGGTGTCGGCGGGCAGGGGGCCTCGGGCTTCGATGCCGTCGTTGCGCAGGATCTTGATCGCCGGCGTGACGATGGTCTGCTCCTCGTGGCCGAGCGAGCCGTCCTCGCCCGCATGCGGGTTGAGACCGGAGATCGCGATGCGTGGCCGGTCGATGCCGAAACGGGATTTCAGCTCGGCTGCGACGATGCGCACCGTCGAGACGATCAGGTCGCGCGAGAGCTGCGCCAGCGCATCGCGCAGCGAAAGGTGAATGGTCACCGGCACCACCGCAAGTCGCGGCGACCATAGCATCATCACCGGCTGCGGCACGTGCCCGTCCTGTTCGGCGAGCTCGGCGAGAAATTCGGTGTGGCCGGGATGGCGGAAGCCCGCGCGGTAGAGCACGCTCTTGGCGATCGGGTTGGTGACGACGGCGCCGGCGCGGCCTTCGCGGACGTCGGCGACGGCCTGGCGGATCGAGGCGAGCGCTGCGGGCGCACTGCTCTCGTCGGGCCGACCCGGTTCGGCTGTTGCGATTTCTCCGGTCGCAACCACCGGAAGGGCGTCGGGGAAGGCGGCGATCGCTTCCTCGGCACGCACGCGCGCGATCTTGATATCGGCGCCGAGCGCCTTGGCGCGGCGCGCGATCAGCGCGTCATCGCCGAGCAAATAGAAGGCGGGCAGGTCGAGTTCGTTGCGGCGCAGCCAGGCCGCGACCGTGATGTCGGGGCCGATGCCGGCAGGCTCGCCCAGGGTCAGCGCGAGGGGCCTTGCCATCAACGATATTCGATCATCGCCGCTTTGCGGATTTCCGCCAGATACGACTTCGAGGTCTTCTCGTACTTCTCCTTGTACATCTTCTCGCGGATCTCGCGCCGCTTCGGCGTGTCGATCATGGTCGGATTGCGCGCGCACAGCACGACCATCTCGATGCCCTGCTTGGTGACCTCCGGCGGGGTGAGATGGCCGACCGGCGTGTCGTCGAGCACCTTGCGAAGCGCCTCGGGCAGATCAGCGGTGGTCTTGGTGACGCTGTCCCGGATCGCCGCATTGGGCGTCGAGCGGAACAGCGAATTGGCTTCATCGCAGCTCGTGATACGGCCCCGGTACAATTCGGCTTCCTTGTGCCGCGCCTCGGTCGCGGCCTGCGACGAGCCGCGGGGTACGATCAGGACGATCGGCTGCATCTTGTATTCGAATCCCTCGA
The DNA here is from genome assembly GCF_055791185.1 of Bradyrhizobium ingae. Classification (NCBI taxonomy): domain Bacteria; kingdom Pseudomonadati; phylum Pseudomonadota; class Alphaproteobacteria; order Hyphomicrobiales; family Nitrobacteraceae; genus Bradyrhizobium; species Bradyrhizobium ingae. The sequence continues at coordinate 109,035 of NZ_JBVUBB010000013.1, forward strand.
CCTGCAGCTTCTCGCCGTTCTGCGCCTGCACGGCGGCTGCGACATCGCGCTCGCCGACCTGAAGCCGTTCCTTGAAGCGGCCGCGAACGAGGCTGGTCCAGACCATTTCTGCGCGCATGCGGCTCTTCAACGTCTCCGGCCTCACGCCCTTGACCTCGAGGGATTTCGAGAGCTGGTCCGTCGATACCCGCATGTTCTGCGCCATGCCGGCGTAGGACTGGTCGATATCGGAGGCGGTAGGCTCGACGCCGTATTTCTTGCCCTCCTTGATCTTCACCTTCTCGTCGATCAACTCGTTGATGACCTCCTGCCGGCTCGGTGTCTTCTGGGTCGACAGCAGGTCGAGCTTGCTTCGCTGCTCGATGTCGAAATCGGTGATGGGCTCGCCATTGACCATGACGACGACGGTCTGCGCCTTCGACGGGGCTGCGCCGCCGATCAGGAGGAGGGCCGTGCCGAACGCGATGAGGAGAAGGCGATGGACTCGCAAAGAGGTCGTCATAAGAGGGGTCGTCATGGATGTCGTCGCTCGCATGCTTGCGATCAGAACAAGCCCCGCAAAGTCAAATCGGCCTACTGCATGCCGGCGGAGCTGCTGGTTCCCGAGGAGTTTGCCAGCGTTCGCAGGCCGATCTGGAACATGAACGCGTGGCTCAGAACAGGCGGGGTGCTGCCCGCCGAGTAGCTATAGGACGTTACATAGTTAGCCGCCAGCACGAAGCAATCGTCGACGTAGCCGGCGCCGACCACGTATTGATTGATCTTGTTGGCCTCGAGGTCCCAGCGCGCCGAGCCCTGGACCACCCAGTTGGCCGCGACCTTCACCGAGGCGGAGGTGAGGATGCCCTCGCGACGGGTCAGGTAGCCGAGCTCCGGCTGCGGCGCATAATTGCCGTAGATCATGCTGACCGACCAGCGGTCGAAATTGGCGCGGCCTTCAGCCTCGAAGCGCTGGACGTTCCAGGTCTGCTCGTCGAACCGGCCGCGGACGCTAAACGTGTAGGTCCGGTTCGGTGAATAGCCGACGCTCGCGACATAGTCGGATCGCGGCTTGTCGAGACCTGAATCGAGGCCAGTATTGGTGGTATCCTGCACGGCGAAGGAGTTCATGCCGAACAGCTGGTAGGACTGTCCGAACAGCACCTTGACGGCGCCGCCCTTGTCGAACTGGGTGGTTGCCTGGACGCCCACATTGGCGCGGCCGCCGCCCTCGACGCGGTCGTAGCCCGAGAACTTGTCGACGCTGAACAGATTGCTCGCGTCGAACACCATGCTCTGCGCGTCCTCGTTGGGAAGCTTGCCGGCATAGGTCTCGTTCGGCCGGATGATGACCTGTGCGATCGGCTCGATGACCGTCGAACCCCATGGCTGCACGTTGATGAAGGGATAGCGGTACTCGAGGCCGACCGTCGGCATCAAGCGAAACGCCTGGGTGTCGCCGACCGGCAGGTAGTTCGACACGCCCGGCTGGTTGGAGACCGAGGAGTTGATCGCATCCGCACGCAGGATGGCGAACGGGGTCCAGATTTCACCGAGGGGATCGGTGAAGGATTTCCGCCACTGCGCTTCAGCCGTCAGGCGCGTGTAGGTGCCGGGGAAGCCGCGCAACAGACATTGCGAGGGCGTGCGCGCGGCGGTATCGGCCGAAGTGGTCGTGCAGAGGCCGTTGGTGTTCGCGGTCGTGGTGATCGGGTCGAACACCGCGTCGTTACGTGTCAGGTTGACGAAATTCGTCTTGTAGGAGACCTCGCCGCCGAAGATCGGATAGTTGAGCACGTTCGAGTAGTCGATCACGGGGTAAACGACCGGGACCTGCTGCTGGTTGCCCGAGAAGCTCAGGAAATACATCGTCCGCGCGTCGAAGTAGCTGCGGTTGCCCACCCCCGTCAGATAGAGCTGCGAGATCGCTTCCGTCGGCAGGCTCAGGAACGACGTGAAGGGATCGCGGTACTGCGACAGGCGGTAATCCGACATGAAGTAGTAGTCGGAGAGCAGGACGCCGTCCCAGCCCCAGACCCATTTGTCGTTCAGCGCGAACTGGCCCTTGGTCTCGACGCCGCCGCGGAACTGGCGGTCGCCCGGCAGCCCGGCGAAATTGCTGGGGTTAAGCTGGTCGATGCCGTAGACGCGGATCTGGTAGGCGCCGTCCATCAGGCGTTGGCGGAATTCGGCCTGGAACAGCACGCCCTGCTTGGACGTAATGCGCGGATTGAAGGTCGCGTCCATATCGGGCGCGATCGCCCAGTAGAACGGGACTTCGACGCCGTAGCCGAACGCCGTGTATGAGGTGAAGCCCGGCATCAGGAAGCCGGTCTTGCGCTTCACCGTCGGGTCGGGCGTCGAGAAATACGGTATGTAGGCGAGCGGCACGCCGAAGAACTCGAGCTGCGCCGTCTCGAAGTACAGCATCTTCTCCTGCTGGTCGTGGATGATGCGGGCACCCTTGACCTGCCACAGCGGCGGCTTCTTCGGATCGTCCTTGCACGGCGCGCAGGCGGTGTAGACGCCGTTCTCGAACACCGTGTAATTGCCGCTGGAGCGGTCGGCGCGGCTCGCGGCCATGCGGGTCTGGTCGGCGGTGTCCACGCGCAGCGAATCGACGAAGCCGTCGCGGTAGTCGTCCGAGAGGTCCATGATCTCGGCATAGGTGATCTTTCCGTCGGCATCCGTCATGCGGATGTTGCCTTCGGCATGGAGGCGCTTGGTCTTCTGGTCGTAGATGACCTTGTCGGCCTCGACGCTGGTGCCGTTGTAGAACAGCTGGACGTTGCCGACCGCCGAGACGCGCGAGTTGTTGTAGTCGTAATCGACCTCGGTCGCCTGCACGAGCATCTGGTTGTCGTTCGGGGCCTTCGGCGGCTTCGGACGCGGCGGCAGCGGGTTGTAGGTGAAGCTCTGCGCAGCCGCAGGCGCGGTCGCGGCAAGATCGAGCAATCCGCCAAGCGCGAGCGCGGCAAGGAAGGGGAGCAGGAGGCGACCAGCAGGCAAGCCACGTCCGTTCGCACGCACCAGGGTGCGTCGCGTCAAACGGGACACAGGCTCTCGGTGGACGGCAGTCACTATCCGTCCTCCTGATAGAGCAAGGCCAAAAAGCCGGTGAGGCCGCCCACCACAACGGGCAACCACGCCGCAGCGATCGGATGCATCAACTCAGCCTTGCTCAAATCCTCAGTAACTTTGGACAGCACGTAGAGCAGAAAGCCTGCGCCCACGCCACTCAAAACCATCTTCTGCACGCCGCCCATCCGGAAGAAGCGCAACGATACGGAAGCCGCCAGCATGACCATCGCTGCAAGCAGAAATGGCTGTGCCAGAAGCTTATGGTACTGGAGTCGATATCCGGCTGTCGCGAAGCCCGAGCTTTCCGACGAACGGATGTAGCTCGGTAGTTGCCAAAAGGACACAGTTTCGGGTGTGGAAAAGCTGTTGCGAACCTGCGCTTCGGTCAGCGTCGTAGGAATCTCCAAGCGGTCCTGATCGACAGGGGGCGCGTCGAGCGAAAAGCGTCGCACGGTCCTGAACACCCAGCGGCCATCCTCCAGGGTGGCCTCGCGCGCCTCGATGCGCTCCTTGAAGTGATAGGCCGTATCAAACCGAAACAGTGTCAGGCCGGTCAGCCGGATGCCCTGCTGCTCGCTGCGCGCGGCGTTGATGATGACCTGGCCCTCGTTGGTGACCTGGTTGAGCCAGAAGCCGGAGGCGTCCTGGATGCCGCCGCCGGGCGCCGAGCCGAACAGCTCCGCTTCCATGCGCTTGGAGAGCTCGCGCAGGTTCGCCGACATCGGATTGTAGGCGACCGTCGCGATCACGCCGATCAGCAGCGAGCTGGCGAGCGCGGGCGAGATGAACTGCCAGGCGGAAATGCCGGCGGCCCGTGCCACCACGAGCTCCAGCCGCCGCGATAGACCGAGGTAGCAAGTCATGGCGCCGATCAGCATGCAGAACGGCGTCAGCTTCTCCAGAAGCTGCGGCACACGGAACAGCGAGGTCTCGGCCACCATGACCGCGGAGGCGGAAGCAAGCCCGGAAGTCTTGCGCACCATCTCGATATAGTCGACCAGCACCAGCAGCAGGAAAATGCTCGCAAACACGCCGAGCGCGTTGATCACGAAGCGGCCCGCGAAATAGCGTCCAAGCGTGTTGGTGAGCATGCTCATGCGGCGACCGGACGTCGAAACAGCCGCGCAATACGCGCATTGGATCGGTTGATGGCTTCCAGCAGCGCAGGCGGCGCTTCGACCACCACGCCGCCGACGATCATCCAGACGCCGAGGCCAATGGCGAGGACGAGCATCCCATATTGAACGACTTCTGCCGTTGGCGAGTTTACTGCGATGACGGAGCAGGCGTAGCCCGCGATGCGTAGGCTGAGGACCGCCAGGATCGTGCCGCCGATCGCGAAGTTTCGGCTTTGGCGCGTCGTGCGGGGGGCGCCCAAGAAGGCAAAGGTCAAAGCGGCGAAGGCGAACGGATAGATCGGCGCGAGAATGCCGTCGTGCAGGGCCGAACGGAATTGGCCGGGGACGGCTTTGTAGACGGGATCATCCTCCGACGGCGAGGCCAACTCCCAGAGATAGCGTTCGCGAATGCCGAGCGTGACGTCGCGTCCCTGGTTGGAGAATTTCGACATGTCGAAGCCGTGGCGAGCGAAGGTAACGAGCGCGGGATCGCGCTTGCCGGCCTCGAAGCGCTGCAGGTTGCCGTCCTCCAACACCAAAATGGTCTCGCCGCCGCTCTTCACCACCGTGCCGCGCTCGGCGACGATCGAATTGCGTTCCTTCGGATCGCGGCGGTCGTCGATGAAGATGCCGGCCATGATGCCGCCGGGCTGGCGCTCGCGAATCCGGATCGTGAGGTTCTGGTCGAGCTGGGCGAAGCGGCCGGGCTGGAGGATGTTGGTGAGGACGTCGGCGGTGATCTCGGCGTCCCATTGCTTGATCCGCCGCATGCCGTCGGGGGCGAGATAGGCGGCGATGAAGGCGACCAGCAGCGCGACCACGCAAGTAGCGTAGAAGAACGGATAGAACAGCCGGAATGGCGAGAAGCCGGCGGCATTCATCACGATGATCTCGGAATCGGTCGCGAGCTTGTTCAGCGTGTGCGTGATCGCGATCATCAGCGCGATCGGTGAGATGATCAGCACCAGCGCCGGAATCACCAGGCTGGTGATGCCGAGAAAGGTCAGGATGGTCTGGCCCTGACTGGTCATCAGGTCGATGCCGCGCAACGCCTGCGTAATCCAGATCACGCCGGTGAGGCTGACCAGGACCAGCGCAAACGACGCCAGCGTCGTGCGGAAAATATACCTATCGATCGACCCCATGCGCTACCGCACGATCCCCGCCAGGCCCCTTCTGGGTCCCAAACTCCGGACATTCCGACCCATCCCGAAAGGGGTCCCCAAGGGTCGTTCTGCCACGTCTTTCACCAGTTCACACTCTCACTACCATCCCTTTGATCCGTCAACAAAATGGCTGCCCCGTGGCACCCTCATCATATGGTTAATATTTCCTTCTTGTGGCCGGCCGGCCACGGGCGGCGCTTGGCATGCGAGGTGCGGACGGGTCATAGTACGTCCGGGAGCAGTGAATCGCCGTTCAGCCAGCATCCTCAGCGATGCGCGGTACGCGGCAAAAGTCTCGTCTTTTGGAGGAGTTATCCATGTCCGACGCCGTCAAGGTCGGCTTCGTTCCGTTTTCCGCCGTCCCGCGCGGCACGCTGGTGGCGTTTTGTGACGACGGCCTGCGATTCGGTCCCGCGACCGCCAAGGCGCTCGGATCGGCAGCGGAGATGGTGAAGCGGGCAGCAGGCACGAGCCAGTTCAAGGGCAAAACGGGCGCGGCGCTCGACATTTTGGCACCGGAGGGGCTGAAGGCCGACCGGCTTATTGTGATCGGGGCTGGCAAGGCTTCGGCCCTGAAGCTCAACGATTTTCTGAAGTTCGGTGGCGTGGCGGCCGGCAAGCTGAAAGCGGGCGCGAACGCCATGACCATCATGGCCGAACTGCCCGACGGCGCCATGACTGCGGAGCAGGCGGTCGCGATCGGCTCGGGCCTGCGGCTGCGCGCCTATAAATTCGATCGCTACAAGACGAAGAAGAAAGACGGCGAGGAGGGCGGCACCCTGCGAGCCGACGTCGCGTTTGCCGTCGCTGACCTCACGGCTGCGAAAAAGGCTTTCGCGCCGGCGGGCCATGTCGTCGACGGCGTGATCATCGCGCGCGACCTCGTCAATGAACCGCCGAACGTACTTTATCCCGAGGAGTTCGCGCGGCGCGCGAGCCAGCTCCGCAAGCTCGGCGTCAAGGTCGAGGTGCTCGACGTCAAGGCAATGCAAAAGCTCGGAATGGGCGCGCTGCTCGGCGTCGGCCAGGGCTCGGCGCGGCCGAGCCGCACCGTGATCATGCGCTGGGAGGGCGGCAAGAAGGGCGAGGCGCCGGTCGCTTTCGTCGGCAAGGGCGTCTGCTTCGACACCGGCGGCATCTCGATCAAGCCGGCCGGCAGCATGGAGGACATGAAGGGCGACATGGGCGGAGCGGCCTGCGTCGTCGGCCTGATGCACGCGCTCGCGGCGCGCAAGGCCAAGGTCAATGCGGTCGGCGCTATCGGCCTCGTCGAGAACATGCCCGACGGCAATGCGCAGCGTCCCGGCGACATCGTCACCTCGATGTCGGGCCAGACCATCGAGATCATCAACACCGATGCCGAAGGGCGCCTCGTGCTGGCTGACGTGCTCTGGTACGTTGCCAAGAGGGTGAAGCCGAAATTCATGGTGGATCTCGCAACGCTCACGGGCGCGATCATGGTCGCTCTCGGCACCGAGCATGCGGGCATGTTCTCCAACAATGACGAACTCGCCGAACGTCTCCTGACGGCCGGCATCGAGAGCGGCGAAAAAGTCTGGCGCATGCCGCTTGGGCCCGAATACGACAAGTTGATCGACTCTCAGTTCGCCGACATGAAGAACACCGGCGGCCGCCATGGCGGGTCGATCACCGCCGCGCAGTTTCTCCAGCGCTTCGTCGACGGCACGCCCTGGGCGCATCTGGACATCGCCGGCACCGCGATGGGTGCGCCGAAGACCGACATCAACCAGAGCTGGGGTTCCGGCTATGGTGTCCGCCTGCTGGACCGCCTGGTCGCCGACCACTACGAGCGCAAATGACCCAAGATGACTGAAGTGCTGTTCTACCATCTACAGAACATGACGGTGGAGAACGTCTTGCCGCCGCTGCTCGAGAAATCACTCGAGCGCGGCTGGCGCGTCGTGGTGCAGTCGACCTCGGAGGAGCGCGCCGATGCACTCGACGCGCACTTGTGGACCTATCGCGACGATTCCTTCCTGCCGCACGCGACATGGCGCGTGAACGACGCCGCCGAGCAGCCGGTCGTGCTGGCGGTCGAGGAGGGCAATCCCAACGGCGCCAATGTCCGCTTTCTGATCGACAACGCGGCTTTGCCTCAGGACTCGGAACGCTATGAGCGCATGGTGCTTCTGTTCAACGGCGACGATCCGGATGCGCTCGCGCTGGCGCGCAGCGCCTGGACGGATTGCAAGACGCGCGGATTTGATGTCACCTATTGGCAGGCCGACGAGCGTGGCCGGTGGCAGCGCAGGAATTAACGTTCGCATCCAATTAATGATAATTTGCGGCTTTTGGGGTAATGCTGCCCTCCGTCACGTTCGTGCCGCAAAGTGATGTTGGGACAATCGTTTAGGGCTGGCCCTTAACGCGGGGATTTGAGTTTATCGTGCGACATCAAAAGCTTCCTCCGACGCTTCTACTGGCGTTGTGCGCGGTTGCGCCGCTGATCGCGGGCTGCTCCAGCGCATCCGATATGATGTCGAGGGATGCCGAATGGTTCAACAAGCCGGCCCGGCTCTTCATCAAAAACATCTCAATCGAATCCCCGCCGCTGACTCCGGACAGGCCGGTGACGGCGGAGGATCTGGTCAGTGCCGACGGCGCCTGCCCGGGCATGGCACCCGCGGGTGCGCCGGCTGACGCCAACGCCTCGACCACGGCGTCCGCTCCGACGGGCGGAACGGTCGCGCTCGGTCACACCGAGTGTGACGTCGTGCGCGGCATCGGCGCTCCGAGTAACGTCAATCTCTCCAACGATGCCGCCGGCAGGCGCGTCGCCGTAATCACCTGGGCGACCGGTCCGCGCGCCGGCATCTACACCTTCACCGCAGGCCGCCTGTCCTCGATCGAAGGTAGCCCAGAGCCGGCGCCGATGCCGAAGGCGAGCAAGCCGAAGGCGAAGAAGAAGGCGGCGACGTAAGTGGAGGCCGTGTCGCGGGCGCGGCGCGGCATGACGCAACGTTATTGCGCGGGTACGGCGGCATCCATCACGGGAAAGTAGATCGGTGGGCAGCCGCCGCCGATCATTTCAACGATCACCGAACGGACTTCTTGCCGTTCGCCTGGCCGTAAGCCGGCTTGTTGTCAGGCTCATGCTCAAATGCGCAAGCAGTCACCGAGATCCCGATCAGGATCAGCAACGTCGCGGTCGTCCAAAATTTCATCTGCTCGGCCCCAGGGCTTCGGTGGATATTCCGGAAAAAACAGGTCTTTGACGTCGCGGGCCGGGGTGGGGTTCAAGGCAGTGCTTTCTGTCGCCTTCGCATCTTGGCTATGCCGACATTGAGCACCATAGGTCTGCCCCTGAAGAGGACGCGAGCGCCGTCAAACGAGCTTGCCGCGCCACGACGCTAAATGTTACGATATGTAACACATCTGCCCGTCCGCCTGCCGAGAGTTCGTGACGTCCAACGCGCATCGATCTGACCGTTCGCGAAAGTACCGTCAGCGCCATTGCCCTCGACAAGCGGTGGGCTTTGCAACCGAGGGCTTGCACAGAAGAGCCCTCCGCATCGAAGGGCGCTATGAGAATGTGCTCTCGATGGTGCTCGTGATCGCCGTGACCATGACGTCATTTCAAGAGGCGCTGACGACCGGCGATTTGGAGGCGCGCCGGTCGTTTCCGAAGAGCGACTTGCACAACCATGCGTTTGGTGGCGGCAATCGGGCATGGATCGCCCGCATGATTGGACATGACATCGCGCCACTCGATAGCCCCCTCAGTTCGATGGCTCAAATGCATGAATGGGTCGCCGAGCATATCGGTCCGCTTTTCGATGGTCCGAGAGGGCGCCTCACCGCGTTCGAGGCGACGCTCGTCCAGGCGCAACATGATGGCGTTTCGCGGCTGGAGGTCGGTGAGGACGTCTGGGCTATCAAATTGTTCGATGGGAACGCTGAAAAGCTGACCCGCGAGCTTATTAGCATCCATGCCCGCGCAGCTCCTGAGATTGAATGGATCCCGCAACTTGGGATGTCTCGACATTGCGACATATCGAGCCTGATCAAATGGCTGGAGCCGTTCCTGGAGCTTGGCGTCTACAGGACGATTGATCTCTCGGGAGACGAACTCGCTCAACTTTACCGCATGGCCAAGGAAGCGGGTCTAAGACTGAAAGCGCATGTTGGGGAATGGGGCGACGCCGACTCGGTGTGGCGCGCGGTTGAACAGCTTGAGCTTGATGAAGTCCAACACGGGATTGCGGCGGCAGGTTCTGCCCGGGTCATGCGTTTTCTTGCGGACAACAAGATCCGCCTGAACATCTGCCCGACATCGAACGTCATGCTGGGAAGGGTCGATTCGCTGGCTGCTCATCCGATCCGTACGTTGTTCGATGCCGGCGTTCTCGTCACAATCAATACCGACGACGTGCTGGTCTTTGGCCATGGCGTTTCGGAAGAGTTCTGGACCCTGTTCGACGCAAAATTGTTCGACGCGGATGAGTTGGAGTCGATCCGCTTGGCAGGCCTCGCCGATCCGGGGCAATAGCGTGTCCACGTTCCGCGATCGCTCATTCTCGGCGGTCACCCTCCTGCTCGCGCTCCTCGACCCGCGTTACTAACCCGCTTCGCAGCCCAAAGAGCACAAGCTCAACGTCGGAAGAAACGCTGAGCTTCGATTTGATGGCGTAGTGGTAGTTCGAGACGGTTTTCGGGCTGAGATTGAACGCGGCTGCTATTTCCGCGGCCGACCGGCCGGCAAGCAACATGCGCAGGATCTCGAATTCACGTGGGGACAAGGTATCAACCGCACTTGCATCGTCCAGCAGTTGGCTCCTCGCGAGGGCTTCGCTGATCTCGGGGCAGATTGCAACACGGCCGGCCGCGGCGTCGCGTACTGCGCTGACGAGCAACTCGGGCGGGCTGCTCTTCGTGACAAAGCCTTTAGCTCCGGCCCTGAACGCCTGAAGCGCGAATGTCGCGCTCAAATGCATGGTGAAAACGAGCAGGCGCGCTGCTGGGTCCCACTGGCGTATCTGGCGAATGGCATCAATGCCGCCGCGACCCGGCAGGGAAACGTCCATCACCACGACATCGGGGCTTTTGTTTTTATAGGCTTGGTAGGCACCCGCCGCGTCGGCGGCCTCGGCTACGACCGTAATGCCTTCATGCTTCTCAAGAAGCCGACGGTATCCTTCACGCACAACCGCGTGGTCGTCGACAAGCAGGACGCTGATACTTCGCGGCGTCATGTCGCTGCGCCCAGGGTGTTGGTGACGGGAATTATGGCGCTGAGGATGAGGCCCTTCTCTGGCCTCGACACAACTTTCATCTGTCCGCCCAGCGCGAGCGTTCTCTCGCGAATCCCGATCAACCCGAGACCAAAACCAGTCTCTCTCCTGATCTCATGCGCCAATCCAGTACCATCGTCTTCAACCGTTGCCTCGACCGAGCCATCGCTAGACGGTGACGCATCGCCTTGGGCAAGGTCGATGCGGACCACGGCACGAACGTTGGCCGCCTGCGCGTGCTTCGCCGCGTTCGTGAGACCTTCTTGAACGATATAGAAGACGTGAACGGTAATCGCCGGGGGGAGCGCGTCGAGGTCGCCGTGTGTCTCGAGAAAGAACCGGGTCTTCCCGCAGCCGCGGCGATTATGATCGCCGATTAATCCCTCAAGGCTGGTGAGCAGGCCGACGTCATCGATCTCCTGCAGCCTGAGCTCCTGCACGGTCCTGCGAAGCCCCTTCATGATATTGCCAGCGGTTTCTGTCAGGGCCTGAGCCTCGGCAACGAGAGACGGACAATCAGTCGAGGCGGTGACCTTGATCGAAGCCGCCGTCGCGCTCATGGCACTGAGGCTCTGGGCCAGCTCGTCGTGAAGCACCCTTGCGAGGTGACGCCGTTCCTGCTCACGGGCTTCCACGAGACGTCGTGCAAACTCGGCGCGCTCGGAGGTCGCGACTTCCAGAGTGTTCGCCAGCTCATTGAAGACGCCGCGTATTCTTTGAAGCTCGGCAAGTCGAAATGGCGGGAGACGGCACTTCAGATCACCCGCAGCCAACCTGTTGAGGCCGCTAACGACATCTCTCGTCGGCCGCAGCGCGCGCTCGACGACAAAATACACGAGGATGCCAAGAGCGCTGATCGTTGCGGCGGAGAGGCCGAGCATTCGCGAGATATCGGACCAGGCACGCGCTGTCACGACTGATGGATCCGAGCTGACGACGATCGTGCCAAGTACGGGACCCTGCTGGGCGACGGGACGGCTGTAAGTCATACGGCTGCCGACCGCCCACTGATAGACGGCGGAAAACCATGCCGGTGCCGCGCCCACCTGAGTCTGAAACCCCAGACAGCTGGAGATGACATCCTTCCCAACTTCCTTGAACTGTACGCACTGACCCGGGCTCATCGCCTGGTCCAGAAAGCCATCCATGAAACGAAAGCGCTTTTGCAGATCAAGGCGTGTTCCGAAGAGAGTCCGCCGGTCGCGCTGGACTAGAATCGGTACTTCCAGATATTTGCCAACGGCATCGCCGACAGCCTGATTGGTCTTCAACGTCTCGTCTGCTGCTCGGTAGACGGAGATCGCCGCTCCGCCAAGAAAACAGAGTAGCGCGACGGCCGCTACTTGCCTCAATAGCGACCATTTGAGATCGATGACCGGCCGGCGCCGAAGGATCCTCATCTTCCGCATGGCGAAGGGCCCGCACTGCTTTCCGCAGATTACAGCATCCGGCCGCCGCTCGATACCGTTTGGGGCGGCGTCGGGCAAATTTCCCAGGGCCTTGCATGGAGTCCCCCGTTTCCCTGATTGACGGTCGGTCAGATGCTGCGTGCGGCCCCATGAAGGGCCGGCGAATTGAACCACGTCAATTTGGAAGTCGTGGTGCGAATGTCTCCGCTATTCAGGAGGTCATCATGAAAAATCTACTTTTGATCACCATTGCCGTCGCCGCCATCGCAGGCGCATGGACCAATAAAGCCGAGGCGTGCAGCTTGAACCCTCCGACCTTTGAGCTCATGGGCTTCCCGATCTCCCCGCACCAGGTAGCGGTAATGGGATCGGCCTATGTTGAGGAGAGCTCGGCTACACCGCAGCTCATGCTGGCTGGCATGCCCGCTTCTCCCCATCAGATTGCGGTCCTCACTCCGCGCTCGAAAACTCCAAAAATGGTGCAGGCCACGTTTGGCATTCGAGAACCAACTACCGTTGGCTTGACGCCTCCTGGCTTGCCCATCGAGGCGACTGGCGCTGCGCTCTGTGCCGCTGACTGAACAGGCGTGAGATCGATTAACGCCACTTCAAGGCCGCTCGATGACCTCGAGGTCCTTCATTGAGCCGAGACCAGATCGCGGAGGCGAAGACAATGCTGGCGACGAGGCAGGCGACGTTTCCGATCTGTCTGCTGCTGTTCGCGACCGCAGCGCTCGCGCGAGACGACGGCCGCTACGCGAATTCCCCGCTGAAACCCTGGTTCGAGAGCCTGGAGAGCGAATTCGGGAAATGCTGCGAGGATTCCGACGCCTACGTGGTCTCCGAACCGGATTGGGAGTCTGATCACGGGCGCTATCGCGTTCGCATCGATGGAGAGTGGGTCCTGGTGCCAGACGGCGCTCTCATCACGCAACCCAACCTCGCCGGACGGACGATGGTCTGGAAGCACTATATCGACGGCCATCCCCGTGTTCGCTGTTTCATACCGGGCAGCATGACCTGATGCGTCCAGCGCCAGACCGACGCGAAAAGGCGGTCCTCGCCGGCGGGTGTTTTGACCAATCCTGGAAGTCGTGCTCTTGATGGAAGGGCTGCGCCAATGCAGCCTGGTTGTTTGCGCAGCACGCGGAGGCGGCGATGAACTGGGCAACAGGGCGGGTTTGGATCCTCGCGGTGGTCATGCTCGCGACCTTCGGCATCACAAGTGCGCAAGAAACCGCCAAGCGTACCGCTGCCGGACCGGTTTTGTCGAACACCGGTCATGATGCGGCCGCTTACGGCGCTGACGAGGGATATCCCCTTGGCACCTTGTCCACCGGCGCTGAGATGCGGCATCTCGTAGCGACCTATAGTCATTTTGACGAACTGACACCGGCGCGCATCGTTGCACGTGCAGCCACATCCTGGTCGTTTCAGCGCGCCGCCGAGCCCGAGATCTACTACAGCTTCGAGGGTGAGCGCCGCACGATCGCGGACTATCTCGCCCGGCAGCCGACGACCGGACTGCTGATCGCCAGGGACGACACGATTCTGTACGAACATTATCAATACGCGCGATCGGACCGCGATCGCTTTCTCTCCCAGTCGATGGCGAAGACCATCACCGCGATGCTGATCGGCATCGCTACGGCCGAGGGTGCCATCAGATCGATCGACGACGACGCTGCGACCTATGTCACCGCTCTCGCAGGGACCGAGTACGGCAAGACACCGATCCGTGCGCTGTTGCACATGTCCTCCGGCGTCAACTTCGAAGAGCGGTACGATGGGCAGGACGATATTGCCCGCCTCGGGCGCGATCTGTTCGGCCGGCCCGGCAAGTCCCCCGTGGTCAGCATCGCACAGTTCAATACCCGCGTCGCGCCGCCAGATACGCGATGGCACTACGCCAGTGCCGAGACCGAGATCCTCGGCCTCATCCTGCGCTCTGTGACCGGCACTCCAGTCGCGGATTATCTCAGTGAGAAGATATGGCGGCGGATCGGCACCGAAGCCGATGCCTCGTGGGCGATCGACGGAACCGGCCAAGAGGTGACCTTTTGCTGCTTTAACGCCGTGTTGCGCGACTACGCCCGTTTTGGACGCCTGCTTGCGCATGACGGCGTGTGGAATGGGCGCGAGGTCATCCCACGCCAATGGCTGATCGATGCGACGACGGTGAGATCAACCGACGTCCATCTCGCACCCGGTGTGGCCACGAAGTATTACGGCTATGGCTATCAGGTCTGGCTACTGCCCGGCGCTGCGCGCCGGTTCGTCTTGCTCGGCATCCGCGGCCAGATGATCTTTGTGGATCCTGGAACCAAGCTGGTGATGGTGCATACAGCCGTGCGTCCCGAAGCGACCGACAGGACCGCGTCGGCAGAGACCGTAGCACTATGGCTGGCCGTGGTGGAGCAGCTTGGTCGCACCGCGCAATAAGCGTCCCCATCTCGTGGGCCCATAGCGGAGATGACGCCGCCCGTTGCCGAAGGCGGGTATAACGGTCTCCGTTGCCGATGGTCGATAGCCTGCCGTTGGGGCTAAAGTTCTCATGTCCGGATGTGTCGTGCCGGAGAGCCTGGCGGTGGAGAACAGCATGACAGCGGGTGGATCAGGTGGACTGCTCCTTTGCGTCGCGGTCCTGCTTGCCGTGCCGGTGCGGGCCGCTACACCGGTCGATCGGGACGGGTGCGCGGCCAGCGCCGACAAGCCCGATGTCGGAGGCGCGGCATGCAGCCGCGTCATCGACGATGCAAGCGAGCCGGTGGCCGAACGCGTCAGGGCGCTCAAGAACCGGGGACGCGGCGCGTTCAACCGGAGGGATTACGACCGCGCGATTGCCGACTACGGCGAGGCTATCAAGCTCAGTCCGAAGGACGCCGGGGCCTTCGCGCACCGGTGCGAGGCTTATGAGAGCAAGGAGGCCCACGACGCGGCCATTGCGGATTGCACGGAGGCGATCAGGATCGATCCGAAGTATGGCTGGGCCTACAACAACCGTGGCGTCGCCTATTACAGTCTGCATGAATACGACGCTGCGCTGGCCGACCACGCCGAGGCGATCAAGGTCAATTCCGGAGATGCGTGGGCCTACGCCCGCCACGGCATGGCGTGGACGGAAAAGGGTGAATTCGACCTGGCCGTCGCCGATCTCACCAAGGCGGTGACCATCGATCCGAAATACGCCTTTGGGTTTGGCCAACGGGGGCAGTCGCTCTTCAGGAAGAGATTGATCACGAAGAAGGACGGATGGGAGCCTGCGATCGCAGACTTCAGCGAGGCAATCAGGCTCGATCCAAATCTGGTTTGGCTATTCAGCTCGCGTGGCGTCGCCTACAGCAACAACTTCCAATACGATTTGGCCGTTCCGGATTGCAGCGAGGTCATCAAGCGCGAACCCAGCAATGCCGGCGGGTACAATTGTCTCGGCGTCGCCTACGAAGGCTTGAGACAATATAGTCGTGCGATCGCCGCCTATAATCAGTCGATCAGCATCAATCCAAGAAACGGTGTCGCTTATTGGAATCGCGGCAATGCCAATGTGGGGCTGCGCAAGATCGATGACGCGATCGCCGACTACGACCGGGCAATCGCGATAAACTCCAAGGACTTCAACGCTTTCAACTCCCGCGGCAAAGCCTACGTTCTAAAGGGTGACCGCGACCACGCAATCGCCGACTATACGCAGGCGATCCAGCTCAATCCGTCCTATGTCGAGGCCTACAACAACCGCGGCCTCACCTGTGAAGCACAGCAGCGCCGCGCTGATGCGATCGCCGATTTCCGCAAGGCGCAGTCGATAGACCCGGCCGACCAGGTCAGCAAGCAACAGCTCCGCCTGTTCGGCTTCTGACAGCTTGCGGCGAAGCCGCCTGCCGTGAGAATGTCTGCAAGTCGGCCGTCCCAGAACTCCGGCTTAGGCCGAACGTCCGCTTGGCGCAAAGAGCGGACCTCGCCGTGAGGTCGGCACCCGAAGCGGGCATTGCGCATGGCTCGAAATCCCTCGAGCCATGCTATCACTGCCTTCGCGCAGCCGGCGTGGACTATCGGGTGCCCAGTTGCTTGATTTCGGCGACTTGCTTTTCGCCGGGCAACTTGCCGCCGGCCAGCAGGCTGGTGCAAATCCACCGAGATTCTCTGGGTTGCGCGCCAAGGAAAGCCTTGGTCTCTACGCACTGCGCGTAAGTCTTGTAGCTGAGCGTGTCTGTGCACGTTGGTGAGAACATGCTCCCATCAAATCCTCCCTGGCCAGCAAGGCTACATCCAACCCAGGGGGCGTTGCCGACCCTGAAACTTGTTTCGCAACCACCGTTGCAGCTGCGGGCTTCTCTCTCCAGCTTGGCAAGCCTCCCCAATGTTGTATTCGGCGCGAACACTGGCGTTTGAGCGGTTGAGGTGCCGGTTGTCCTGCGGGATGTCCCCGCGTTGGACCCCCGTTGCGTATGATGGGGCCTTGCCGCCTGGTCCGGCGCATTGACCGTGACACCGGGGAGCGTGCTGGTGGCCGAGCCTTGCGACGATGCCGGGCCACACAGGAAAACAGTTGCGAACATAGCGAGGATTGAAGGAGCGACAGCACTTGAAGACAATTTCATGATGATGCCTTTCCAGGACGGACAGGCCGTCCATTGGTCAAAATAACCACGCGCAATTCGTAGCGTGAATTCTGCAACCTGCCTAGCGACCCCCTCGCCGAAAAGTTGTGCACGTCGGCGTTGCGGGCCATGGATACGCCCGAGCAAAGATACGCCCGAGCAAACCTGGTGCGCCGCAACAATCGCGTTGGAAGACCACGGGCATCAGTGCTGTCTTCCGCTCATCGGCCCGAGGCCGACTTCGTCCTAAGCCCAGATGTCCACTTTGCGCCAGAGGGCCATACACTCCGGGATCGCGTTTGGCCCATGGCAGACGTTGCCGCGTGTGCGCTATACGACCATCCAGTTAAACGGGGCTCGCATTCGAAAATGTTGAACGTTGCGCTGGCGGCGGTGCTTCTTGTTGCACTCGGTGGGATTTTGTTTGGCGTGAGGTATATGCGGCGCGAGGAATATCTGCCGTATCATGCCGTCGTGGCCGGAAAGCCTTTCTCCGAACTCGATCCCGGAGTTCAGGGAGTCATTCTTGGTATGCTGAAAGTCATTGGGGGCGGCTTCGCAACCCTTGGTGTCACCTTGCTGTGGCTGTGTTTCGCGCTTCATGAGGGCGAGCGCTGGGCACCTTGGGCAATCCTGACCATCTCGGCTACGGCGCTCGTGCCGATGTTGTACGTCGCCACCAGGCTACGCACGTTCCGACCCGGCGCGCCAACACCTGTGCGGCCGACACTCGTGATGATGATCTTGATCGTCGTCGGTGTCGGGCTGGCTCTGCTGGCGCGCTAGCTATCAAGGGAGGTCCGGGTACTGCCGGGGAGGCGGCAACGGTTCGACATTTCAGGCCGTCGCCCTTCTTGCGGCGGACGACTACCTGGTCTGGTGAACCTGCGCGTTGCTGAGACTTCTGAGCGGCTGGCTTAGCGTTTCGTCGAAGGGGTTGATCTTGCTGCTCAGGGCCTTCGCCTCGGTCTTGAGGATATCGACCACGATCGGCAGGCGTTCCTTGCTCAGCCGCTCTTGCAGGGTCCCCACGCTCAATGCTGCAACCACGCGACCGCCCGCATCGAACACCGGAACAGCCACACCGGCCATTCGCGGAATGAGTCCGAGGTTGAAATCGGCAAAACCTTGCTTCGCGGTTGTATCCAGCGTCAGACGTAATGCAGCCTCATCAAGGAAGCCGCGGTCGAGCAGGCGCGGCATGTTGAACGCGATCACAGCTTCACGCTCGGCTTCGGGCAGGTGAGCGAGGATCGCGAGGCTTCCCTGGCCGATGCCGAGCGGCACCTTGCCGCCGATCTCGCCTGTAAACGAGCGGATCGGGAAGGGGCCTTCGACGCGATCGAGGCACACCGCATCATATCGGTGCCGGACCAACAGGAACACCGTGTCCGACAAGGTCGAGGAAAGGCGCAGCAGCGAGGGGCGGGCGACATCGCGCAGCCCCGCCGCACGTCCGGCATTGGCCGCGAGCACAAAAAAGTCGAGCGACACGCCGTACCGGTTCGTGTCGTCGATCTGCTCGATTAGGCCTTCGGCGGTGAGATCCTGCAACGCGCGATGTGCAGTCGACGGTCCGCAATCGGCGCGCTCCGCCAGATCCTTCAGGCGCATGCCGCCGCGAGGCCCCTCGGCCAGGACCCTGAGAAGCTGCAGCGCACGACGGGTGCTCGTCATAGTTTTCAAGTATTGAAAAATACGCGACAGGGGAAGTACAAAATTCCAAATGCGGGAATAATTTTGGAAAAAATTCCACAATCTGGAAGTTCGGCTTGACCTCCGTGTTCCAGCCGGAGCTGACTATGGCATCTCCGGAGTCGACAATGACGTTCCTGACCCTCGAGTGCCTGAGCAAGCAGTACGGCAATGTGTTTGCCGTCGAGGACGTCAGCCTGAGCGTGGCGCGCGGCGAATTCGTTTCGCTGCTGGGTCCGTCCGGATGCGGCAAGACCACCACGCTGCAGATGATCGCCGGCCTGGTCCAGCCAAGCAGCGGCCGCATCACGCTGGATGGACGCGACATCACCGACGAGAGTCCGAGCCGACGCGGCCTCGGCATCGTCTTTCAGAGCTATGCGCTGTTTCCGCACATGACCGTGGCGCAGAACGTCGCCTTCGGCCTCGAGATGCGCAAAGTCCCGCGCGCCGAGCGCGACAGGCGCGTTGCCGAGATGCTGGCGCTGGTCAAATTGTCAGCGATGGCTGATCGCTATCCGCGGCAGTTGTCCGGCGGGCAACGTCAACGGGTGGCCATTGCCCGCGCGCTGGTCATCAATCCTCCCATCCTGCTGCTCGATGAACCCTTGTCGAACCTCGACGCCAAGCTGCGCGAGGAAATGCAGTACGAGCTCTCGCGCATTCAGCGCCAGGTCGGCACGACGACGATCATGGTGACCCATGACCAGGCGGAGGCCCTGTCGATCAGCGATCGCGTCGTCGTCATGGAGCATGGCCGCATGGTGCAGGTCGATGCGCCGTTCCAGCTCTATGAGCGGCCCGCCACGCCTTCGATCTCGTCCTTTGTCGGCAAGATGAACCGCCTCGAGGGCGAGTGGCGCGACGGCCGCGCGATCGTCGCCGGCATCGCCGTGCCGAGCGAAACCATGGCTCGGGCAGACGGGGCCGTCTCTCTGTTCATCCGTCCGGAAAAGATTCTGCTCGCGCGTGCCGGTGAAGGTGTCGTGGACGGTAAGGTGACGTCACGGTTCTTTCTCGGCAGTCATTGGCTGTTCAACCTCGATACGGCGGTCGGACCGCTGACCGTGTCCGTTCCGAACCAGGGCGAGGTGGCGGAGAAGATCGGTGACGACGTCGGTCTGGTCTGGCTGCCGGGAAGCTTGCGCTACGATCGCGGCGCGGAGGTCTGATGAAGGGGGCGACGCGCCTTGGCAACTTCCCGCCGGTCCTCCTGGTGCTGCCGGGCGTCTTGCTCTTCACCGCTCTCGTTCTGGTTCCGCTGTGCCTGACCCTCGGACTTTCGTTCCTGGACTACGACGCGACCACCGGCATCAAGGACACCTACACATTGTCGCATTACGCGACGATCCTCGGCGACCGCTACTATCTGGATATATTCTGGCGAACGCTGCGCATCGCCGCGCTGACGACGGTGATCTGCGCCGCGATCGGCGTGCCGGAAGCCTATGTGCTGTCGCGCATGAACGATCCCTGGCGGTCGATCTTTCTCGTGGTCATCATCGGACCGCTGCTCGTCTCGGTGGTGGTTCGCGCCTTCGGCTGGAGCATGCTTCTCGGCTCGTCCGGACTTGTGAATCAGGCGCTGCAGGTGATGGGGCTCGGTCCTGTCCGGCTGCTCTACACGGAGACGGCCGTCGTGGTCGCACTTGTCCACGTGATGTTGCCGTTCATGGTCATCCCGGTCTGGACGTCGCTGCAGAAGCTCGACCCGACGATCGAGGCGGCGGCGTGGTCGCTCGGCGCGTCGCGGTTCACCGCCATCCGGCGCGTGGTGTTCCCGCAGATCATGACGGGGCTGTTGTCGGGCAGCCTGGTCGTGTTCGGCCTTGCGGCCAGCTCGTTCGCAATTCCGGGCCTGCTCGGCGGGCGCAGATTGAAGATGGTCGCAACGATCGTCTACGACGAATATATGCAGGCGCTGAATTGGCCGGTCGGCGCGACGATCGCCATTCTGGTGCTCGCCGCCAATATGCTCATCATGCTGAGCTACAACCGTGTCGTCGAAGCGCGCACGCGCCGGACCCTGGGATGAGCGGGATGCAGCGCAACGGTCCGATAGCTCTCCTTTTCCATGCCCTGGTTGCCACCTTCATGCTGGCGCCACTTGTCATCGTCGTGCTCGTTGCCTTCACGCCTGCGAACACGCTGACGATACCGACCACGCACTTTTCGACGAAATGGTTCGTGGCGCTCTGGCAGCATCCCGATTTTGCTGCTTCATTCGTGAACAGTTTTTGGGTCGGCGGGATCTCGGCAACCATCTCCGTGCTGCTCGCCGTGCCGGCCGGGCTGGCGATCCATCGCTACGAGTTCAAGGGGAGGGCGGCCGCCAACGCGTTGTTCCTGTCGCCCCTCATCATTCCTCATCTTGTGCTGGGTGTTGCGTTTCTGCGCCTGTTTGCGCTGATCGGCGCCGTCGGCAGCTTCGGCTGGCTGGCTGCAGCCCACATCATCGTGGTGACGCCCTATGTGCTGCGCCTCGTGCTGGCCGCGCTTGCAGGCCTTGACCGGCATGCCGAGCAGGCGGCGGCAACGCTCGGGGCTTCCGCCTGGACCGTGTTCAGGCGGATCACCGTGCCGATGATGCTCCCCGGCATCACCGGAGGATGGCTGCTCGCCTTCATCAATAGTTTCGACGAATTGACGATGTCGATCTTCGTGACCTCGCCCGTCACGATCACCCTGCCGGTCCGCATGTACATGTACACGACCGAGTCGATCGATCCGATGATGGCTGCGGTGTCTGCGCTGATGATCGCGCTGACTGCCGCCGCGATGCTCATCCTCGACCGGATTTTCGGTCTCGACAAGATCCTGGTTGGCGAAAAATAGGGCCTCGATTCATGTCGCTCCTTCATCGCATCGCGCGCACCGATCAGCCGACCATCACGTTCGTTCTCGACGGAGTTCCGCGCGAGGGGCGCGTCGGCGACACGCTGCTTACTGCGATCCTCGCCGCTACCGACGCCGTCAGACGAACCGAATTCTCTCAGGCGCCGCGCGCCGGCTTCTGCCTGATGGGCGCATGCCAGGATTGCTGGGTCGCGCTTGAAAACGGTGAGCGCATCCGGGCCTGCACCACGGTCCTGTCGCCCGGCATGCACATCGTGACCGGCGGCAAGGAAGGCGCACGATGAGCTCGCGCGTGCAGCCCTTGATCGTCGGCGCCGGCCCGGCCGGCGTCCGTGCCGCAGAGACGCTCGTGAAGGCCGGCTTGAAGCCGTGCGTCGTCGATGAAGCGCCTGCCTGCGGCGGCCAAATCTATCGTCAACGTCTCGTCGATGACGGCCGGTCCGTGGAAGCGCTCTACGGATCCGAGGCTTCGAAGGCAGGAAGGCTGTACGCGGCTTTTGCTGCACTTTCGGATCAGATCGACTATCGGCCCGAGGCGCTGGTCTGGAACGTCTCCGATGGCACGGCCGACATTGCCGTGCGCGGCGAGCATCGCCGCGTACCCTATGATGGACTTATCCTTGCAACGGGTGCGACGGATCGGGTGCTGCCAATTCCCGGATGGACGCTGCCCGGCGTCTTCACCCTGGGCGGCGCGCAGATTGCCTTGAAGGCCCAGGGCTGCGCGATCGGCGAGAAGGTCGTCTTCGTCGGTTCCGGGCCGCTTCTGTATCTCGTCGCCTGGCAATATGCCTGCGCCGGCGTCGAGGTGCTCGCGGTCCTCGATGCCGCACCGCGCGCGGCGCGTGTGGGGCTGATCCGTGCTGCGCTGCTTGCGCCGGATATTGTGGCGCGCGGATTACGCTTTGCACTCGCGCTTCGCCTGCGGGGCACGCGGTTGTGGAGCGGCATCAGCGATGTCCGCATCGAGGGTGAAGGGCGCGTCTCGGCCATCTCGTGGGATCATCGCGGCGAGCGGCATCAGTTGCCTTGTGATGCCGTCGGCTATGGACTCGGGCTGCGCTCCGAGACGCAATTGGCCGATCTTGCCGGATGCATGATGCATTTCGAAGCCCGCGATCGCGCCTTCCTGCCGATCCGCGAAATTGGTGGACGAAGCAGTGTGCCCGGCGTCTATCTGGCAGGGGATGGTGCTGGTATTGCCGGCGCTGACGCGGCAGAGCTCGGCGGCGAGCGTGCTGCGCTGGCGCTGCTTGAAGATCGTGGACTAGCGTATGACGAGGCGCGTGCCCGCAATCTCGATCGCCGCCTGTCTCGGATCTTTCGTCTTCGCGATGCCCTCGAGGCCGCCTTTCCGTTTCCGGCATGGTGGGCGCAGCGCATTGAAGACCAAACCCTCGTTTGCCGGTGCGAGGAGATCGACGCCGGCACGATGCGTAGCGCAGTGCGGGATTTCCAGCTCACCGAGCTCAATCGCATGAAGGCTGTCACCAGGGTCGGTATGGGGCGCTGCCAGGGGCGCATCTGCGCGGCGGCGGCAGCCGAGCTGCTGGCGCTGGAGGCGGGGCGCGACGTCGATGCGGTCGGTCGTTTCCGCTCGCAAGCGCCGGTCAAGCCGCTTCCGCTGACGCTTGGCCCGTCCTGCGAGGCGGCCGAATGACGATGCGACTTGATGCCGATGTCGCCATCATTGGCGGCGGGTTGGTCGGGACGTCGACGGCGCTGGCGCTCCGGCGTCGTGGCATGAGCGTCGTGCTGCTGGAAAAAGGCTTTTGCGGTGCGCAGGCCAGCGGCGTCAATTATGGCGGCGTTCGCAGGCAGGGGCGTCCGCCCGAGCAGCTCGCGCTCTCGCAACGTGCGCATGCCATATGGCCGCGCCTGCGCGAGCTCATCGGGATCGATGGCGAGTTCCTGCGCACCGGGCATCTCAAACTTGCACGTAGCGAGGCCGATATGGCTTCGCTCGAGGCGTATGCGCAGCGCGTCGAGGCTTACGCCCTCGGGCTCGAATTGCTCGGACACAATCAGCTCAAGGAGAGGTTCGGCTGGATCGGCGATGAGATCATCGGAGCCTCGTTCTGTCCGGGCGACGGTCACGCCAATCCGCGTCTCGTCGCAGCCGCTTTCGCGGTCGCTGCGCGGCGCGCAGGAGCGCAGGTTTTCGAGAATGCGCCCGTTGTGAGCTTTGCGCGAGATGCCGGTGGCTTTGCGATCGAGGCGGAGAACGGTCTGCAAGTTCGCGCCCGCGCAGTGATGAACAGTGCCGGCGCTTGGGCCGGGCCGTTTGCGGCGTCGTTCGGCGAACCCGTTCCGCTCAAGCGAATCTATCCATCGATCATTGTGACCGAACCCATGCAGACCATCATGACCGTCAATATCGGGATGGAGGGTGGCGGGGTCTATGCGCGCCAGGTCGAGCGAGGCAATTGCATCGTCGGGGGCGAGCGCGGCAGGCCGCTCGCGGATGCTGATTTCTCGCGCCCTCGCAGCGAAGGCGCGCGCGCCATCATGAATCGCGCCTGTGAGCTTTTTCCGGGATTGCGTGGCAGCCTCGCCATACGTTTCTGGAGCGGCACTGAAGGAGAAATGCCGGATCGCAATCCCGTGCTTGGAGCAAGCCACACGACGCCCGGGCTCTTTCATGCCTTCGGCTTCTCCGGCGCCGGATTCCAGATCGCGCCTGGGGTCGGCGAGGTGATGGCGGAGCTCATCGCTGAGGGTACCACGACGACGCCCATCGACGCTTTTTCGATCACGCGCTTTTCCGGGGCAGGGACAATCCCGTCCGCTTCGTCTCAACCATAGGCCACGAGGGGAATCAGCAATGCAGAGATATCTGACGACATTCGTTGCGGCCATTGCCGCATGCGTTCTCGTGAGCGAGGCATCAGCCGAAACCAAGACGCTCTATGTCGGCATGAACGGCGGAAATTTCGAGCGGGCATTCACGCAAGTATTTGCCGACTTCGAGAAGACGAACGACGTCAAGGTCGTCGTTGTGCCCGGCACCTCGTCCGACATTCTTGCCAAGGCCACCGCGGCCAAGGACAAGCCGCAGATGCACCTGATGTTCCTTGACGACGGCGTCATGGTGCGGGCCGTCGGCATGGGGCTCTGTGAAAAGCTTCAGCCGAGTCCGGAATTGGCTCAGCTCGAGAAGGGAAGCCGCTTGAAGGACGACATGGCCGCCGGCGTCGACATGGGCATGACCGGTCTCGCTTACAACAAGAAGCTGTTCGATCAAAAGGGATGGGCCGCGCCGACCTCCTGGATGGATATGGCCGATCCAAAATTCAAGGACAGCGTCGTCTTCCAATCGGCGTCCGCTTCGACCTTCGGATTGCACGCGTTCTTGATGTTCAATCGCATCCAGGGCGGTTCAGAAGCTAACGTCGAGCCCGGCTTTACCAAGTTCCGCGATACCATCGGCAGGAACGTGCTCGAGTTCATTCCAAGCTCCGCAAAACTGTCCGAGATGGTTCAGACCGGCGAAGCCGCGATATTTCCGCTGACGCCGACCGCCGTGGCAACCCTTCAGGAGAAGGGAATTCCAGTCGAGTACGTCCAGCCAAAAGAAGGTTCGGTCGTCCTGATGGTCGCCGAATGCGTGATCGCGCGCAACTCGGAGCCCGAGCTTGCACAGAAGCTCGCAGCCTATCTGCTTTCGGCGCAAGCCCAGAGCAAGGCATTGGCAGTCGGCAATATCGTGCCGTCAAATACGACGGCGGTGGCAGCGACGCCCGAAGCCGAGAAAAAGATGAAGGCCTTTCACACTTACATGCAGAATGCCGTGACGCTCGACTGGGACGCAGTCAATGCCAAGCGACCGGAGTGGAACACCCGTTGGAACAAGATGATCGAACGCTAGCAACACGCTGAAGCTTCCACATCGTCATGGCCGGGCTTGTGGCTCCGGCACGCCCAGCCCTCCAGAATAGGTTCAGGTATTTATGACATGGGTCGTTTTTCAGAGTTTGAATAGAGGCCTCGCGGCCGCTAGCGGGTTATGAGCCTTCAACCTGCTGCCTCATCATATTGCGCGCTCGCCTCGAGCCATTGCTCCTCCGCGCGCGCGAGCGCGTCGGCGGCGTTGGCGCGGGCCTTGGAGAGCTGCGCGGCCTGCTTCGGATCGCGCGTGAAGATGTCGGGCAGGGCGAGCGCGGTGTCGATCTTGGCGATGATTTCGGTGACGCGCGCGATCTCGGCCTCGGCTTCTGTGATGCGCTTCTTCAGTGGGCCGCGATTGTCCGATCGTGCGCGCTGCGGCTTCTCGGCTGGGGCATTGCGCTCGCGGGTGCTGTTGTCCGCGCTTGCCGCGGATAGCACCACGCGGCGGTAGTCGTCGAGGTCGCCATCGTAGTTCGTCACTGTGCGATCGGCGACCAGCCAGAGCCGCTCGGCGCAGGCTTCGATCAGGTAGCGGTCGTGCGAGACCATGATGACGGCGCCGGGAAAGTCGTTGATCGCCTCGGCGAGCGCGGCACGGCTGTCGATGTCGAGATGGTTGGTCGGCTCGTCCAGAATGATCATGTTGGGGCCGAAGAAGGTTGCAAGCCCCAAGAGCAGCCGAGCCTTCTCGCCGCCGGACAGTTTGCCGGCCTTGGTGTCGGCCGCCTTGCCGGAAAAGCCGATCGCGCCGGCTCGCGCCCGCACCTTGGCCTCAGGCGCTTCGCCCATCAGCTTGCGGACATGGTCGTAGGCGGAGGCATCCACGTTCAATTCGTCGAGCTGGTGCTGTGCGAAATAGGCGATCGACAATTTGTCGGCGCGCGTCACCCTGCCGGAGAACGGCGCGAGCTTGCCTGCGAGCAGCTTCACCAGCGTCGACTTGCCGTTGCCGTTGGCGCCCAGCAGCGCGATGCGGTCGTCATTGTCGATGCGCAAGGTGACGCGGCTCAGCACGGGGGTCGTCGGATCATAGCCGACCGAGACGTTGTCGACCGCGATGATCGGCGGCGATAGCGTCTTCTCGGGCGGCGGGAAGCTGATCTCGTGCACGTCCTGCGTCACCAGTGCCGTGATCGGCTTGAGCCGCTCCAGCATTTTGACGCGCGACTGGGCCTGGCGGGCCTTCGAGGCCTTGGCCTTGAAGCGGTCGACGAAGGCCTGCAGGCGCGCGCGCTCGGCTTCCTGGCGCTTGATCTGCTTGGCATCGAGCAGTTCGCGCGCGGCGCGCTGCTCTTCGAACGACGAATAGCTGCCGCGATAGAGCGTCAGCTTGCCGCGATCCAGGTGCAGGATCTGGTCGACGGAGCTTTCCAGGAGATCGCGGTCATGGCTGATCACGATCACGGTGCGTGGGTAGTGCGCGAGGTGATCCTCCAGCCACAGCGTGCCTTCGAGGTCGAGATAGTTGGTGGGCTCGTCGAGCAGCAGCAGGTCGGGCGCTGCAAACAGCGTCGCGGCGAGAGCCACGCGCATCCGCCAGCCCCCGGAGAACTCCGAGCAGGCGCGCAACTGGTTCGCGGCCGAGAAGCCGAGACCGCTGAGAATCGCAGCCGCGCGGGCAGGGGCCGAATGAGCATCGATGTCGACCAACCGGGTCTGGATCTCCGCGATGCGATGCGGGTCGTGCGCGGTCTCGGCCTCCCGCAGCAGCGCGTCGCGCTCGAGGTCTGCCTTGAGCACGACCTCGATCAGGCTTTCCGGGCCGTCAGGGGCCTCCTGTGCGAGGCTGCCGATGTGCCAGCGCGGCGGCAGCGTGACGGAGCCGTGCTCTGCGGCAAGCTCGCCGCGGATCACCTTGAACAGCGTCGACTTGCCGGTGCCGTTACGTCCCACAAGGCCGACGCGCGAACCGGGCGTGATCTGCACGGAGCTCTGGTCGATCAGGAGGCGTCCGGCGAGGCGGATCGAAAGGTCGGTGATGGTGAGCATGCGGCCTTGTCACCGCAGCGCGTCGCAAACGCAACCCCGTTGTTGCACCTGGCTCTCAGGATCTAAGTTCTTGGGATCTAAGTTCTTGATATCTAATTCTTGGGATCGCGGTCGCGATCCCGCTTGCGCAACTCATTCATGAGGTGCTCGAGATATGTCGGAAGCCGCGGCTCGGGCCGAAGATTCTGCTGGAGCCGTTCGCCGATGGCGTCGCAGATCGATCGGCTGGTCCGCCGGTCCATCTGTTCGCTGTCATTGGCGGATTGGCGAGGCATCACGGGTTCCATTGTGAAATGCAGGACACCCTACCAAGTCCCTGACCCCGAAATAGTTTCGGCCCGCCGGTGGGGACCACCTTACATTCTCGTAAAGATTGCATGAACGTGGCGATGTGCGCCCAAAGCAAATCACCCCATGCAATTGATCCAAGGCAAAGCCCCCGGCGGGGGACGCGCCGGGGGCTTCTTCTGGTCGTTCTCTCGGAAGGTGCTGACGGGCTCAGTAGCAGCGGTTGACCAGCCGCCAGCGGGGTCCCCAGGGGGTCGGGACCAACTGGCGCACATAGCAGCCGCCATAGCCATAGGAGACCGGCCCGCCGGCATAGAAGCGCGGTGCGCCCCAGCCCCAGCCACCGTGGTGCCAACCGCCATGCCAGCCACCCCAGCCGCCATGCCAATGGGCGGAGGCAGAGGTCGGAGCCAGCGCGGCACCCAGCGCGACCGCGGCGACTGCAGCAAGCGAAACTTTCCTCAACATGGTGATCTCCTCAAAACTGCCGGCGCGGGCCTGCGCGTCGATGGAATGGCCGCCGAAACGCCTCTTGAAGGGCAGAACGCGTCTCGATGGGCGTGACCTTAAGCCCGCAATCCTGAACCGGGGCCTGAACGGAGGTTGCAGATTGGGTTCATCTCGGTGAAATAATTGTAACTCCAGGGCTCGGCCCCCGCGGCGATCCGCCTGTGAAGCGCTGCTGGCCGGTCGCTTGCCGTCCGCCGACAGCGCCGATATAAGCCCGGCAACTCCAAATCACCCCCCTTCCTCAAGGATAGAACCATGGCGATTGAACGCACCTTCTCGATCATCAAGCCCGACGCGACCGAGCGTAACCTGACCGGCGCGGTCAACGCCGTGATCGAGAAGGCCGGCCTGCGCATCGTCGCTCAGAAGCGCATCCGCATGACCAAGGGCCAGGCCGAGACCTTCTATGCCGTGCACAAGGCCCGTCCGTTCTTCGGCGAACTCGTCGAGTTCATGACCTCCGGTCCCGTGGTCGTGCAGGTGCTGGAAGGCGAGGGCGCGATCGCCAAGTACCGCGAGGCGATGGGCGCGACCGACCCCTCGAAGGCCGCTGACGGCACCATCCGCAAGCTCTACGCCAAGTCGATCGGCGAGAATTCGGTGCATGGTTCCGATGCCCCCGAGACGGCCGTGATCGAGATCGCTCAGTTCTTCTCGGGCAACGAGATCGTCGGCTGATCGGAAGGACGCATTGTGAACTGGCTCTGGCAGATCTTCGACCCGGCCACCCTCGGGTCGTTCTTCACCCAGTTCCGCAATGAAATGGCCGAACCGGCCTTCTGGGTCGCGGTCGGCAAGATCATCTGGATCAATATCCTGCTCTCCGGCGACAACGCGCTGGTGATCGCGCTCGCATGCCGCGGCCTGAAGCCACGGCATCGGCTGTGGGGCATGGTGCTCGGTGCGGGCGCCGCTGTGCTGCTGCGCATCGTCTTCACCGGCATCGTCGCAAGCCTGATGGCGCTGCCGTATCTCAAGCTGGTCGGCGGTCTCGCGCTGATCGTGATCGCCGCCAAGCTCCTGGTGCCGGAAAGCGAGGACGAGGACGACGTCGCCTCCGCCTCGCATCTGTGGCAGGCGGTGCAGATCGTCGTCGTCGCCGACATCATCATGAGTCTGGACAACGTCATCGCGGTTGCGGCCGCCGCCAATGGCAGCGCGCCGCTCCTGGTGCTCGGCCTCGCCATCAGCGTGCCGCTGATCGTCGCGGGCGCCGCGCTGATCATGGCGCTGCTGTCAAAACTCCCGATCCTTGTCTGGGCCGGCGCGGCGCTGCTCGGCTGGATCGCCGGCGAGGTGATCGCGACCGATCCGGGCGTCGAGCCGAAGCTGCATGCGCTGTCTGACGGTCCGTTCGGCACGTCCCTGGATTCGCTGCTGGCAGGCTTGCGCATCCCGCCGCAATTTGCCCATGGCGGCGCGGGCGCCGAATATCTCTGCGCCGTGCTCGGCGTCATCGTCGTGCTGGTCGTCGGTTATATCTGGCGCCGGCGCAGCCTGCATGTCGCCGCGCTCGAAGCCTCCAAACGGCACGCCAACGCGTCGGCCGAGTAGACTTTAGCGCCTTACGATCGATCCCGAGCGGCCGACCAGGCGGGCGAGCTGCTTGAAGCGACCGCCGACGCGATCGGCGACGAGATCGACGAGGCGGTGCTCGAACACCAGCATCAGTTTGCGACCCGTACTGCGGAAATGGGTGGCCGGCAGCACGCCGGGCCGCGCTGCAGAGATCAGATGCGCGACGCGGAACGCGGCGCCCAAGAGCCGCGCGCGCTCGAGATGCGCAGGCGTGAGCAACTCCTGCATCATCAGCGGAGGCTGGTTCTCTTCGCTCAGGCCCGCATAGCGATAGAACACCGACAGGCCGACGAAGGCGCGGCCCTCGTGGCTGATCGCGCCGAAATTGCCGTTGACCACGAGGCTCAGCGTCTGCTCGCCGCGATGGTCGGGATGGACGCGCCAGCCGATGTCGGAGAGCAGGCACGCGGTGTGGCGCAGCCTGCGGTCCTCCTCGGTCTCGCGCAGCTTCACCACGCGAACGAAGCGGTCGGTCCATTCGATCAGCTCGCGGGCATGGCGCGCTGAGCGTGACATGAGCTGGTTCAGTTCTTCCGCAGCGCAGACCAATCCGTCCTTGGCGCGCTCGGCTTCCGACAGCTTCTCGTGCAGCAGGCCTTCGCGCACGCCGAAGGTCGAGAACACGATCGTCTTCGGCCGTGCGACCCGGATGATGTGCTCGAGCACCAGCGCGGCATAGGTGAGGAGAGGCCGCCGCGCGTCGGCGACCACTTCGATGTCGGCAAGCAGGTTGGACGCAGCTAGGCGTCGCAGGCGTCGTGCGAAATCCAGCGCATCCGCGGCCGGTATCGAGTAGCCGTGCATCACCTGCAGCGGATAGCCGCTCTGGATGATGTGGATGCGCGCGAGTGCGCGCCACGTGCCGCCGACCGCATAGAAGGTGCGGCCACGTCCGGCCTTGAGCTGTTCCACGGCATCGAGCTCTTCCTGCACGATGCGGTCGGCGCGCTTCAACGATTTATGCGAGAGATCCTGCAGGGCGAGCCCGCCAAGCGGCAGCGTCACGCCGCTGCGCACGCTATTGCGGTGGACCTCGACGAGCTCCAGCGAGCCGCCCCCGAGATCGCCGACGATGCCGTCGGGGTGATGGATTCCGGAGACGACGCCGAGCGCCGAGAGGCGCGCTTCGCGCGGGCCTGAGAGGATCTCGATCTTGACCGCGCAGATGCGCTCGGCCTTGGCGATGAAGTCGGGGCCGTTGGAGGCGTCGCGGCACGCGGCGGTCGCGATCGCAAAGACGCGGCCGACCTGCATCACGCGACAGAGCGCCCGAAATCGCTTCAGCGAAGTCAGCGCCTTGTCGACCGCGTCGGGCGCGAGTAGGCCCGTGCTCTGCACCTCGCGGCCGAGGCCGCAGAGCGTCTTCTCGTTGAAGATCGGAATGAGGCTGCGCGCCAGCGCCTCGTAGACGACGAGACGAACCGAGTTGGAACCGATGTCGATCACCGCGACGCTTGCGCCACGTTTGCGCGGCCGTGTCACGGCAACAATCCCCGATCAGGACTGATGACGTTCGTTCCGGCGCGTGAGACGCCGCGGCGAGGATTCCTTGAGCGACTTTCCACGGCCAGACAGACTCGGATTTGTCATGAAGTAGTTGTGCACGTTGAAAGGCTCCTCGCCCTTCGCGGCCTTCATACGCGTTGACGATCCATCGGGCAACAATTGCCAGCTCTGCTCATTGTCCTTCAGGTTGGCGACCATGATCTGCTCGAGAACCTGCTGATGTACCGTCGGATTTTGCAGCGGGCACAGCACTTCGACACGGCGGTCGAGATTGCGCGGCATCATGTCGGCCGACGAGATATACACAGCCGCTTTCGCGCTCGGCAGGCCCTGGCCCATGCCGAAACAGTAGATTCGGCCGTGCTCGAGGAAGCGCCCGATGATCGACTTGACGCGGATATTCTCCGACAGGCCGGGGATGCCCGGCCGCAGGCAGCAGATACCGCGCACCACAAGCTCGACCTGGACGCCGGCTTGAGAGGCCTCATAGAGCGCGTCGATGATGTCAGGATCGACGAGGGCATTCATCTTCATCCAGACCGCGCCGGGCTTGCCGTGCCGTGCATGCGCGGTCTCGCCCTGGATGTGCTCGATGATGCGTTTGCGCAGCGTCAGCGGCGATACCGCCATCTTGTCGAGATCGCTCGGCGCCGCGTAGCCGGTGATGAAGTTGAACACGCGCGCTGCGTCGCGGCCGATGGTCGGGTCGGAGGTGAAGTAGGAAAGATCGGTGTAGATGCGCGCGGTTACCGGATGGTAGTTGCCGGTGCCGGTGTGAACATAGGTGGTGAGGCTGCCGCCCTCGCGGCGGACGACCATCGAGAGTTTCGCGTGCGTCTTCAACTCGAGGAAGCCGTAGACGACCTGTACGCCGGCGCGTTCGAGGTCGCGTGCCCAGCGGATATTGGCTTCCTCGTCGAAGCGCGCCTTCAGCTCGACCAGCGCGGTGACGGACTTGCCGGCCTCTGCCGCCTCGGCCAATGCACGCACGATCGGCGAGTTGTTGGAGGTGCGGTACAGCGTCTGCTTGATCGCAACGACGTCGGGGTCGCGCGTCGCTTGCTGGAGGAACTGCACGACGACATCGAAGGATTCGTAGGGATGATGGACGATGAGGTCCTTCTGCCGGATCGCTGCAAAGATGTCGCCGCCATGCTCGCGCACGCGCTCGGGATGACGGGGCACATAAGGGGTAAATTCGAGGTCGGGGCGATCGAGGCGGGTGAGTTGCGACAGCTCGTTCATGGCGAGCACGCCGTCGACCAGGAACACTTCGTCATCGGCCGCAGAGAGCGCGTGCTGCACGAAGTTGCGTAACTGTTCGGGCGTCTTGGCGTCGACCTCGAGCCGGATCACCGATCCGCGGCGGCGCCGCTTCAGCGCCGTCTCGAACACGCGCACGAGGTCTTCGGCCTCTTCCTCGATCTCCATTTCGGAGTCGCGGATGATGCGGAAGGCGCCCTGGCCATGCACGGTGTAGCCGGGGAACAGACGGTTGATGAAGAGTGCGGTGGCCTGCTCGAGAGGGATCAGCCGCGTCACGCCCTCGGCGGGCAGCTTGATGAAGCGGTCGATCTTGCCGGGCATGCGGATCAGCGCGTTCATCTGCTTGCCGTCGGCATCGCGCGTGAGCTGGAGCGCGATGGTGAAGCCGAGGCTTGGGATGAACGGGAAGGGGTGGGCCGGATCGATCGCCAGCGGTGTGAGCAGGGGGAAGACGTTGTGGAGAAAATAGTCCTCGAGCCACGAACGCTCGGCCTTGGTGACGTCCTTGCCGTCGACCAGCATGATGCCGACATCGGCGAGCGTGCCGCGCAGGTCGCGCCAGATCGCCTGCTGGTCGGACGCAAGCTGGGAGACGGTGCGGTTGATCAGGGCGAGCTGTTCGGACGGGGTCAAACCGTCGGGGCTGCGCTCGGGGATGCCCTCGCGGACCTGCGCCTTGATGCCGGCGACGCGGACCATGAAGAACTCATCAAGGTTATTCGCGGAAATCGACAGGAATCTCACCCGCTCCAGCACTGGGTGGCGGGAATTGACCGATTCCTCCAGGACCCGGCGGTTGAAATGCAGCCAGGAAAGCTCGCGATTGATGAATCGCTCAGGGCTTGTGGCGATCGCCGGCTGGCCCGCCGCTTCCTGTTCTTTTTCTTTGATATCAATATCTTGCGCGGAGTCCATGAGAAGTCGATCCATCTTATCTCGCCTTACTTTGCGACTTACGCGCAAAACCGGCGGGAGCATGTGTTAATGCGATGACGTTTCGATGACATTGATGTTCCGCCGCAGCGCCGCGTCAAGCGGTCAGGGGGACGGCCATGCAGGGGCGCTGGAAACGTCAGGCGTCGCGAAGCAGCTCGGCGGCCAGTGCACGCGTCACGGGCCGGCCGAGCCGCAGGGCTTCGCTGTCGAGCAGCTCCACAGCCCGCCGCGCGGCGGCGGAGGAGCGCTCCAGACGGGTCGCGAGGTAGCTGACCACGTTCTCATCGACGCTCAGTTGGCGGTCGGCGCAGAACTTGACGATCAGGCCGCGGAAAAGCTGATCGTCCGGAGGCAGCAGCGACACCACCGGTACGGCGCGGAGGCGCGAGCGAAGGTCGCGCAGCTCGATGTCCAGCGCCGCCGGCATCTCGCGGCCCGTGAGCAGGACGTAGGCTCCGTCCTCGCGCGCGAGATTCAGTAGATGGAAGAGCGCGCGCTCGTCGAGGTCCTTCGATTTCAGGTCCTCAACGACCAATGCGCCCGTGGCGAGCGCCCCAGGCACGGCAGCCGCAGTCAATGCATTCGCGGTGGTGGAGCGGGCGCCGGACTCTTCGGCCCAGATGGCGGCGAGGTGGCTCTTGCCGGAACCTTCGGGCCCGGCCAGCCACATGATCCGGTTGGGCCATTCGGGCCAGCCGTTGATCAGGGCGAGACCGGCCGCGTTGGCCGGGCCTTCGAGAAAATTGTCCCGGCTCAGGCTTTCCGCGTGCGGAAGCGAAAATGCCAGCTGTCGGGGTTGAACGCGGCCTGCCACGCTTGCTTTGCTCCTTACCGGCGCGCCGGCTTCGTTTGAAGAGATTCGACGTATCGAGCGGGAGTTGGCCTTTTGCGGGGCCGCATCCAGCTCATTTGGCCTCGATCGTGCTCATGTGCCGCAGCCACTCGACGAGATAGAGCGACACGGACGAGAGCGTGAAGACCGTGACGAGGCCCATCAGGATTATATCATAGGGGCCGGGCTTGAACCCGAAGGCGAGGGAGGCCAGCACCAATGCCGCGTAGGCCACCTGGGCTGCGGTGTTGAGCTTCGACACCTTCGACGGCTTCATTTCAACCGGCTTGTCGAATAGCCAGGAGACGATCACGGCCGCGACGATCATGATGTCGCGGGAGACCACCAGGATCACAATCCAGCGCGGGATGTCGCCCCAGATGCCGAGCGCCAGATAGATGGAGACCAGCAGCGCCTTGTCGGCGAGCGGATCGAGCAGGGCACCGAGCTCGCTTCTCATGTTGAAGCGCTTGGCCAGGAAGCCGTCGACAGCATCGCTGATGCCGGCGATCAGGAAGACGGCGAATGCCACCTCCATTTGGCTCGACACGATCGCCCAGACGATGATCGGGACCAGCATGATGCGGCCCAGGGTAATGATGTTCGGAATACTCACGCGGCGCTTCCCGGCACCCGGTCTGACCTCGAATCCGGTCCTTTGGAGGCCGAACCGGTTGATATCTACATAGTATAGCCTCAGGCCCCTTGCGAGCCATTGCGCAGCCCTCGAATTCGACGTAACCAGCCGCAAATCCACTGGAAATCCGGCATGACCGACCGCAAAAACGGCCTTACCTACGCCGATTCAGGCGTCGACATCGATGCGGGCAATCGCCTGGTCGACCTGATCAAGCCGATGGTGCGCGCCACCGCGCGTGCCGGCGCCGACGCCGAGATCGGTGGTTTCGGCGGCCTGTTCGACCCCAAGGCAGCCGGGTTCAAGGACCCGGTCCTGGTCGCCGCCACCGACGGCGTCGGCACCAAGGTCAAGATCGCCATCGAGACCGGCCTGCATGGCGGGATCGGTATCGACCTCGTCGCCATGAGCGTCAACGACCTCGTGGTGCAGGGTGCCGAGCCGCTGTTCTTTCTCGACTATTTCGCCTGCGGCAAGCTCGACCCCGAGGCTGCGGCATCGATCGTCGCGGGTGTCGCCGAAGGCTGCCGCGAGTCCGGCTGCGCGTTGATCGGGGGCGAGACCGCCGAGATGCCCGGCCTCTACAAGGACGGCGACTATGATCTAGCCGGGTTTGCAGTCGGCGCCGCGGAGCGCGGGACCTTGCTGCCGCGCAAGGATATCGCCGCGGGCGATGCCGTGATCGGGCTCGCGTCCTCGGGCGTGCATTCCAACGGCTTCTCGCTGGTGCGTAAGATCGTCGAGCAGTCCGGCCTTGGCTTCGAGGCCCAGGCGCCGTTTGCGCCCGTCATGACGCTCGGCGGCGCGCTGCTGGCGCCGACCCGGCTCTATGTCAAATCGTGCCTGCGCGCGATCCGTGAGACCGACGCGGTGAAGGGCCTTGCCCACATCACCGGCGGCGGCTTCACCGACAACATTCCGCGCGTGCTGCCAAAACATCTCGGTGTCGGCATCGACCTTGCGAACCTGCCGGTGCTGCCGGTGTTCAAATGGCTGGCGACGCAAGGCGGCATCGCCGAGCTCGAAATGCTACGCACCTTCAACTGCGGCATCGGCATGATCGCGATCGTCGAGCCGGATGCGGTCGACAAGGTGGTCGAGATCTTCACGGATGCAGGCGAGACTGCGATGCAGCTCGGTACTGTGATCCCGGCCGAGGGCGAGCATCGCGTCGTCTATAACGGCCACCTCGACCTTTCGCTGTAAGAGCCATGAAGCGCCGCGTCGCCATCCTGATTTCCGGCCGAGGTTCCAACATGGCGGCGCTGATCAATGCCGCCGCCGCGCCGGACTTTCCGGCGGAGATTTCGCTCGTCGTCTCGAACAAGGCCGGCGCGCCTGGGCTGGACAAGGCAAGGACGGCCGGCGTGAAGACGCTGGTGATCGAGAGCAAGCCATTCGGCAAGGACCGCGCCGGCTTCGAGGCTGCGCTGCAGGCCGCGCTCGACCAGCACGGTATCGAGCTGATTTGTCTGGGCGGCTTCATGCGGCTGTTCACGGCCGAGTTCACGCAAAGCTGGTACGGACGGATGCTCAACATCCATCCTTCACTGCTGCCGTCGTTCCCCGGCCTTGACCCGCACGGCCAGGCCCTGCGCGCCGGCGTCAAGCTGTCCGGCGCGACGGTGCACTTCGTGATTCCCGCGACCGATGCCGGCCCGATCGTGATGCAGGGCGCCGTTCCCGTCAGCGACAACGACACGCCGGAGACGCTGTCCGAGCGCATCCTCGAGGTCGAGCACCGCATCTATCCCGACGCGCTCCGCCTGCTTGCAACCGGCAAGGTCCGGATCGACGGCGACGTCTGCAAGACCACGGGAAGCGGCGGCTCGGAAAATTTCCTGATCTCGCCGGTAGTGAGCTGAATCGCCACGTGGGCCTGATCCACAAACGAAATCCCCCGGGCGGAGCCGGGGGGATTCATTCTTGTCTGCGTCGATCGTCAGAAAGTCAGTGAACCCTGAGGTTCTCCGCGGAAGTCTTGCCGCGGTTCTCCACGAGATCGTATTCAACCACCTGATTTTCATTAAGGGTGGTCAGCCCAGCGCGCTCGACCGCGGAGATGTGGACGAACACGTCCTTGTCGCCGCCGTTCGGCTTGATGAAGCCATAGCCCTTTGTCGGGTTGAACCATTTGACGGTGCCTTTTTGCATCGCCAGTCTCCTCCTCTAGACATAAAAAAGACGCGGCTACGTCTTTGCGCGTGCCACGCCACAAACGGGCTTCCGGAAGTCTGTTCGAGTCTTGAGTCTCAATGTCGCGAAACGCACAGTCGAGCGGCCAAATCCGATTGTGCCTAATATTGCAGCATGAAAATCGCGCCCTAGCAAGCAGCGCGCGGATTTCAAGTGCCGACCTGACTCGCGGTGGCACAGTTTGCGACCTGTGGCAGCGGTACCACAGGGCGGGCTAATCACCCCGTTCAATACCGTTCAAGCGATTGACCCTTCACGCCGGTTCGGCGCAAATCGTCGCAGTTGCCGCAACGCGTGTTGCATTTTTGCGCGCTCCATTTGCTTCGGGAATTGTGTCGTCATGCGCTGCCCATCGCAGCCTTCAGGGACAAGGCGAACGCGCCGGCCGGGTTTTCTCCCGCGGGCCGCAAGCGTCATCCTGGTCGCCTTTGCGCTCTCGCTGCTGATCATGGCTGGGCCGGCGCATGCGCAGTCGCCTACACCGACGCCCACGCCTACGCCCACAGCGACGCCTACCCCGACACCTACGCCAACCGTGATGAACTACGGCCAGTCGGCCGGTAATACCACGCTCAACCTCGGCTCCAGTTTCCTGGAGCGACTGGGCAATCAGGCCTCGAACGGCTTCGACCGAACCTCCCGCACCAATCCAGGCGGCGGCGGCGCCGCCGAGGCGACGGAAGGGCCGCGCTACCGGACATGGTTCGAGGGGTACGGCATTTCGATGCGAACCGACGCGCAGGGCGACTTCGTTGGCGACACGCGCAAGACCGTCGGCGGGGTCGCGGGCTTCGGCGCGCGGCTTGCGCCGGGAGTCAATCTCGGCTTCTCAGTGGACCAGAGCCATACCGACATCGACGTGCCGCTGGCGCTGCAATCGGCGACGCTGGATCTGACCCAGCTCGGCATCAACGGCTCGGTCGACAAGGGGCCCTGGACCTGGGCCTTTGCGCTCGTGCACGGCTTGGGCAACGTCCGTTCCAGCCGGGACACCGGCTTCGGCTTTGCGACCGCGGGCTATCGCGCCACCATCGACGGCGCACTCACCGAGATCAGCTACTACTGGACCCAGGACCAGACCCGCTTCGTTCCCAAAGGTGCGCTGGAATATGTCCGCGCTACGAGCGCCTCGTTCCAGGAAACGGGCAGCCTCTTTCCCTTGACCGTCGGCTCGTCCGCACTCGCACGCGCGCGCCTCATGCTCGGAGCCGAGGTCGGGCGCTACTTCATCTTCGACCAGAAGATTCTAGACCTTTCGGCCTATGGCAAGTTCGTCGACAATTTCTATCAGGACCTTGGATCGATCCAAGTCAGTCTGGGCACGCAGAGCCTCGTGGTGCCCGGCATTGGTGAGAGCCGCTACGGCCTCGACACCGGTGCGTCGGCCTCGCTCAGCCTTACCAACACCGCGCGCCTCTACATCAATTATGACGGCAAGTTCCGCAACGAGTTACGGTCGCACCAGGGCACGGTCGGCTTCGAGTACAGATGGTAGCTGCCGCCCGTCACGTCGGCGTCGCCGCGACATAGCCCGTCAGGCCAAAGCTCTCCCGGGCCGCCTCCATCATCGGTACCAGCTCGTTCGGATGGATGAACTCGTCGCGGAAGCAGGGATAGGTGCGCGGATCGAAGATCTTCTTCAGCCACTCGACCACGATCTTGTGCCGCTCGGAGGCGCGGAATTCCTTGTGATAGGTGAGCCAGAGATCGGCGTGGTGACTGACGCCGAGATCGACAGCGACGAGCGGCGCGCCGAGTGCGATCGATACCGTCGGCAGAAAGCCGATGCCGGCGCCGCGTTCCACCGCGTAGAGCACGCCGACCGATGAGTTGGTCTTGATCCCGACGATGCCCTCGAGCGACTCGAGTCCCAGGATGCGGGCATAGGCGGTGTCGTCGACCTGCGGCGCGCTCTGCTTGACGATCCGGTGTTTGTGCAATTCGGCAAGCGTGCCCGGCACGCCATGCAGACTCTCGTAATCCTTCGAGACGAAGGGATAGATGTGGAGCCGGCCAAGCTTGGCCACGATCAGATCAGGATTGGTCGGCGGCTCCAGCTGGATCGCGATATCGGACTCCAGGCGCGCAACATCGGCCTGCTCCATCGCGCAGCGCAGGTCGACGGTGATCTTGCGATAGGTCTTCTGAAAGTCGATCAGTCGCGGCAGGATCCAGAAATTGCCGGGCCCTTCAGTGACTGCGACGCGCACGGTGCCCGTCGCATCGCTCGAGCTACGCGAGGCGCGGCGAAATACATTGAAGGCATAACGCTCCATCAATGTGACGTCGGAGATCATCGCCGTGCCTTCGTCGCTCAGCGTCAATCCGCTCTGGTCACGCAGAAACAGCTTGCAGCCGATGCTCTCTTCGAGCCGGTCGATGCGGCGCATCAGCGTCGTGGAGGTAAGGCCGAGCTCCTCGGCGGCGTTGCGGAAACTTTTATATTTCGCGCACGCTAAAAACAGCTTCAAATCGTCCCAGGATGCATCCAGGGACTCATCGCTGCGGTGCTGCGTCATCGCAGCACCCCGGTGCAATAGTTGCTGCATACACCTGTTCCTTACCCGCTAAGCTCCTCATCCTAACGGGATGGGGCGAAACGATAGAGGGGCAGGATGGGTATGGAAAGGGGCTCGTTTGCCGCAAGGCATGAATTTGACGCGCTGCCGCTCAGTGCGGACGTCGATGTTCATTGTGCGCAATTTTCCGAAATTGCCGCGCTTGCCGAGATGGCGCACCGATTAGTGCCCGGCGTGCGGATTGGCGAGCAGGAGCTCGCACGCTATTTCACCTTCGATTCCCAATGCCTTCTGACATTCACGCGGAACGGCGCGCTGGTCGGTGGCATGGCCTTTCTGTTTCTGAATGAGCGCGGCCACGATGCGTTGCTGCTCGATGAGATATGTCTGACCGAGCCCGATATCCGGCATCTCGCATCTGGCAATGAAGACGTCTCGGCCACCTACATCTGGGCCATCGCAGCCACCGGCCGCGGCATTGCCGGTCTAGGCAGGGCGGCCGCGCATCTGCGGCAGCCGCGGTTGCGAAGCGCCGATTGTTTCGCGCAACCGTCGACCGCGGCCGGTCGCGACATCATGAAAGCGACGGGTTTTCGGCCTATCGCGAGCTTCCAGCCCGACCTCTGGTGTTACGAGCGGCCATGGAATCGACTGCCCATGCGCAGGCAGGGCGCGATGATCGAAGCAGGGAGTCTTGCAGATGCACGGCACTAGAATTCCTTTCGCCAAACCCGACTCGCGCGCCATCACGATCCGCATCGCGCGCGATCCCAGCGACCTCATGCTGGTCACGGCCATCCGTTCAGCGGTCTATCTCGCCGAGCAGGACTGTCCTTTCGAGGAAGAGTTCGACGGCAATGATCTGGTCGCCGCGCATTTCATCGGCTTCATCGGCAACGAGCCCGCCGGCTGCCTGCGCGTTCGCTTCTTCGGCGAATTCGCAAAGGTCGAGCGGCTGGCGGTGCGGCACCAGTACCGGCGCTCGCGCGTGTCGTTCAAGCTCGTGCAGGCGAGCGTCGACTATGTGAAGCGCAAGGGCTTCCGCAAGATCTATGGGCAGGCGCAGGACCGGCTCGTCGACTTCTGGGCCCATTTCGGCGCCAAGCCGCTCGGCCACAATCGCAAGATTACCTTCTCCGATTTTTCCTATACCGAGATGGTGCTCGAGATCGAGCCGGGGCCCGACGCGATCACGCTGGACAGCGATCCTTACGTGATCATCCGTCCCGAGGGCGATTGGGATCGGCCGGGCGTGCTCGATGCCTCAGCGGGACGGGCGGTGACATCGCCGCTGCGTAACGTCTCCATGGCACAACGCTGAAATTGGTGCAGCTACGAACAAGAAGATGCCGGACTTGATTCACGACGATCCGCCGATCCTGATTTGCGCCGATCTGCAGGTCGAATATCTCACACCCGGGCGTCGCCATGTCATTCTCGATGGCGACGCCACGACCTTGCGCTGCCTGGAGTTGTTGACGCTGTGGCGCGACAATCTCTGGCCGGTGATGCACCTCAAGCGCATCGCGCAGGCCGCCTGGTTCAATCCGGCATCCAAGCTGACCGATTGGATTGGCGAGCTCAAGCCGCGCCCGGGAGAGATGACTTTCGAGCATCCGCTGCCATCGGCATATAGTTCCGCGCGGTTCGCAGATTACGCCGCGAACGTCCGGAACATCCGCTGCGTGCTGCTCGGGTTCTCCCTCGACGAGACGATTTTGGCGACCGTGGTCGACGGGTTTCACCGGAGCCATCGTTACCAGGTCGTCGGCGACGCTGTCGCCTGCCGCCATCCGGGCCATGGCAACGCAGCCGACTACAAGCAGTCGGTGGTGAACGTGATCAGTAATTTTGCTACTATTCGCCCCAGCGCCGAGCTCATCAGGACCAGCGGCGCCATCGCGGTATAGACGGGCGCGGCCCGCGACGAGGGTAATTGACGAAATTGTCCCGGGGGCAAGAGCTGGAAGGCCTGCTAGGCGACCTGTCGCGCGCCCTTGAAACGGCGCGCCGGCTCGGGCTGTCGACGACCGTCTATCTGCTCTCGATGGCACTCGTCGAGGTACGCGAGGAGGCCGCCGCTGCCTCGGATGGCGGCGACGATGACGGGGCCGCCTGAACTGGTGTTTCACCTGTTTCCTGCAATGCTGCTGGGCGTTTGCCGCCGACGGATTGGCGTTGCAAGTTGTGCCGTGCCGCAATAGCCAATTGACGACGCCGTCGACAGGCGAGCTCCGTTTCGGCGCGCGCCGAAGGCTGAAGGAATGATGTGATGACCATGCTGCCCAACTCGCAAGAAGCCCGGGATGTTGCCTACCAGCTGCATCCCTACACCAACGCACGCACCCATCAGCAGAACGGTCCGCTGGTGATCGAGCGTGGCGAGGGGCCCTATGTCTTCGACGCCGCGGGCAAGCGCTATTTCGAGGCGATGGCCGGCCTGTGGAGCGTGGGTCTCGGCTTCAACGAGAAGCGGCTGGTCGAGGCCGCGTACCGGCAGATGCAGGCCCTGCCGTTCTACCACGTGTTCTCCGCGAAATCGCACGGGCCCTCGATCGATCTCGCCGAGAGAC
Organism: Bradyrhizobium ingae; assembly: GCF_055791185.1. NCBI lineage: Bacteria > Pseudomonadati > Pseudomonadota > Alphaproteobacteria > Hyphomicrobiales > Nitrobacteraceae > Bradyrhizobium > Bradyrhizobium ingae. Next base: position 150,907 of record NZ_JBVUBB010000013.1, read on the forward strand.
TCGTCGCCCTCGCGCCGGTGCCGATGAGCAAGGTGTTCTTCACCAACTCCGGCTCGGAGGCCAACGACACGGTGCTGAAGCTGATCGCTTATCGATCGAATGCCCTCGGTCAGCCGCAGCGCAAGAAGGTGATCAGCCGCATGCGTGCTTATCACGGCGTCACGATCGCCTCCGCAAGCCTCACGGGCCTGCCGAACAATCACCGCTCCTTCGATCTTCCGTTGCCGAATATCCTGCACACGGGCTCGCCGCACTTCTACAAGGACGCTCAAGCCGGCGAGAGCGAGGAAGCCTTTGCGGCACGGCGCGCCGAGGAGCTGGAAGCGCTGATCGTGAAGGAAGGTCCGGACACCATCGCGGCCTTCTTCGGCGAGCCGGTGATGGGGGCAGGCGGCGTGATCGTTCCGCCCGCGACCTATTGGGACAAGGTCCAGCAGGTCCTGAAGAAGTATGACATCCTGCTCGTGGCCGACGAGGTCATCTGCGGCTTCGGCCGCACCGGCAAGATGTTCGGCTGCGACACCTATAACATCAAGCCCGATGCCATTGTCGTCTCCAAGCAGATCACCTCGAGTTATTTCCCGTTCTCGGCAGTCCTGATGAATGACCGGATGTTCGAGCCGATCGCGGACGAGAGCAACAAGATCGGCGTTCTCGGCCACGGCTTCACGGCGGGCGGTCATCCGGTCGGTGCGGCGGTGGCGCTGGAAAACCTCAAGATCATCAAGGAGCGCGGCCTGGTTGCGCATGCCGCGGAGACGGGAGCCCATCTGCAGGCGCGGCTGCGCGAGCTTTCAGGCCATCCGCTCGTCGGCGAGGTCCGCGGCGTCGGCATGATCGCTGCGATCGAACTCGTGCTCGACAAGCAGCGCAAGACGGCCGCCAGCACGCCCGGCGCCGTCGGCGGCATCGCGGCGCGCATGCTCCAGGAGCGCGGCGTCATTTCGCGCAACATGCTCGACGCCATCGCCATCTGCCCGCCGCTGATCGTCACGAAGGCCCAGATCGATGAGCTGGTCGGCACCATCGCGGGCGTGCTGGACGATATGAAGGCGGAGGCGGCGAATCTCACGCCGGCGTAGGGGAACGCCGCTGATCGCATCCTCGGTGTCGTCCTGGCGCAAGCCAGGACCCATACCGCGTGATGTATCGATAGCGGAAGGCAGGAGTACCAAACGACGAGTCTTCGCCAAACTCCTCGCTGGGGGGTAATAGGTCCTGGCTTGCGCCAGGACGACATTGGGGAGCGATTGCGGGCCGCTACGCCCGGGTGACCCCAACCACACGGCCCTTGTCAATCGCAAGCGCGAGCTGGCCGTGCTTCAGCTTCAGGGCGGCGTCGCCGAACAGCTCGCGCCGCCAGCCCCGCAGCGCAGGCACGTCGGCTTCGTCGTCGGCTGCGATCTCTTCGAGATCGTCGACGGTCGCGATCACCTTGCTCGCCACCGCATGGCGCTCCGCGGTCATCCGCAGCAACACCTTCAGCAGCTCGACGATCGCAGCGCCGTTGGAATTGTTGCGCGGCTTCTCCAGCTTCGGCAGCTTCGAGAGGTCGCGCGCCAGCCCGCGCTCGACCGCCGCGACGATGTCCGATCCCCATCTGGATTTCTCAAAACCCTTAGGCACCGAGCGCAGATGCGCGAGCTTCTCCAGCGTGGTCGGCGCGTGGGTCGCGATGTCGCTGATCGCCTCGTCCCGCAGCACGCGGCCGCGCGGCACGTCGCGGCTTTGGGCTTCCTGCTCGCGCCACGCCGCGATCTCCATCAGCACCGCCAGATCCTTTGGCTTGCGGACCCGCGTCTTCAGCCGCTCCCAGGCGCGCTCGGGGTGGAAGTCGTAGGTACGAGGCGAGGTCAGGATCTCCATCTCGATGGAGACCCATTCGCTGCGGCGGCGCTTCTTCAGGTCGGCGTCGAGCGCGGCAAACACCTCGCGCAGATGCGTGACGTCGGATACCGCATAGTGCATCTGCTCCTTCGTCAGTGGCCGGCGCGACCAGTCGGTGAAGCGATGGGTCTTGTCCGGCCGGTGGCCGGTGACCTTCTCCACGAGTTGGTCGTAGGCGATGCTGTCGCCATAGCCGAGCACCATCGCCGCAACCTGGGTGTCGAACACCGGATGCGGGATGATGTTGGCCTGATGCCAGATGATCTCGATGTCCTGGCGGGCGGCGTGGAAGACCTTCAGGACCTCCTCGTTGCCCATCAGCTCGAAGAAGGGTTTGAGGTCGATGCCCTCGGCCAGCGCATCAATGACCACGGCCTCCTGCGGGCTCGCCATCTGAACCACGCATAGGAGCGGGTAGTAGGTGGTCTCGCGCAGAAACTCGGTATCGACGGTAATGACGGGGTGCTCAGCCAGCCGGCTGCAGGCAGCGGCAAGGTCAGCGGTGGTGGTAATCAGATCCATGAACGGCCCATGACACGTACATCAGCCGTTCTGCCGAAAGCGCTGTGATGTCAAGGGGGTTGGAGCGAATTCGAGGCTTGATTTCGGCCGGAATCGCCGATGCCGACCGCCGATGGGCCAATCCGCGGGGGCGCGGAGGCGAAATCCTACTCGTACCGGATCCGCTGCGACGGCTTCCGCCCGCACGGCACTGCCGCCACGACCACGCACATGGCGAGCATCGCCAGTCCCAGAAACTCGAAAACCAACAGATCCACGGCAGGTCTCCCCGATAGATCGTTAGACTTGTCGGGGGGAAATTGAGGGTCTGTTAATTGTCGTGGTTACCGGCGGAAGGCCGGGCCGGATGGTGGACGGGAGGTTAACGCAGGGCCGCACAGTGTTGACTCCCCAACGAAAAAGCCCCGGGCGATGCCGGGGCTTTGATGTTCGAGACGCAGATCGGATCAGTACTTCGCGACCACCGCGCCATCCGAGTTGAAGCGATAGACCAACGAGGTGCTGATGGTCTGGACCCACGGCTTGAAGGTGATCGCAACGCCCGGGTCACTGCCGCCGAACGCCGGCACCCGCGTCTGCGGGAGGGCGATCCGGTCGTAGAACGCAGACCGGTATTCGGTCTTCATGAACCAGCCCGGCGCGGAGATGCCGAAAATATTCAGGCTGTTCTCGACGCCTCCGCCCACAAACCAGCCGTCACGACGGAAAGAGGGTGTTGTGGCATATGCGATCGGGAGACCAATGAAATTCTGAGTCGTTCCCGACCATTCGGACCCCGAGTAACCCGCGTTGACATAGGAAAGGACATTCGGCGCGACCAGATAACCCAGCCTGACACCGGCGGCGTAGCTGGTACGTAGTTTCTCGGTACCCAGCGTATCTGGCATCTCCGGCGTGCCGAGCGAGCCGCTGACGTCTCCGAACTGCCCGTCAGCGAAAACACCGGCAACCCAGTTGCCGCCATACTGCCAGTCGTAGCCGGCGCCGACGGTGCCGAACCAGCCACTGCCGCCCATTCGCTGGTCGCGCGTGAAGGGCGTGCCTAAAGCAAAGAAGGGAGCTGCAGCCGGCGAGGCGACGGCGTTGCTGTCGGCATTCCAGAGGCCGCCGCCGCCGCCGCCGAAGGCGTAGAACCCGGTCCAATGCGGCGCCCAGTTCGCAGCAGCGGCCTTCGCATACAGCCTTGGAGCCGAATCCGCGGCCGCAACCGCTCCCGTCGAGTTGAAGCGGTAGACCAGCGAGGTGCTGATGGTCTGTACCCACGGCTTGAAAGTCATCGCCGCGACGGCGGGGCCGCCGCCGCCAGCGGGAACGAACGTCTCGGGAAGCGTCGCGCGAGCGTAATAGGCGGTCCGATATTCGGTCTTCATGAACCAGCCAGGCGCCGAAATGCCGAAGATGTTCAGGCTGTTTTCCACGCCACCGCCGACGAACCAACCATCTCGATGGAAGGACGGCGTGGTTAGCATTGGGACGCCAGCGAAGCGACCAGTAGTGAATGGATCCGAGAGCGTGGCAGCTGACCAATCAGAGCCGGAATAGCCCGCGTTGACGTAGGAAAGAACATTCGGTGCGACCAAACTGCCGAGTCGCACGCCCGCCGCATAACTCGCGCGAAGCTTTTCACGTCCTGCTGGAAAAAAGTCGGACCACGGGTCCGCGATCGAACCGCTGATGTTGCCGAACTGTCCGTCGGCAAAGACGCCTGCCACCCAGCTGCCATTGAACTGCCAATCGTAACCCGCGCCAACCGTGCCGAACCAGCCGCTGCCGCCGAGGCGCTGGTTTTGCGATAGCACGGTGCCTGCCGGTCCATAGGTAACGGGATCAATTCCAGAGCTGACAACGTTGGTGTCGGCAGCCCACAGGCCGCCGCCGCCGCCACCGAACACATAGAATCCGGTCCAGCTTGGCGCAGCGACGGGCGCCGGCGCTTTCACATAGGGCCGGGCCGCAAGGTCGGCCGCCGAGGCCGATCCGGTCATTGCCGTGACCGCGCCCAGAGCGAGCAGAAGCTTTTTCATTTCAAATCCCAACCCCAATCTGTTTGGCATGATCGATTCAGATGCCCCTCATATGGTCTTGCCGAAGCGCGCGCAGGATGAACAGGCCAAACGGCGAGCTGTCGCGAAATCGGAAAAATCAGGAAGCGAAACTGGAAAGCGCGGGAAAACGCCTGCCTGTCCACCGAGAGGAACGAGACAGATCATGCGCGAGCCCCTCGCGCGGCACCCCGGTCACCACTGATACCGAACCACTCCCTTGCCGGCATAGGACCGGGTCACGTTCGAGAACTCGCCCTCGAACGTCGCTGCGGCTGCCCAGCCGTTCAGCCACTTTTTCTCCGCCGCCGCCGTGACCAGCGCAGCATCCGCCGCCTGCGCGGCGCTGTTCACGACGAAGCTTGCACCGGGCAACGTCTGGAACGTTGCAGCCAGAACGATCCGGGTTGAAGTCGTGGGCCCAGGCGAAGCGCCCGCGCAATGTGAGGACGCCGTCCTGCGCGGCGAATGACTTGTCCGTGCGCACGCCGAGCTCGCTACGGGCATCCGTGACGTTCTTCGCCGCGTAGGCGAGGGCGGAGGTGCCAGTGCCGACCAGGACGGTTTCGGCATAACCAGGCAAATCGAACATCGTGACCTGCGCCGCTGCATAGGGCGTGATGCCGATGCCGCCCGTCCATGGGGCAACCACGCGATAGCCGCCTTCAACGCGCCCCGAATAGGCATCGGCTTTGAAGTTGGCATGCAGGCGATCGATGCCCGCGACGGTCACGGTGCGATCAGTGGTGATGTCCTGCCAGGTGCTGCCATGGACGTCGACAGAACTGCCGATCGTGCCGTTGCCGGCGAGCGTACCATAGGGAACGTAGAACTTTAGGGCATTGACGATCGAACCGGTGACCACCTGTGTGCCGCCGATGACCCAGACCCTGCCTGTGAACCGCTGCTGTCGCGGTCGGTTGCGTGACGCCGGCGGACTGGGTGATGTCGCCGTTACCTGCGAATTGGGAAGAAAATACGTAATTCGACGAGGTGTGATAGAAGTCGATCCCGCCCTACTGGCTGGCTCCCGTCGAAAACTGGATCAGCGACGCAAAACAGGAAATTAAAGCAAGACGACGGCGTGCCTGCTCACTGCAGAGCTACCGAAGAATCATGGCCGCGTGAGCGCAGCAGAAGCTAGCGATCGTGCGCGTGGCGTTGCGAACATAACCGTTTCGATTCATGTCGCTATAGGCGTATCGCTGCGCGGCCGTTCGGCCGCCAGCAAGGTTGGCGCGGGAGCCGTTCGGTCGCCAACTCACCTCAAGCCTCTGATCCAATGCGTCCAGTCCGCCAGCCTGCTGTCGGGCACTGACGGCAGCGCATGGCCCTCGTGCGCCAGTGCGCGAACCTCGCGTGGTGTGAGACCAAACTGTCGCTGAAAGGCGAGGGCAAAGCTGCGATAGTGATTAAATCCATGCGCTTCGGCGATAGTCTCGATCGACTGGCCTTTATGCGAGGGATGACTCAACGCCGCACGTATCATCGACAGGCGTCTTCGCCGGATGTAGGCGGCAACGCCGCCCTGGGATTCGAAGAGATAGCCGAGATTGCGCCGCGTCATGCCGAAGCGGCCGGCGATCCTCTCCGGATTGAGGTCAGGGGCGAGGATATGGGCATTGATGTAGGAGCAGATCCGTTCGGTCATCGCCATCCGCACGCTGCTGGCCTGTTCCTCGCGAACGGTGCCGTTGAGGGCCGCGGCGGTCAATTGCACCGTGGCGGCGAGGACCGCTTGAGCCTGCTCAAGCGACATCTCAGGCAAACGTGCGTGAAGGTCCACGAGATGATTGCGGAGAAGGGCGGCAAGCGGGTCGCGCGATAGCAACAGTTGCTCATTGTGTTCATCGGGCGCCTTGAGATACGGGCCGAGCAGACTGCGCGGCAGGAACAGGGTGAGCGCTTCGCAGTCGCCGCTACGCCTGTCCGTCGGCTGCGCCATGTCGAAGATCAGGATATCGCCGGCGCGGGCTGTCGTCCCGCTGTCGCGCGGGCCATTCCAGCCTTTGCGATAGAGCTGCAGTATGAATAGGTCCGTCCCGTCGCGTCCGATGCAGGCGCGGGAGCGGCTCCAGTCCTGCGAAGGTACCTGAAAATCGCTGAGGAGAACGTTGCCCAGGTGCCAAAAGTTCGCGCGGACGTCGAAGGCCTGCGGATATTCCTTTTGCGTCCGCAGGTCATAGTGGCGGCTTACGTGCTCTTGCCAGAGGGTGAATGCCTGCTTTCCCGGGAGGCCGCGCGTGTCGAGCACGGAATGGGGGATGCCGCTATCTGAGTGCTCTGTCATGGCTGCGCGAAGTCCCAATCCGCTGCGCGAACCATTCCGATTGAGCCGGTCCGCGTCCCGAAGGCTCGCCTTCCCGTCACGTCATGCTCCTGGCCCAGTATACCCATTCCGCGAGCTTGTCGTTCGATCTTGACGATAGAGCTTGGCGCTGGAGTCCGAGCATGCGCACTTCACGTGGCGTGACACCAAACTGCCGCTGAAAGGCGAGAGAAAAACTGCGGTAGTGATTGAAACCATGCGCTTCGGCGATGGCCTCGATCGACTGGCCCTTGTGCGACGGTTGAGTCAATGCCGCACGGATCATCGACAGACGCCTTCGCCGGATGTGAGCGGCAACGCCACCGTGGGATTCGAAGAGATAGCCGAGGTTGCGCCGTGTCATGCCGAAGTGGCCGGCGATCGCCTCCGGACTGAGGTCGGCAGCGAGGACATGGGCGTCGATGTAGGAGCATATCCGCTGGGTCGCCGCCATCCGCACGGCGCTGGCTTGGTCCTCGCGAACCCTGCCGTTGAGCGCCGCGGCGGCCAATTGCACGGTGGCAGGGATGATCGCTTGTGCTTGCTCGAGCGACATCTCGGGCAAGCGTGCGTGAAGGCCTTCGAGATGATCGCGGAGAAGGGCGGTGAGCGGGTCGCGCGGCGGCAAGAGTTGCTGATTGTGTTCGTCGGGCGCGTTGAGAAGTGGGCCGAGCAGGCTGCGCGGCAGGAACAGGGCCAGTGCTTCGCTGTCGCTGCCGCGTCTGTCCGAGGGCTGCGCCGTGTCGACGACCATGATGTCGCCGGCGTTGGCCGTCGCCCCGCTGTCGCGCGGGCCGTTCCGGCCTTTGCGATAGAGCTGCACCATGAACATGTCGACTCCATCGCGTCCGATGCAGGTGCGGGAGCGGCTGTAATCCTGGGCAGGGAACTGAAAATTGCCGAGCAGAACATTGCCGAGATTCCAGCAATCCACGCGGACGTCGAAGGTCTCCGGATATCCCTTCGGCGCGCGGAAGTCGTAGTGACGGTTCAGGTGCTCCTGCCAGATGGTGAAAGCCTGCCTTCCCGAAAGGCCGCGCGTGTCGAGTACCGAAAAGGGGATGCCGCCGTCGGTGTGCTCTGTCATGCCTGAACGAAATCCCAATCCACCGCGCGAATGGAGAGTGCCTTTTCGATTGAATCCGGATCTAACGGAGCATCGCCGCTGTCGGCACGATATGGGGCGAGGTAAGCCAAGATAACAAATCGGAAATTGCAGGAAGTGAAACCGGAAAGCTCGGGAGTGAAGGCGCGGGCGCCGCGAAGCCAGCCCGTCACGTCATGCTCCTGAGCCAGTGCGTCCACTCCGCGAGCTTGTCGTCCGACGTCGACGACAGGGCTTGGCCTTCGAGCCTCCGCACGCGCACCTCGCGTGGCGCGACGCCAAACTGCCGCTGAAACGCGAGGGCAAAGCTGCGGTAGTGATTGAAACCATGAGCTTCGGCGATGGCCTCGATCGACTGCCCCTTGCGCGACGGATGGCTCAACGCCGCACGGATCATCGACAGGCGCTTTTGCCGGATATAGGCGGCAACGCCGCCCTGGGATTCGAAGAGATAGCCGAGGTTGCGCCGTGTCATGCCGAAGCGACCGGCGATGGTCTCCGGATTGAGGTCGGGGGCGAGGATATGGGCGTCGATGTAGGAGCAGATCCGCTCGGACATCGCCATCCGCACGTCGCTGGCCTGTTCGTCGCGAACCGTGCCGTTGAGGGCCGCGGCAGTCAATTGAACGGTGGCGGGGATGACTGCTTGAGCCTGGCCAAGCGACATTTCAGGCAAGCGTGCGTGAACGCCTACGAGATGTTCGCGGAGAAGGGCGGTGAGCGGGTCGCGCGATGGCAGGAGTTGCAGACTGTGTTCATCGGGCGACTTGAGATGCGGGCCGAGCAGACTGCGCGGCAGGAACAGGGTGAGCGCGTCGTTGTCACCGCCACGCCTGTCCGTTGGCTGCGCCATGTCGAAGATCAGGATGTCGCCGGCGCGGGCCGTCACCCCGCTGTCGCGAGGGCCGTTCCAGCCTTTGCGATAGAGCTGCACCATGAACAGGTCCATCCCGTCGCGCCCGATGCAGGCGCGGGAGCGGCTCCAGTCCTGGGAAGGCACCTGAAAATCGCTGAGGAGAACGTTGCCGAGGCGCCAAAAGTTCGCGCGGACGTCGAAGGCCTGCGGATATTCTTTCTGCGCGCGCAGGTCGTAGTGGCGGCTGAGGTGCTCCTGCCAGAGGGTGAACCCTAGCTTTCCGGGAAGACCACGCGTGTCGAGGACCGAATGTGGGATGCCGCCGTCTGTGTACTCTTCCATGCCTTAACGAATTTCCCATCCTGCTGCCGCGAGCAGTTGGTGCCCTTCCAACGTAGGGAGGTTCGCGTGCGGCAACCTGCCGCTAGCACGATATGGGCCAAAACGGGCGGGCGCCAGCAGGAAAGGAATTTGCGGGAAGAGATATCGGAAGTTTTGGGAAATCGGTGGTCAGGTTCGCTCGACCGCGCACAGGTGCTCAGGGCTCGAGACCGGCTCTTGCCGGGACCCCGGAATCAGTTCGGCGCCCCAGATCCTGGGGCGCCGACGTCTTCTCCGTCGTGCTCGCCGAGATTTAAGGCAGCTTCAGCGCCGTCTCGGCGTTGTAGGGCTTGAGCAGCTCGTCGGCGGCCTTCTGCGCGGCGACGAGCGCATCCTTCGGCTGCTTCTTGCCGTTCAGGACCAGCATGACCTCGTCTTCGAGGGTCTTGCGGACAGGCACGGTCTTGTAGGTCGCGAACCAAGGCTTTGCGACCTCGAGTTGGTCGACCGCGGTCTTCGCGTCCGGATTCTTGCCGAGGAAGTCGACCATCTCCGGCGTCTTGTAGGCGGCCATGTTCGGGGCGAAATAGCCGGTAGCGCGGCTCCACCAGCCGCTCTTCTCCGGCGACGTCATCCACTTGATCAGCGTCCAGGCGGCCTTCTGCTTGTCGGCCTCGAGACCTGCCGGAATGATCAGCGACGCGCCGCCGATCGGCACGGCATTGCGGACGTTGCGCGGGATGAAGGCGACCTTGTAGGGGAACTTGGCGTTGTCGCGCACGTAAGTGAGCGAGCCGGTCGAGAGCATCATCATCGAAGCGTTGCCGGAGATGAAGGCGGTGCTCACGGCCGGACCTGGCGTTGCACCCGGCGGATGCACCTTGTGCTTGGCGATGAGGTCGTTCCACCAGGAGAGCGCGCCGAGCATCGAGGGCGTGTCGTAATAGACTTCGCCGCCGAACTCCTCGTTGTAGTAGCGCCCGCCGTTGGACATGGTGAGCGTCTCCATCATCCAGCCGCAATAGTCATAGGCGCAGGGAATTTCGATGCCCCAGCGCGTGACCTTGTCGCCCTCGCGCTTGGTCAGCTTCTTGGCCCAGTCGGTGACCTCGGCCCAGGTCTGCGGCGGCTTGTCGGGATCGAGACCCACTTCCTTGGCGTGCTCGGCATTGATGTAGAGCAGCGGCGTCGAGTTGTGGAACGGCACACCATAGACCGAGCGGTTGATCACGGCATTGCCGTGCAGCGCAGGGAAGAACTGGCCGAGGAATTGCGCTTTCGTGGTGCCATCAGCGGCGATCAGGGAATCGAGATTGGTGAGTTCGTTCTCGATCTGCATGTCCAGGAGGAAATTCGCCGACATGATCACGGCCGCCGGCGGCTTGCCGGCCTTGATCGCGGCGCGCGTCTTGATCAGCGTGTCGTCATAGGAGCCGGTATAGACCGCGGTCGTCTTGATGCCGGGATGAGTCTCGTTGAACTCCTTGATCATCGTGCCCATGTCGCGAGCGAGCTTGCCGTCCACGGGGACGGGGAAGAACAGGTCGATCTCGGTCGGGCCTTCGGCAAAGGCCGGAAAGGCGAGGGCGCCAGCGATGGTGAGGCCGAGCGCAAGCCGGCGGGAGAGCAGCATCGAAAATCTCCTACTTGATGCCTGAGGTGACGAAAGAGCTGATGAAGCGCTTCTGGAAGATCAGGAAGGTGACGAGCAGCGGGGCGATCACGATCAAGGTGCCGGCGGCAATCGTGCCCCAGGCCTGTGTGCCTTCGGCGGTCTTGGTGAAGACGGAGAGCCCGACCGTGAGCGGGCGTTTGTCCGGCGAGTTGATGACCATCAGCGGCCAGAGGAAGTCGTTCCAGTGGCTGGTGACCGAGACGATCGCAAACGCTGAAAAGCTCGGCAGCGACAGCGGTACGTAGATGTGGCGGATGCGCGCGAGCACGCCGGCGCCGTCGATGAGGGCTGCATCCTCGAGCTCGGTCGGAATCGCCTCGAAGGCCTGGCGCATCAGGAAGGTGCCGAAGGCCGAGGCGAAGAACGGCATCATCACGCCGGTCAGCGTGTCGTAGAGGCCGAGCTTGGCCACCAACGTCAGGTTGGGCACAATGAGCAGCACCGGCACCAGCATGAACTGGAGCAGGAAGAGATAGAAGATCAGCGACTTTCCCGCGAAGGAGAGCCGCGCAAAGGCGAAGCCTGCGAGCGTAACGGTGACGAATTGCACCAGCAGAATGCCGGTGCAGATGATCGTGGTGTTGAGGAAGTAGCGCGGGAAGTCGCCGATGTCCCACGCGTCCTTGATATTGTCGAGCGTGGGCTTCAGGCTCGGTATCAGCTCGGCCATGGCGTTGATGCCGTCGGAAGCGGGGCGGAGCGTCGCCACCACCATCCACAGGAACGGGATCAGCCAGACCAGCGCGAGCAGCACAACAAGCGCAAATCCGAGCTTTGGCGTGATCTCGTTTCGGGTGGCGAGCGGGGCGTCCGTGAACGATCCCTTGAAGAGCTTCATGGCCCGCCCTCCCGGTTCGCAAGCGTGCGGAAGGACAGCGCGGTCAGCCCCATCAGCACGCCGAGCGAGAGCAGCGTCGCTGCCGATGCCTTGCCCACGTCGTAGTGCTCGACCGCTTGCTCATAGATGTAGAACAGCACGAGATTGGTCGCGTTCGACGGTCCGCCCTGGGTCATGACGAAGACGTGGTCGACCTGCGTCACGGCATTGAGGCCGGCAATCACGGTGACGAACAGGAAGGTGGGCTTAAGCTCCGGCAGGATGATGTAGCGCAGGCGCTGCCAGGGGCCCGCGCCGTCGAGATAGGAGGCTTCCATCGCGTCTTCCGGCACGGCCTGGAGGCCTGCGAGGAAGAATAGCATGTAGTAGCCGGCGTTCTTCCAGATCGTGATCACCATGATCGCGATCAGCGCGACGTCGGGATCGCCGAGCCAGTTGGGCAGCACCGGGAGCAGGCGGCCGATATAGTGGTCGAGCAGCCCGACATTGGGCAGGAAGATGAACAGGAACAGCGCGGATGCGGCGACCATCGGGATCAGCACCGGCAGGAACAGCGCGGCGCGCAGCGCACTCGTCACCGCATTGGTGCGCGACAGCGCCAGCGCAAAGAGAAAGGCGAGCGCCATGCTCGGGACCACGGTGCCGACGGCATAGATCAGGTTGTTGATGACCGCGCCCGTGAAGGCGGGGTCGGCGAGCACGGCTGCCAGATTGTCCAGGCCGACGAAGCGGCTCGGCGCCCGCGGCGTGGCGCGCTGATAGAGCGCGTCGACGATCACCCGTCCCACAGCGCCATAGGTGAAGGCCGCGAGGAAAATGAGTGAGGGCAACAGTAGCAGATAGGCCGGCAGCGACGCTTTGAACCGGGCGGACACCCGCCTCGCCATGGGAAGGCGTGGCGATGCGGGCGCCGCGACCGGAAAAGCCGCGGGTTCGGCCAGGCTCATCTCACCGCGCCGGAAAGTTGAGTGCATAGTCGCGATCGTCCATTCCCTCTGGTGGGGAGAAGGGGAAACGCAAGCTCGTGTCGAGGAAGTCGTGGCTGTGCACGACCAGGTTCTCCTGGTCGACCAGCACCACGCCATAGGCCGGCGGCTCGTGGCTTGCGAGATGCGGCTTGTTCGCGTCGAGCTCGAACCAGACCTGGTGGTTGGTGCCGCGCAGGGTGGAGAAGGGGATCTTGCCGTAGCTGCCCGAGATCGGCCGGTGCACATGGCCGAAGAAGAGGTGGCGGATGCGGGAACGATAGGGCGCGATCACCTCGGCAAATTCAGCGCTCTGCTTCAGCGCGATCTCGTCCATCGCGTGGACGCCGACCGGGAACGGCGGATGATGCATGAAGAACACGAACGGCGCGTCACCGGGCGCTTTGGCAAGCGTGTCCGCCAGCCAGCCGAGGCGCTTGGCGCACATCTCGCCGGCGTCGCTGGTCTCGTCTAGCGTATCGAGAAAGACGAACAGTCCGTGATCTGTGGTCCGCGTGCCCTGCACGAAACCGTTTGGATCGCGGGGCGCGGCCTTGAGCCCGTCAAGGCAGGCGATGCGCCGGTCGTGATTACCCACCATTGCAATGTAGGGGATCCTGAGCGGGGCCATCGCAGCGGCGAAATCCGCATAAGCCTCGGCATCACCCCAGTGGGTGAGATCGCCGGTCACGACCGCGAAGGCGGCATCGGAATGGTGCGTGTTGATGTCAGCGATGGCGGCGTCGAGCCGGGTGCGCGGGTCGAGGCCATAGAGTTTCAGGCCCGGGCCCGCAAGATGCGTGTCGGTGAGGTGGATGAATTTGAAAGGCATGGCGCGTGTGTCAGGTCTCTGGGAGGACGGTCGCCTCCGGCAAGACGGCCCGCCAGCCGGTTAGAGTGCCAGTGTTTCAGTATGATGACAGTGGTTGCCGATGCCGCAAATTGTTGGGCAGAAAGGCAGACGGGGTCAACGGGGTCGTCTCGCGGTGCGGTAGGGAGTCGATCGCGCGCGCAAGATGGCGGCGAACGACTGCCTCACGTCCCGCAAAACGTTCGCAGCACACGCTGGTCCGGTAGCGGCGGGTCTTGATAGGCCGCGTACTCCGGCTGGTCCTCGTACGGCTTGGCCAGCACCTTCACCAGCTCTTCGAACGGCCTGTAGTCGTCATTGTCCACGGCGGCGCGGATCACCGCTTCGACGCGGTGGTTGCGTGGGATGTGGGCGGGGTTGACGGCGTGCATGGCGGCTTGGCGCTCGGCGGCGGATTGCGGCTCCGGAGCGAGACGTTCGCGCCAGCGTTTGGCCCATTCGTCGAAGGCGGCCGGGTCCATGAACTGCGCGCGGACGTCGGCAACGCCGTCCTCATTGCCGGCGGCATCGCCGAGCCTGCGGAAGGTGAGGGTGAAGTCGGCCTGGTGCTTCGCCATCGCATCCAGCAGATCCTGAATCAGCGCCTCGTCGCCGTCGCGTTCCGTGAACAGGCCTACCTTCTTGCGCAGGCCCGCCTGATAAGCTCTGCTGAACGCGTCCGGGAACGCGCCGAGGATGTCCTGCGCCTGCTCGATCGCCTTCTCCTGATCGTCGCAGAACAGCGGCAAGAGGCATTCGGCGAGCCGGATCAGATTCCACAGCGCGATGCGCGGTTGGTTGGCATAGGCGTAGCGGCCCATCTCGTCGATCGACGAGAACACCTGCGCGGGATCGTAGGAGTCCATGAAGGCGCAGGGGCCGTAATCGATGGTCTCGCCCGAGATCGAGGTGTTGTCGGTGTTCATCACGCCGTGGATGAAGCCGACCAACAGCCAGCGCGCGATGAGATCGGCCTGGCGGGCGACGACGCCGGCGAGCAGCGCGTGATAGGGCTGCTCGGCGCCGCGCAGCTCCGGATAGTGCCTGTCGACGACATGGTCGGCGAGCCGGCGGATCGCGTCGGTGTCGCGGCGGACGGCGAAATACTGGAACGTGCCGACACGGATGTGGCTCGATGCCACGCGGGTCAGCACGGCGCCTGGAAGCGCGGTCTCGCGGATCACGTGCTCGCCGGTGACGACGGCGGCGAGCGAGCGCGTGGTCGGGATGCCGAGCGCGTACATGGCTTCGCTGACGACGTACTCGCGCAGCACCGGCCCGAGCGCCGCGCGGCCGTCACCGCGGCGCGAAAACGGGGTGGGACCCGAGCCCTTGAGCTGGATGTCACGGCGGACGCCGTCCTTGTCGATGACCTCGCCGAGCAGGATCGCCCGGCCGTCGCCGAGCTGCGGCACGAACTGCCCGAACTGGTGGCCGGCATAGGCCATGGCGATAGGGTCTGCGCCCGCTGGAACCGTCTTTCCGGCCAGGATCTCGGCGCCCTCCGGCGTCTCCAGCAGGTCCGGATCAAGCCCGAGTTGGACAGCAAGCGGCCGGTTCAGCTTGATCAGCCGGGGCGCGGCGACCGGGGTCGGCGCCACGCGGGCAAAGAAAGTGTCCGGCAGCGCCGAATAGGAGTTCTGGAACGGGAAATGGACGGTCATGAGCGTAAATGTAGGGCTGGAACGCCGATCGGCAAAGGCTCCAGCCGGGCTCGTGTAAAAATGGGCATTCCAGGCCCAAAACAGGCCGTTCCCTTGGTTGCCGCACCCGGCCTCGTCGGGTAAACCCACCCGCAACTTCGGACCGGCCTTTTGGGTCGTCCGATTCGATCCTCCGACATCATTTTTGGGACTACCATGCATCGCTACCGGTCACATACATGCGGCGCGCTCCGCGAGAGCCACATCGGCGAGACGGTCCGCCTTTCCGGCTGGGTCCATCGCGTTCGCGACCATGGCGGCGTGCTGTTCATCGACCTGCGCGACCATTACGGCCTGACCCAATGCGTGGTCGACCCGGATTCGCCAGCGTTCTCGCTGGCCGAAAAGCTGCGCTCGGAATACGTCGTGCGGATGGACGGCAAGGCCCGCCGCCGTCCGGAAGGCACCGACAATGACGATCTGCCGACCGGCAAGGTCGAGGTCTATGTCAGCGAGATCGAGGTGCTCGGACCGGCCGGCGACCTGCCACTGCCGGTGTTCGGCGACCAGGAATATCCCGAAGACATTCGCCTCAAGTACCGCTTCCTCGATCTGCGTCGCGAGAAGCTGCACCAGAACATCATGACGCGCGTCGCGATCATCGATTCCATGCGCCAGCGGATGAAGGCGCAGGGCTTCTTCGAGTTCAACACGCCGATCCTGACCGCATCCTCGCCGGAAGGCGCACGCGACTTCCTGGTGCCGTCGCGCATCCATCCCGGCAAGTTCTACGCGCTGCCGCAGGCGCCGCAGCAGTACAAGCAGCTGCTGATGATGTCGGGCTTCGACCGCTACTTCCAGATCGCGCCTTGTTTCCGCGACGAGGACCCGCGCGCCGACCGTCTGCCCGGCGAGTTCTATCAGCTCGATGTCGAGATGAGCTTCGTCACGCAGGACGACGTCTTCGCGGCGATGGAGCCGGTCATCACCGGCGTGTTCGAGGAGTTCGCCAGAGGCAAGCCGGTGAGCAAGAACTGGCGCCGGATTCCGTTCGCCGAGGCGCTGCGGAAGTACGGCAGCGATAAGCCGGACCTGCGCAACCCCATCGAGATGCAGGATGTCTCCGAGCACTTCCGCGGCTCCGGCTTCAAAGTGTTCGCGCGCATGCTCGAAGACCCGAAGAACCAGGTGTGGGCCATTCCCGCGCCGGGCGGCGGCTCGCGCGCGTTCTGCGACCGCATGAATTCGTGGGCGCAGGGCGAGGGCCAGCCCGGCCTTGGCTACATCATGTGGCGCGAGGGTGGCGAGGGGGCAGGTCCGCTTGCGAACAACATCGGGCCGGAGCGCACCGCTGCGATCCGCGCGCAGATCGGCGTGAAGGAAGGCGATGCAGCCTTCTTCGTCGCGGGCGATCCCGACAAGTTCTGGAAGTTCTCAGGCCTTGCGCGCAACAAGGTCGGCGAAGAGTTGAACCTCACCGACAAGGAGCGGTTCGAACTGGCCTGGATCGTCGACTTCCCGATGTACGAATACAACGAGGACGACAAGAAGGTCGACTTCTCGCACAACCCGTTCTCGATGCCGCAGGGCGGCCTGGAGGCGCTGAAGGGCCAGGATCCTCTGACCATCAAGGCATTCCAGTACGACATCACCTGCAACGGTTACGAGATCGCCTCGGGCGGCATTCGCAACCACGTGCCGGAAGCGATGGTGAAGGCGTTCGAGATTGCCGGCTATGGCGAGCAGGAAGTGGTCGAGCGTTTTGGCGGCATGTACCGTGCCTTCCAGTACGGCGCGCCGCCGCATGGCGGCATGGCCGCGGGCGTCGACCGCATCGTGATGCTGCTCTGCGGCACTACGAACCTGCGCGAGATCTCGCTGTTCCCGATGAACCAGCAGGCCATGGACCTCCTGATGGGCGCGCCCTCGGAAGCCACGACCAAGCAGCTTCGCGAACTGCACGTGCGGGTGAACCTGCCGCAGAAGTGACGCTTCGCCTCGCCCCGCGCTTGTCCCGCCGAACCTTCAGCGGGGCGATGCGGGGAGAGGCCGACGCGCGTAGCGCGGCGGGTGAGGGGGCTTCCGCGAGTCCTTCCTCTCGGCTTGAAGCGCGTCCTCATCCACATCGTCGTCGCGAGCGCAGCGAAGCAATCCAAAGTTCTCCGCGGAAAGATTTTGGATTGCTTCGCTACACTCGCGGTGACCGAGATTGAGGATCGTCCGCGAGTTTAACTGTCACCGAAAGCCGCGGCGACGTCCACGCGATGCCCCTGACCCTGTCGGCGAGCACTGCGAGCAACGCGATTGCGATCAGGCCTCATCTTGTGCGGTCAGCTCCAGTTGCCGGCTCAGGCCGAAACAACCTGCCATATTCGCAATGGCTTGCCGGTCCAGGGAAAGCTATGGTTTTCAGATATTTGACGGCACGGCCTGTTGATGGGGCTGCAATCGGATGTTGCCACACGGGCGCCGGCCGTGCTTGATCCCGTTTCCACGACCCGGAATACGTGCCGTGAGGGCGCGGACCGGTCGGAGGAAACGGGTTTGAGGTCGCAAAACGCGAGGCGAGACACGGCATGTCGTCCTATTCTGAAGATCTCCACCAGGCGGCGCTGGCCTATCACCGTCTGCCGCGGCCCGGAAAGCTCGAGATCCAGGCGAGCAAGCCGCTCGCCAACCAGCGGGACCTCGCGCTCGCCTATTCGCCCGGCGTCGCCGCGGCCTGCACCGAGATCGCCAAGAACCCGGCGGAAGCCGCCACGCTGACAACCCGCGCCAACCTGGTGGCCGTGGTCTCCAACGGCACCGCGGTCCTGGGCCTCGGCAATATCGGCCCGCTTGCGTCCAAGCCCGTGATGGAAGGCAAGGCGGTCCTGTTCAAGAAATTCGCCGGCATCGACGTCTTCGACATCGAGATCGCCGCCGACACCATCGACCGCGTGGTCGAGACGGTGGCGGCGCTGGAGCCGACCTTCGGTGGCATCAATCTCGAGGACATCAAGGGTCCTGAGTGTTTCGAGATCGAGTCGCGGCTGAAGGAGCGCATGAAGATCCCGGTCTTCCATGACGACCAGCACGGCACCGCGATCATCGTCGCCGCCGCGATCACCAACGGCCTGCGGCTGAACGGCAAGAAGCTCTCGGACGTCAAGATCGTGGCGTCGGGGGCAGGGGCCGCTGCGCTCGCGACGTTGAACCTTCTGGTCTCCATGGGTGCGCAGCGCAAGAACATCTGGGTCTGCGACATCGACGGTCTCGTCTATGACGGACGTAACACGCTGATGGACCGCTGGAAGGCGGTCTATGCCCAGAAGACCGACAAGCGCACGCTGGCCGACGTTATCGGCGGCGCCGACATCTTCGTCGGGCTCTCGGCGCCGGGCGTGCTGACGCCCGAGATGGCCAAGGCGATGGCCGATCATCCGCTGATCATGGCGCTCGCCAACCCCACACCGGAGATCATGCCGGAGGAGGCGCGGAAAGCGCGCCCAGACGCCATGATCTGCACCGGCCGATCCGACTATCCGAACCAGGTCAACAACGTCCTGTGCTTCCCCTTCATCTTCCGCGGCGCGCTTGACGTAGGCGCCACCGCGATCAACGAGGAGATGAAGCATGCCGCGGTTGAGGCGATCGCACAGCTTGCGCGAGAGGCGCCGTCGGACGCGGTCTCCCAGGGCAGCTTCGACACCGGTGAGGCGGGCGGCTTCGGCCCGGGCTCGCTGATCCCGAGCCCATTTGATCCTCGGCTTATCCTGCGCATCGCGCCGGCGGTTGCCAAGGCCGCGATGGAATCCGGAGTTGCGACGCGCCCCATCACCAATTTCGACGAATATGCGGCCCAGCTTACGCGCTTCGCCTTCCGCTCCGGCATCGTCATGAAGCCGATGTTCGCCAAGGCCAAGACCCAGCCGGTGCGTGTGATCTACGCCGAGGGCGAGGACGAGCGCGTGCTGCGCGCCACGCAGGTGGTGCTGGAGGAAAAGCTCGCGCGGCCGATCCTGGTCGGCCGTCCGTCGGTGGTCGAGGCGCGCATCAAGCGCTTCGGTCTCTCGATCACGGCGGGCAAGGATTTCGACCTGGTCAACCCCGAGGACGATCCGCGTTATCGCTCCTATGTGCAGACCTATGTCGAGGTTGCCGGCCGCCGCGGTGTCACGCCGGAAGGGGCACGCACCGTGGTGCGCACCAGCAACACCGTGATCGCGGCGCTCGCCGTGGGGCGCGGCGAGGCGGATGCGATGCTCTGCGGCGTCGAGGGCCGCTACATGAGCCATCTGCGTCACGTCCGGGAGATCATCGGCTTCTCGAGTGGGATCAGCGACTATGCGGCGCTGGCGCTGATGATCACCAGCAAGGGCGCCTTCTTCATCGCCGACACCCAGGTGCGGCCCAATCCGAGCGCCGAGGAACTCGCCGAGATCGCCTCGCTCGCTGCGGTCCACGTCCAGCGCTTCAACATCAAGCCGAAGATTGCCTTCGTCTCGCATTCGGATTTCGGCAGCTACGACACGGAGTCCTCGCGCAAGATGCGCCGGGCGACCCAGCTCCTGAAGGAGAAGCATCCGGAGATCGAAGCCGACGGCGAGATGCAGGGCGACACCGCACTCTCCGCTGCCGCGCGAAAACTGGTCCTGCCGCACTCCAATCTCGAGGGCGAGGCCAACATCTTGATCATGCCGAACCTCGACACCGCCAACGTCGCCTATCAGATGATCAAGTCGCTCGCGGATGCGCTGCCTGTCGGCCCGATCCTGATCGGCCCGGCGCGTCCGGCGCACATCCTCACTCCCTCGGTCACCGCGCGCGGTATTCTCAACATGACCGCTGTGGCGGTCGTGGAAGCGCAGGAACGTGCAGCACGGCAGCAGCCGAGCCTGTTCACGTAGAAAGGGTCGGCCGGCCTGCGGGGAGATATCGAATTCGAGCGCAGCTCGAATTCGGGCGAAGGGGGCCTCCGCGAGACCATCTGTCGCCTGGCTCAAGGAGAGTCCGCGGGGCCGCCAGGCGAAACATCGAAAACAACCCCATGCAAAGTAGCGCGGCAGGCGTGGGCAGGGTCGACGAGCCACGGATTTCCCCGTTTGAAAATCGCCCGTGGAATCTTCATAATCGCTTCGTCGTCGCGTCAGCGTCCCGCCCTTAAAGCATTGCCAAGAGGCCGACCATGCCAGCGTTCGTGACTTTCGGGCGAATCCTGTTCGCCGTGCTGTTCATCTATACGGGCGCGACGAAGCTGTTCGCGATACAGGCGACCGCCGATTTCATCGCCGGCAAAGTCACCGTGCCGGAGATCGTCGCACCCTATGCGCAGCAGGTCGAGCAGGCCACCAGCATGACGACGCCGCAACTGCTGGCGATCGCGGTCGGTGGACTCGAGATCATCGCTGGCCTCATGATCGCGCTGAATTTCGCGGCGCGCTTCTTCGCGATGCTGCTGATCATCTACGTCGCGGTCGCGACCGTGCTGTTCTATGATTTCTGGAACCAGACGCCGCCCGACAACGCCAAGATGCTGGTCGACGCGCTGAAGAACCTCTCGATCATCGGCGCGCTGTTCATGATCATGGGCTACGGCCGGGCCACGCGCCCGGTCGAGGCGGCCTACGGCGACGTGTAGCGTCGCAGCTCGAGATTTTCTTGCGGGCGAGGGGCTTCGCGCCTTGGCGCGCGGGGTAATCGATGCGCGTGTCAGGGCGGACGAAGATCGACGGGACCGGCGAGGAGGTCTGGCCCTGGACGTCGCGCTATGATTCGCCGCGGCGGCATCGCCATATGTGTCTTGGTCGCCACGGTGCTCCGGATTTGCTGGCGGGCGCATCCAGGCATCAGCACCAACCCTTTCGTGAATCTGGGTTTTTCCGGGCGCCGCTAGTCTTCTGAAGGCGCAATTTCAGAAAATTTCAGAAATCTGACCGCGCTCCATCAGGACTTTTGCGCCGACCCATGGAACCACTGTGGGACGAGGTGTTCGCCAGACGCGATGTTTCGGCGGGTGGGGCAATTGGGGACGGATTTGATTCATTCGAAGCGAGACGTGGCTGCGCGCGCGGCCGTGGTTTTCTGTGCAGCACAGGTCATGGGTTTTGCTACGCTGCCGGCCAGTGCCGCTGATCTTCCCGTCAAGGCGCGGCCGCAACCGGTTCCAGTGGCAAGCTGGACCCAATTCTACGTTGGCGCCGGACTTGGCTTCGACTTCGCGTCCGGGCGCTCGAACCTGACGCCGGTTGGCGGCGGCGCTTCGATGTTCAGCCTCGACGGCTTGCAGGGCGCCGATCTCGGACTGTCCGCTTTTGCCGGCTTCGACATCCAGGTTGCGCCGCAGTTCGTGGTCGGCGGTTTCGTCGACTACGACTGGTCGCGCCAGCGGACGACTGTGAACGTGGGCGGGAACGGCCTGGGGCTGAGTCTTGCTGCAGGGATGCCGTCGCTCGACCAGGGCTGGACAATCGGCGGCCGTGCCGGGTTTTTGGTGACGCCCGATATCCTGCTCTATGGTCTCGCCGGCTACAGCGAGATGCGCATCAACAATTGGAATCTCAACTACGCGGTGCTCGGGGGCGGCCCGTCGTTCACGGTGCAGGAGCCGGCACAGACCTCACACGGCTATACGGTCGGCGCGGGCGCGGAATATCGCCTTTCCAACAACGTGTCGCTACGCGGTGAGTATCGCTACGTTGCGCTCGGCCGCAACACGACGGTCGATCCGCTCGGCGCGGTCTGGACCACGGATCTCTCTGAGCATGTGATCCGGATCGGCGCGGCCTACCGCTTCGGCCAGTTCGGCGGCCCCACGACGACGACGGCGGCGGCGCCGGCGCTCAATCCGGTGTGGACGGGCGTGTACGTCGGCGCCGGCATCGGTGGCGATGCCCTTACGCCCCATGTTGCGGCCTCGATCCCTGGCGTGCTGGATTTCAACGCGGCGGGCCTCGGTGGTGCCGATGTCGGGGGCACCTTCACCATCGGCTATGATCGTCAGATCGCACCGAAATGGGTGATCGGCGCGTTCGGCCTCATCGATGTGGCGACGAATGGCGGGGCCAGCATCTCGGCAAATGGTGCGGGCGCAGGGACGACGATCACGTCGGATCTCGCGTCAGTGAAGTGGGCCTGGACCGTCGGCGGGCGCGTTGGCTATCTCGTTTCACCGGAGACGCTCGTTTATGTGCTCGGCGGCTACACCGGGGTGACCGCAAATTCCATCACTTACAGTTTGTTCGGACTTCAGAGCACCAGCCCCGAGCGCGAATATCATGGTGCCACCTTTGGCGGCGGCTTCGAGCGTTTCTTCAGCGACAGGATCTCGGCCCGCGCCGAGTATCGCATGACCCATGTCGAGACGCGCGACGATCTGACGGATAGCTTCTTCACAAGCCTAAGCGCGGGCGGCACCATCCACACGCTGCGCGGCTCGCTGGTCTATCACCTGCCGACGCCGTAACCGATCCTCCGCACTAAAGCGCGATGAGATCGGGATGAATCGTCATCGCGCTTTAGGTTGTGGTTTGAGAATGATCTCCGCGCAAACGCGTTCCGCGTTTGTCGCGAGGGACAAGTGCTTCACACTTTGCGCTCCTGCGGCCCTTCGGGTCCCGAGCTTTAGCTGCGGCGCCATGGGGTGACGGTGACCCCATGCGCCGCATCCAGCACGGAGGGTGCGCCCGGCTTCATTCCGTGGGCGGCGAGGATCTCGTGCGGTGTCCGTTCCGGCACGCCGACGAAACAGCCTTCGCCGTCGGGCACGCGCACCTGCGGGGCTTCCGAGAGCCAGAAGGTATCATAGCGGTCCATGAACATGTCGAACACGACGGGGCCGCCGATGATCGCGACCGTGCCGGAGGTAACGTCGGCAAAAGCGCAGGCTTCCTCGAAGCTGGCGCCGCGCGGATTCCAGAGGCTTGCGTTCGGCATTTCCGGGTCGACCGCGAGCGCGGCGATCTTGCGAGTCAGAACCAGCCGCTTGCGCTTGGGTGAATTCGGCTGTCCCTCATGCGAATGGCGGCCGTGCACGATCAGCGCGACGCGATCGAGCGCCTGCTCGAAGAACCTCTTGTCGCCCTCGAACTTCAGGCTGTCGGGCATGACGTGCCGCGCGTCGGCAAGCATGCCGTCGGCGGAAACGATGACGTAACCTTCGAAACGGAAAGACAACGGCGCGACTATTCCGAAACCGTCGTCACCACGCTGTTGACCGGGCGCTGGCTCACCGTCGGCAGCTTGACGTCCTTCATCAGCTCCTGGTCGTACTCGGGCAGCGTCGACACCGGGCTCTTTGCGCGCATCGCCACGACCTTGTAGCCGCCGGCCTTGAGCTGCTGGAGCAGCGCGGGCAGCGCTTCGGCGGTGTGCTTCTGGAAATCATGCATCAGGATGATGCCCTTGCCGAGCTTGGTCAGCTTTTTCATCACAGTGTCGATCACCTTCTCGGGCTTGGAGGCCTTGAAGTCGAAGGAGTCGAGATCGCAGGAGAAGATCGCGATGTTGCGGTTGCCGAGATAGGTGACCATCTCCGGCGGGTGTTGCAGCGCCGGGAAGCGGAAGAACGGCGAGGGCGAGATGCCGCCGAGCGCCCATTTCACCGCGGAGAACCCTTTTTCGATCTCGTCCTTCTTCTGCTGTTCGGTCAGCTTCTTGTCGTTGAGATTGGCGTGCGACCAGGTATGTGCGCCGACAGTGTGGCCGGCGGCATAGACCTGCTTCAGGATCTCCGGCTCGTAGGTCGAATGCTTGCCGATCGGGAAGAAGATGCCGGTGGTGCATTCCTCGGCCAGCGCCTTCAGCACCGCGGGCGTGTTGCGCGGCCAGGGGCCGTCGTCGAAGGTCAGAACGACCTCGTGGTCACGCAGGAAGTCGAGCTCCTTGAAGTGCTCGAAGCCGAAGCCCGGGCCACCCGTGGTGTCGATCTCGACCGTGCGGGCGACGCCGAGCGCATTGGGATTGCTGCAGGCCGCGCGAGCCGGCTGCGCGCCTTGTGCCGCTGCCGGCGGGCTGGCGGCCGCGGCAGGAGCAGGGGTCGCTGCCGGCGCTGCGGCGGGGGCGGCCTGCGCGGCTGCCGCGGGCTTCGCGGCCGGGGTCGTCTGCGACCACGCGGCGCTCGCCATCGCAAGAGAAATTGCGCTCGCCAAAATGAGTCCTGCCGCAACACGCATGATGTTGTCCTCGATAGATTGATCCCGTTGTTCGGCCGTAGCTTTTTTTGCCCCTGTCCGAACCTGTCCGCCCCAGACGATCCTAGCCTAGTTGGTGGGCCGTCGCCAATGCAACGGCTGTTTGGGTCCGCCGGGCAATTGTGCCCAAGCGCGTGAGACGGGTTCAGCTATCGGCCAGCGACTTGGCTACCGCCGTCTTGACGCGAGTGTCGGTCGGCTCGACCGCAGAAGCGAAAACCTCAGCGATGTAGCCGTCGCGGCCGATCAGGTATTTGTGGAAGTTCCAGCGCGGAACTTCCTTGGGCCGGGTTTCCGCGGCCCATTTGTAGAATGGATGGGCCTTCGGTCCAATCACGACGGCCTTCGCGGCGATTGGGAAGGTGACGCCATATTGGTGATGTGCAGTCTCCGAAATCTCCGTGACGCCGCCTGGCTCCTGGCCGCCGAAATCGTTGGAGGGCACGCCGATGATGGTCAGTCCGCGCTCGCGGAACTGGCTCCAGAGTTCCTGAAGGCCGGCATATTGTGGAGTGTAGCCGCAGAGCGAGGCCGTGTTGACGATCATCAGCGGCCGGCCGGTAAACGCGGCAAGCCTGATGTCGTCACCGGAGAGCGCGGGGAACGAGAAGGCGTAAGCCGAGATCTTGCTCATCGCGCCCTGCGCCAGGGCGCGACTGGCATTGGGGCTGGCAATCACGGCGAGCGCCGCCGTGAGCATTGTCCTGCGGTTCAGCATGGCGATGTCCCCCAAGTTGATCCGGATACGGATCATACTCCCGGTGCGCGCCCGTCGGCGCTCAACACCACGTTATGCGGGGCCTAGTGCAGACGGACGATAAAGTCGGTGCCTTCGCCGGTCTCACCCTGGTTGATGCCCTGGTCGGAGACGATGATCGAGCTGCCGGTGGTCAGCATCTCGTTGATCTTCGCCATGGTGTCGGCGGGGATCGAGACGCGATCGAGCGCCTCGGCCGGACTATCCGGCATGATCACGGGCTTTGCGGCGATCGGGATAACGCCGGCCATGCGCTGGCGGCGCGTCATGCGGCTCTCGTCGTCACGCTCCACCGAGCGAACGGCAACGGGCAGCGACACCACCGACCAATGCAGCGCGTTGGCGTCCCCCTTGTCGGCTTCCGCGGTGAAGACATGCGTGCCGAGCGGACGATCGCTGGCCGCGATCGTCACAGGCGCTTCGAACAGCGGCGAAAAGTTCTGCCGCACATAGATCTTGGAATCCTTGCGGCTGATGAAGACCGCGATCTGCCCCGCGCGCTTCGGCAACTCGGGCTTTGCCGCTGGCGCGGGTTCGGTGACGCGGGTCTGATCCTTTGTCGCGTCGGCGGCGGGCTGCGCAGGTGTCGTCGCAGTGCTGGCGTCGGACTTCTTGACCTCGGTCGCTTCAGCCTTTGCAGGTTCAGGCTTTTCAGGTTCAAGCTTGGCGGCCGCTTCGTCCGATTGTGGTTTTGCCGACTCGGAAGTGGCAGCAGTTTTCGCACCGTCCGTTTTCACGTCCTCGTTCGGAGCGGCCTTGTCGGCTTCCTCGCGCGCCATCGCGTTGCCGATGGTTGCGCCTGATATCACGGTGTGACCGACGGTCGAGCGCAGTTCCACCGCCGGCTCGGCGCTTGCGCTCTTGATCTCGGCAGCGGCTTTGGTCTCTTCGGCCTTGCTCTCAGGAGACTTTGTCGCGGGCGTGCCCTTGTCTGCCTTGTCGGCCACCGTCGTCGAAGGCTGATCCAGGCTCGCCGCGGGTTGAGGCGGAACGCGCAGGCTCGCGAGCAGGGGATGGGAGAAATTGTGCGGCGTCATCTCGCCGGGCGTGACGATCACCCGCGCGCCCATCCTGGTCCAATTCCACATCTTCACGGCGAATGCCATCGGCATACGGATGCACCCGTGGGAGGCCGGATAGCCGGGCAGGACGCCGGCATGCATGGCGACACCCGACCAGGTGATGCGCTGCATGTACGGCATCGGCGCGCCGCTATAGATGTTGGAATGGTGGAATTTGTGTTTCTGGATGACGCTGAAGACTCCCATCGGCGTGGGATGGCCCTTCATGCCGGTCGACACCGGCGATTGCGCGAACACGCCGTTGGAATCGTAGACCGTCATCCTCTGACGGTCGATCGAGATAGCGATGACCAGCGGCCCTTGTGGCTTGGCGCCGGCCTCCTTCTCCCCGATCTCCTTCTTGCCCGGAATGGCACTGCGCTTGTGCGGCTTCGCACGCTCGATTCGCGGCTGCGGCTGGTGGTAGTACGACCCGTCGTTATAGTCCGACCAGTAATACATCGCGGCTTCCGCCTGGGTCGTGGTGCCAATCGCACCCGCCGCCGTCAAAATGGCGACCCGCCACAACCGCGCCTTTGCGGCAGAAGAACCGGTCACGCTCACGCTATTCATCCTCGAATCCGTCATCCAAATCAGTAGTTAGTCTCGCAGAGGGGATACGCGTTCACCAGCAGGGCGGTTCTGCGATCAGGTACATTTGCCTGAGCCGTAGCAAAAAAGCCTCACAGAGGGGTAAACGGCGGCCGCGCGGGTGGGCTGCTCGCCTTCCTGATCAGCCCTCTCATCCCTACATTGCAGGGACTTGTTACCGGAGAACTTCATGTCATCTCGTTTCCCCGGTCTTTCCGGCATGCGCTTGAAAGGCCTCGCTTTATTCCTCCTGCTCGCGGCCGTGCCGACCGGCTTCGCCCAAGCCGCCGACGAGCCTGATCTGATCTTCCGTCGCTCCACCGTCTTCAAATGGCTGAGCCCGAACGATAAGCTCGCGACCTATGGCCTTGATGATCCCGAGGTCGAGGGCGTGGCCTGTCATTTCACGGTGCCGGAGAAGGGCGGTTTCAAGGGCTGGCTGGGGCTCGCGGAGGAGGTGTCTGACATCTCGCTTGCCTGCCGGCAGGTCGGTCCGATCAAGTTCAAGGACAAGCTGGAGCAGGGCGACGACATGTTCCGCAGGCGTCGCTCGCTATTCTTCAAGAAGATGCAGATTGTGCGCGGCTGCGATACCAAGCGCAACGTGCTGGTCTACATGGTCTATTCTGACAAGCTGATCGAAGGTTCGCCGAAGAACTCGACCTCGAGCGTGCCGATCATGCCTTGGGGGCCGACGGACACCAGCGTTCAGAAGTGCGGCGACTTCTTCACCCAGTGATGAGACTGCGGCTGACGCGTGGCTTTGCCAGAAGCGAGCCGCTCAGCCGCACGAATGCCTGCGGGGCAGCCTCATAGCCCCGGTCGGATTGCAGCGCCATCGCGCCGGTGGCGCTGCGCTGCGTCGGTGTCTCGTTGGCGCGGTCCGAGCCGTGGTCCGCGTCGCGCGCCATTGCGCGATCTGCCGCCGTCATGATGGCCATCCCTCAACCCTGAGCCTCGGTTTGGTGCCGGGCTTATCGCTGTTCGAAGGCTTCCGTCGCCGCTGGTCCATCCCCGGTTCAGCGGAACTTCGCGCTTCTTTGGCTCTTCTTCAGCAGAGAAACGTAAAATGCGTGTGAAGCGTCTGCTTCGGGACAGTGACCAAAGCACGTGCGGGGCGATTGCGCGTGTCGGGAAGCTCGGGAGGCCGCCGATGGCCGCAGACGGAGCCTCACTGAAATGATTGAGGTTTTTGACTTAATGTTTCGTCGTATCCGCGCCGATGAAACAATTCTCACGAAGATGAAACCATTTTCCCGTTTTGGCGCATCACGCATGAAACCGCTCATGGTTATCAACCCGGCCAGCGGAACTGGAGACTTCACATGCGGGCGCTCAGCTTCATCCTTGCTTTCGGCTTCGTCCTCGCCGGGTCCTCGCTGGCCGGAACGAGCGACAGCGGACTGCCGGGCGTCGGGACCTTCGCCTATAGCGGCTCGCCGGTTGGGGCCAAGGCGCCTCAGCCGATCGTGATGGCCGCACGTCTCTGATCGCAAGAAAAAGACCAGCAAGATCAAGAAAAGCCATCATGTTTCGCATCTGCGCCGCAGCTTTCCTCGCGTTCTCTTTTACGGTCACCGCGGCCCAGGCTCAGGTGCGCTCTCCCAACAGGTTACCGGATCCGCGCACCGACTTCGTGCGCCAATGCGCGCCGCACATGCTCGGGCGCTGGGCGCATCCGGAGGAGGTTTGTGGCTGCCTGCATGATCATGCCGTCGCCGTCGTCGAGGACCGCGACCTGCGTGAGGCGCTGCTTCGCGGCATCGGCGAGACCGGCGTGCCGACCATCGAGAACGAATGGGTACCGCTCGCAAAGCAGTCCGAGATCGGACCGACCTTCACCAAGATCGCCAAGCCGACCCTTCAGTGCATGTTCGATCCGGCGAAGTAACTGGCAAGCTATTTCGACTTCGGTCCGAAGCGTGCCACGCATGACCGCGTCCGCACGACGCCGCTTTCGGTCATCTTCGCACCGCGCACTTCCTTGATCTGCCCGGCCGGGCAGGTGCCGTCATCGACCATCACGCGCTGGCCAAGCCGCAAGTCGACGATATCCTGCTCACGTCCCACCGTGCCGGCGTGCGCCAGCGTTATTGTTGACGCGGCAAGCAGCGCGCACACGCAGATCGCGCGGAAATGGAGCATGATGAGAATCCCGGCCTCGATGTGCCGATGTTAGAAAGCCGCGCGCGATTCTCATAGTGAACCTTCGTCATGTGCGCCGCGCCGACTTGTCGCTGCCGCCGAGCGCGGCCAGCGATTGTGTCGCGAGTTTCTCGGCCGACGCCACCAGTTGCGGAATCGAATGGCCGGAAAAGCCGAGGACGAAACCGGGCAGGGGACTGACGCGCGCATAGGTGTCGGCGAGCAGCCAGCCTTCCGCGCCGGCCGCCTGCTTGGCCTGCGAGGCAACGCGCAAATCCACCGACGGATCGAACCGCGCGACCAGATGCAGACCTTGCGAGGGTACCGGAACCGACAGGTGTCCGTCGGACGCGGCCTGAAGCGTCGCAGCCAGCGCATCACGCGCCTCGCGATAGAGTTTCCGCACCCGCTTCAGGTTGGCGGCGAAGGCGCCGGAATTGAGCATGTCCGCGACCGCGCCCTCCATCAGCGTGCCGGGAAAGCGGTCGAGCGCGGCGCGTGCGGTCGTAACCGTGCCGACCAGCCGCTCCGGCATCGCGCAATAGCCGATCCGCAGACCCGGAAACAATGTCTTGGCGAAGGTGCCCATGTAGATCACGCGCTCGAGCTGATCGATGCCGGCAAGCGACATCAGGGGCGCGCCGTCATAGCGGAACTCACTATCGTAATCGTCCTCCAGCACGAAGGCGCCGGCTTCTTTCGCCCAGTCCAGAAGCTCGAGCCGGCGCGGCATAGACATTTGCACACCCAGCGGAAACTGATGCGACGGCGTGACATAGGCCGCGCGCGCCCTCGGTGCCGCGGCGCGGCCCCTGGCGACGCGCAGGCCATGCTCGTCGACCGGCACGGAGATAGCGCGATAGCCGCTACGGAGCATCGCCTCGCGGGCGGTGGGGTATCCGGGATCCTCGCACCAGATTTGGTCGTTGGGCTTCAGGATCACGCTGAGCACGACACGCAGCGCGTGCAGCGTGCCTGATGTCAGCATGATCTGGTCGGGATCGCAGCGCAGGCCGCGCGCCGCAAGCAGATGATCGGCAACCGCGAGGCGCAGCTCGCGGCTGCCGCGGGGATCGCCATAATGCAGATGTTCGCTGCCGAAGGCGCGCATGCGACGGCCGACGAAGCCGCGGAAGCGCTGCAGTGATCGCTCGTCGATATAGGTGCAACCAAGCGCCAGCGCGCTCTGCCGCGGGGCTTCAACGGTGATCGTCGGCTTGCGCGCATCGCTCGCACGGGACGGAATTTTCGCGGCGACGAACGTGCCGGAGCCGACGGTCGCTTCGGCAAATCCATCGGCGATCAGCCGCTCATAGGCCGTGACGACGGCGTTGCGCCGGAAGCCGGCCTGTTTCGCCAGTGTCCGCGACGGCGGCAGCGGCTCGCCCGGCCTGACCAGGCCTTCCACGATCGCGTGGCAGAGCGCCTGATAGAGCCGATGCGCCGAGGAAGCGGTCGCCGTGATGTGCGCTCCCGCGAAATCGAGCGGCAGCTCGGCCTTGCGCGGCGGAGCTTTCGGGGACGGCTTCGAATTGGTCGGAATTTTTCGCATACAATTGGAACTATCGCAGACCAAATGAGCCGCTACAACGCCTTCCGGGTTCAATTGTCACGACAGGAGCCGCCGTGTCCGACGGGATCGCCACCACGTCCTATCCGATCTCCCAGCGTAATCGGGTGAAACGCCTGCACGAGCGCGGCGCCTACGATCGCGCCACCGTTCACCGCATCCTCGACTCGTCGATGCTGTGCCACGTCTCCTATGTGATCGATGGCCAGCCCTATTGCACGCCGACCTTCTTCTGGCGGGAAGGGACCAAGCTCTATTGGCACGGCTCCAGCGCGAGCCGCATGTTGCGCAACCAGTCGGAAGGCCAGAGAGTCTGTCTCACCGTTGCACATCTCGACAGCCTCGTGCTGGCGCGCTGCGGCTTCAACCACTCGGCGGATTATCGCGCCGTGATGGCCTTCGGCACCGCGCACCTGGTGACCGATCCCGACGAAAAACAGCGGGCACTTGTCGCCATGGTCGATCGACTCTATCCCGGGCGTACTGCGGGGCTGCGCCAGAGCAGCACGCAGGAGATCAAGGCGACGTCCTTCATCGCAATGCAGATCGAGGAGGCGTCAGCCAAGGTTCGCAGCAAGGGGATTGGCGACGACGAGGAAGACTACGCACTGCCGATCTATGCGGAGCGCATTCCCATTCGAACTGTGCTTGGCGCCCCCGAGCCTTGCAAGCGCCTGATCGACGGCGTCACGCGGCCGGCGACGCTGAATGGCTATTCGGAAGGCCGACTGCTCGAAGATGCATTGCTGGATGCCTATTTTCAGGAGTACCCGGAGGGCTGAAATCGGCTAGCTTCGCGGCGTTCTTTGGAATGCCTGACGGAGTTGCCAGCATGAAAGCCGAGACGCAGCAGAGGATTCTCGACGCCGTCGATGCTCGCTTCGAGGCCCAGCTTGCGACCACACGCGATTTCGTCGCGATCCCCTCGACCCGCGGCGCAGAAGGGCCCTGTCAGGACATGATGGGCGACCTCCTTCGCGCACGCGGCTATGAGGTCGACGATTGGCACATTAACGTCGATGAACTCAGGGATCTGCGCGGCTTCGGTCCCATCGAGCACGATTTCTCCAAAGCGCGCACGGTGGTCGGAACCTACCGCCCGCAAACGAGCGGCGGCAAATCGCTGATCCTGCAAGGCCATTGCGACGTCGTGCCGGCGGGGCCGCTGGAGCTCTGGGACACTCCGCCATTCTCGCCGGTGATCAAGGACGGCAAGATGTATGGCCGCGGTGCCTGTGACATGAAGTCCGGCACAATCGGCGCGCTCTACGCGCTCGATGCGATCAAGGCTGCAGGCTTTCGGCCCACGGCGCGGATCCATTTTCAGTCCGTGATCGAGGAGGAAAGCACCGGCGTCGGTGCGCTCTCGACGCTCCAGCGCGGCTATCGGGCGGACGCCTGCTTCATTCCGGAGCCGACCGGCGGCAAGATGGTGCGCTCGCAGGTCGGCGTGATCTGGTTCCGCCTGCGCGTGAAGGGGCATCCGACCCATGTGGCGTTTGCCGGCTCTGGCGCCAACGCGATCATGGCGGCCTATCATCTGATCCAGGCGCTGCAGAAGCTCGAGATCGAATGGAACGAGCGCGCCAAGAGTGATCGTCACTTCAAGACGCTCAATCATCCCATCAACTTCAACCCCGGCATCATCAAGGGCGGCGACTGGGCCTCCAGCGTGCCTGCCTGGTGCGACGTCGATTGCCGCATCGCCGTGCTGCCGGGCTGGCCGATCGCCGATCACCAGAAAGAGATTCTTGCTTGTGTTGCGGTTGCGGCACGCAACCACCGCTTCCTCGCCAACAATCCGCCCGAGGTCGAATGGTCGGGCTTCCTGTCGGAAGGCTATGAGCTCACCGACGCGGCCGCGCCCGAAGCTGCTTTCGGCAAGGCGTTCAACGCCATCTATGGCGGCGCGGTCGAAGACCTCGTCTTCACCGCGCTCACCGACACACGCTTCTATGGTCTGAACCACGGCATCCCCAGCCTTTGCTTCGGCCCCTCCGGCGGCGAGATTCATGGCTTCAACGAATATGTCGATCTGGAGTCGCTGAAGAAGTCGACCAAGGCGATGGCGCTGTTCATCGCGGAATGGTGCGGGGTGGAGAAGGCGTAGCGTTCTCTCTTCTCGCAATGACGGGCGGGGTAGCCTCGCTTCCCCCGCTTCCGCTCGGAACAGGGGCGGCACAAACTGCTTTAAGCTTAAAATAAAGACTAGGA